>JAWVFN010000032.1:0-3904 GCA_033855935.1 Solirubrobacterales bacterium | reverse complement strand
CGACCGATGTCGTCGACGCGACCGAGCACCTGATCGGGCTCGCCGATGACTTCAGGCCGAAGCGGATCGACCTCGGCACCGTCAACGGCCGCCGCTTCGTCTTCGCCTGCGGCGCGGGCCTCGACGCCAGTGTCGTCCGTCGCGTCGACGCCCACCCGAAGCTGAAGGCGCGAGCCGGCCAGTGGTACTACACCTGGGCCGCGGTCTCGGGCTTCTACCGCGAGTACCTGCGCAACCCCGTCCGCGTCGCGATGGAGACCAAGGGCGAGCGGGCCGAGGGAGTCACCGCGATCTTCCAGAACTCGGACCCGTTCACCTATTTCGGCGAGCGCCCGGTGCGGATCGCCGACGGGGCCGAGCTCTCCAACGGCCGCCTTTCGGCGGCGGTGCTCGAGCGCGCGAAGCAGCGCGACATGCCGAGCATCGCCGCGCGCGTGCTCAACGACCGGCTCAAGGCCAGCAAGCACCGCCACATCGAGGGCTTCCAGGACCTGACCGAGGCGCGCGTCGAGTCGGTTTCGAAGGACGCCCACGGCAACCCGCGCCACTTTCCGATCCAGGTCGACGGCGACTACATCGGCGAGTTCACCGAGGCCGAAATCGGCATAGAGCCTCGGGCCCTTACGCTCGTCGCTTGAACGATCCCGACTGCCCCTTCTGCGCGATCGCCGGCGGCTCGGAGCCGTCGCACGTCGTCTACGAGGACGAGCACACGCTCGCCTTCCTCGATAACCGCCCCCTGTTCCCCGGCCACTCGCTGCTCGTCACCCGCGACCATTACGAGACGCTCGGCGACCTCCCCGACGAGCTCGTCGGGCCCTTGTTCTCGGCCGCTCAGACGCTCTCCCGCGCCGTGCCCAAGGCGATGAAGAAGCCTGGGTCGTTCGTCGCGCTCAACAACGTCGTCAGCCAGAGCGTCCCCCACATCCATGTGCACATCGTGCCCCGCAAACCCAAGGACGGGCTGCGCGGCTTCTTTTGGCCGAGAACGAAGTACAAGAGCGAGACCGAAATGGCCGCGGTCGCGAAGAAGATCCGCGCCGCGGTCTAGGTGCCTAGCGGCAGTAGACGATCGCGCCGAGCGAGATCGGGATGCCGTCGGCGCCGCCGAACGGCAGGGCGGCGACGCGCCAGGCGCTGCCGATCAGCAGCGAATCGGTGACCACGGGAACGCCGCGATTGGTGCCGGACTGGGTGTAGGGCGCGCGCAGCCCTCCCGAGATCGGATGGGTGCCCTTGGGGCAGCCCGAGGTGTCGGCGGCGAATGGAGATTTCGGGGTGATCGCCGAGAGGGCCGCGACAGTCTTGGTGACCGCCTTCGGACGCTTGCCCTTGGCGCAATACGCGTAGGCAGTCACGACGCCGTCGGAGCTGGCAGAGGTGCTGCTGCGGACGCCGTGAACGACCCACTGGTGCTTGCCGAGAATCGTTGCTTGGGTGAGGAAGGTCGAGGTCGAGCCGATCAGCTGCGGAACGGTGAAGCCGCCCGAAATCGGGTGCAGGCCTCCGGGACAGGTCGCGACCGCGGTCGCCTCATAGCGCGCGGCGGCGAGCAGCGGGAAGCTCTTGACGACCTGCTTCGGCTTCTTCTGCGCCCGACAGTAGGCGTAGGCGGTCAGCGTGCTGGTGGCGCTGCCGTACTGGACGCCGCTCACCTTCCACGCTCGGGCGCCGAAGCGGTGTGAGTCGTGGACGTTGACGTAGTGACCCGAGGTGAGATCCGCGGGCGGCGTCTGGCCGAAGCCGCCCGAGATCGCGACGGTGCCGCGGGGGCAGTTAGCCTGGGCCGTGCCGGGCATGTTCGCCCCGGTGAGGCTGGTCGTGCCGACCGCGACACGCGTCTTTGCGGCGCCCGCCCCGGCCGCGAGCGGGCCGAGCCCGAGCAGTGCCGCGCACGCACCGGCTGCGCCAAGCAGCCTTCCCGCACGCCCTACACGCCCGACACCCTTCAAGTCCGCCATTACGCGAGAGTAGCGACCGTTCAGCCGCCGGGCGTAACTCTGTATGCATCGAAGACGGAGTCGACATTGCGCAGGCGCGCGATCGCCCCCTTGAGTTGCTCGGTGTCCCCGACTTCGACCACGAAGCGGTTCTTGACCATCGGGTGCCGGGTCGAGCACGTCGCCTCGAGGATGTTGACGCCGGCCTCGGCGAACGTCCGGGAGAGGTCCTCGAGCAGGCGGGTGCGGTCCCAGGCATCGACCTGGAGCTCGACCCGATAAGACGCCTCCCCCGCCCCATCCCAGTCGACCTCGGTGAATCGTTCTGGGGCACGGCGCAGGGCCTTGAGGTTGCGGCAGTCCTCGCGGTGGATCGTGATCCCGCGGCCGAGCGAGACGTAGCCGACGATCTCGTCGCCGGGCACGGGGCGGCAGCACTTTGCGAGCCGCACGGCGACCTGGTCGACGTCCTTGACCTTGATCCCGAAGTTCTCGGCATCGAGGGTGCGGCGGGCGTCGTCGTCGCGGCCGTGGATCAGACCCTCGAGCGGCGCGTCGTCGGCGACCGCCTCGCCGGCCTTCAGCCGCTGCATCAGCTTGTTGACGACGACCTTCGATGAGATCTTCGCCTGGCCGAGGGCGATGTAGAAGTCGTCCGCCTTGCGAAAGCCCATTTCGCGGATGACGTCGGCGAACAGCGCCGAGCCCGCGATGCGCGAGTGCGGCAGGCCGTTCTTCTTCATCGCCGACTGCAGCGCCTCGCGGCCCTTGCGTTCGGCGTCCTCGCGGCGCTCGCGCGTGAACCAGGCGCGGATCTTGTTGCGGGCGCGCGTGGTGCGGACCAGCTTCAGCCAGTCGCGCGAGGGCCCGCGGCCCTGCTTAGCGGTGAGGACCTCGACGATGTCGCCGCTCTTCAGCTGGTAATGGAGCGGCACCATCTTCCCGTTGACCTTGGCGCCGACACAGGTGTGACCGACGTCGGTGTGGACGGCGTAGGCGAAGTCGAGCGGCGTCGAGCCCGCCGACAGGTTCTTGACCTCGCCCTGGGGCGTGAAGACGAATACCTCGTCCTCGAACAGGTCGACCTTGAGCGCCTCGAGGAACTCCTTCGGGTCCTGATCCTTCTCGGCCTCGATCAGCTGCCGCAGCCAGGTCATCTTCTGCTTCTCGGCGTCCTCGGAGTCGCCGCCCTCCTTGTAGATCACGTGGGCGGCGATTCCGTACTCGGCGAGCTCGTGCATGTCCGGCGTGCGGATCTGGATCTCGAGCGGCTGGCCCTCGGGGCCGATCACCGTCGTGTGCAGGGCCTGGTACATGTTGGCCTTGGGCATCGCGATGAAGTCCTTGAACCGCCCGGGCAGCGGCTTCCAGATCGAGTGGATGATCCCGATTGCGCCGTAGCAGTCCTTGACCGAGCCGACGAGGACGCGCATCGCAGTCAGGTCGAAGATCTCGTTGAACTCGCGGCCCTTGCGGGTCATCTTCGTGTAGATCGAATAGAAGTGCTTGGCGCGCCCCGAGATCTCGGCCTCGACGCCGACCTTCGACAGCTCCTTGGAGAGGAACTTGCCGGCTGACTCGACGTAGCGCTCGCGCTCGGCGCGCTGCTGGGCGACGAGCGCCTTGATCTCCTCGTACTTGCGCGGGTGCAGCGTCGAGAACGAGAGGTCCTCGAGCTCCCACTTGATCGCGTGGATGCCGAGCCGGTGGGCAAGCGGCGCGTAGATCTCGAGGGTCTCGCGCGCCTTCTCGATCTGCTTCTGCTTGGGCAGCGCGCCGAGGGTGCGCATGTTGTGGAGCCGGTCGGCGAGCTTGATCAGGATCACCCTGACGTCGCTCGCCATCGCGACCATCATCTTGCGGTAGTTCTCGGCCTGGTGCTCGTCGCGGCTCTTGAAGGTGATCTCGGTCAGCTTGGTCACACCGTCTACTAATTGGGCGATCTCCTCGCCGAACTCCTTGCC
>JAWVFN010000031.1:0-6933 GCA_033855935.1 Solirubrobacterales bacterium | reverse complement strand
GCCGATGGCGCGGCCACACGTGAGTCGCGAACAGGCAAGGTTGAAATGGTGCGGTAAGAGCGCACCGGCGTCGCGGTGACGCGGCGGCCGAGGTAAACCCCGCCAGGTGCAAGGCAAACAGGACCGTTGAGGTGCCCGCTGAGGTCCAGGTAGCTGCTCAGATGGATGGTTGCCCACGACAGGATCCGGCTTACAGGCTCACTACGGGAAAGGCCCCCAATCGGGGGCCTTTCCTATTTCCTCACTCAAGCGGGCAGCCGAGCTGACGGGGCTAGGACTCCGTCAGCTCAGCTGTGAACCGCAATCGCTGCAACCGGGCGGGGACATCTCGCCTCCGCAAACAGGGCACTCGGCGCGGCCGTCGGCAGCCAGGTCCTCCCAAGCACTGAGGACGAGGTCCTCGAGCGTCGACCCGGCGGGCTCGAACAGCCGCGGCGCGATTGGTTGCAGCTGAGGGCGTTGCTCCAGGGCCAGGGCGCTCATCGAACGCTCCTGAACATCCCGACCACCTTGCCGAGCAGGCTTACCTCTCGGCTTCGGATCGGCTTCATCGACTTGTTCTCGGGCTGAAGCCGCACGTGGTCCTTTTCGCGGAAGTAGCGTTTGACCGTGGCCTCGTCCTCGCCGACGAGCGCGACGACGATCTCGCCATTGCGGGCGGTGTCGGCGGGCCGGACGACGACGAAGTCACCGTCGATGATGCCGGCGTCGACCATGCTGTCGCCGCGGACCCGGAGGACGTAGTCGCCCCCCTCTCCCCCGATCACGCTCGGGACCTCCATGTACTCCTCGATGTTCTCCTCGGCGAGCACCGGCTCGCCGGCCGCGACGCTGCCGACTAGGGGCACGCCGGGCCGGGCGACGCGCTTGGCCTTCTCGATCAAGACCTCGATCGCGCGCGGCTTGGTCGGGTCGCGCTTGAGGACGCCCAGGCCCTCGAGCTTGGCGAGGTGGGCGTGCACGGTCGAAGACGAGTGCAGGCCGACCGCCTTGCCGATTTCGCGCACCGTAGGCGGGTAACCGTGGCTGGAGAGATAGCTGCGGATGAACTCGAAGATCTCGCGCTGCCGCTTGCTCAGGTCCTGCTTGATGTCCATCTAACTCACCACCTCCGTGGCCACTTCAGTTTGCTTTCCGATTGCGTGCGTCGAACACACGTTCGGGAGAGTAGCGGGGCCAGCGGACGTTTTCAAGTCGTCGTCCGGACACGAACGAACGCCTGCGCCCGCCCTCGCGTCCCCTCTAGACTCACCGCACCTCATCACCCGATCACCACAGGCGGCTGTGGCGGAACTGGTAGACGCGCAAGGTTGAGGGCCTTGTGGCCCTAGCGGGCCGTGGAGGTTCGACTCCTCTCAGCCGCATTGAAGAAGGCCTGCAGTTCCGCCCTTTTGCCGGCGGCCACGCCGATCAACTCGGTGCCGCACTCTCCGACGAGGTACCGATGAGGTACCAATTTCGCAGCGGAACTGAATCCTGAGCTTAAACACCCGCTTTGCATGGGAAGGGGATACTTCAGGGCGTGTCGCAGGAGAACGTCGACGTCATCCGCAACGCCTCTGAAGCCCTCAGCGCCGGCGACCTCGAGCGCTGGAGCGCCTTATTCGACGAGGACGTCAAGCTCTATCCCCGGCCGGAAGAACCAGGCGTCGAGCCGGTCTACGAGGGGATGGCGGGCATCGGCGTGTATCTGGGCAACTGGTACTCCGGCTGGAAGGAGTACTCGACCGAGCCGGTCACGTTCATCGACGCCGGCGACTACGTGGTGGTGGACGTGCGCGAGAGCGGCGTCGCCGAGGGCAGCGGGATCCGCATAGAGGAGAACTTTGCCCACGCGTTCAAGCTGGACGGCGGCAAGGTCACCGAATGGCGGATGTTCGGCCCCGTCAAGGAGGCCCTCGCCGCGATCGAGTCAGGCTAAGCCGCGGACCCCGCGTAACTCTGCCGCTTTGCTTGGGAAGCGGCGCTTTCTAGAGTGCGCTCGGCCCTACGGATCGGCTGCGTCGCTCTCTGGGCCGAGGCCAAGGTCCACGAGGGCGCGTTCCCGACCCCACCAAATGATCAGCTTCGTGACCTTCTGGTCGCGCAGGTGAAAGAGACTCGCTTGGGTTGCCCCGAGGCGGGAGACCTCGAGCCCACTCACCTTCCCAACCCCGTAGTTTCGATAGAGGACAAGGATGCGCTCATCGTCCAGCTCTCGGTACTCATCGACCGTCGAATACGCCCGTTCAAATGTGTTCAGGACTCCGGCCCAGAGTCGCGCCATGCCGGCCAGCCCCGTCGACGTGCCCGGATTCGGCCCACCGATGACGGCGAACTCGATTTCTTCGTCCGCCCAATCGCTTGCGCTGAAGTCGCCTCGCTCCCACGCCGCATAGATCGAGCGCACAACGTCAAGATTCGTGGCTACCACTGGCCTCAGTATCTCGCAACAAGCCCAGCCAGCCGGTGCTCAGGTGGCTCCGTAGGGATCAGCTGAAAACCGCCGCTTGTCGTCCGGCTACTCCGAAAGCCCGGCGGCTTCGAGGGCGGCCCGGCGTTCGAAGAACAACTGCAGACGGGCGACCTTGCCATCCCTCAGGGTCACGACGTTGCCACTCTCGACCGCCATCTCTACCTGGTGCGTTTTCGAGCGCCCGCGAATCTCGGTCAGGACGAACACCCGGTCCTCGTCGAGGTCGATGAATTCGATCGGCTCGACAACCCAGGCCTCCCAAGCCGTCAAGAACTCGGTCCAGGCGCTGACGAACCCGTCAATCCCCCGGACGGTCCAGCTCAATGATTTCTCATCGACCTCACCGGGGAGATTTCCAACCGGCATCATCTTCGGGTCGGCCACGGTCTCGAACTCCGCGTGAAACCAGGGCTCGAGCTGGCTTCGGACGGCGCTGAGCGTACACCCGCTTCCCATGCAAAGCGGCACTAACTGAAGCCGGGAAGCAAGTCGTTTTCACTGGCGCGACTGGCCCTCACCCGCGGCCCGGCGGGCCTGAACCTACGTCGCTGCTGGTTCGGGCTCGGCCAGCGGCTCGCGGACCGAGTAGAGGGCAAAGGCGAGCAAGGAGAGCCCGGCGAGGGCGTCGGTGAAGATCGTCGCGTAGAAGAACGGTGGGATCTGCGGGTTGCCGGCGGTGAAGTGGCCGAGGGTGGCGATGCCGAGGCCCGAATAGAGGGCGATCAGCAGGTTGGCGGTCTGGTAGCGGCGCTGCTTGTAGAGCTGATAGCCGTAGAGACCGGCGCCGGTCAGCAGCGGCCAGGAAATGATCACGGCGACCTGCACGGTCGAGTTCGGCAGCAGCGACGACTGCGGATAGTCGGAGACGTTCAAGAAGTTGTGGGTGAAGTGGGTCGCGGTCGAGAGGACGCTGAACGCGATCAGTCCTCGCAGCAGCTTGATCCGGTTGTCGTGGTCACTCATCCATTGGCTCATCGCGAATCTCCTCATGTCGGCTCCAAACTAGAAAGATCGTTCTAGAAGAGGCTATCCTATTTCGATGGCTGCTGAGACGAAGGAGCGGATCCTCGCGGCGAACGCGGCGCTGTTCATGGAGCGCGGCTACAACGCGAGTGGCATCAAGCAGGTCGCCGACGCGTCGAAGGCGCCGTTCGGCTCGATCTACCACTTCTTTCCCGGCGGCAAGGAGGAGCTCGGCGCCGAGACGATCCGGCTCGCCGGCAGCTTCTACGAGGACCTGGTGACGCAGGTGATGGCGGCCGAGGCCGATCCGGTCAGCGCCGTCGAGGCGTGCTTCACCGGCGCCGCCCAGACCTTGATCGACACCGACTACGCCGACGCCTGCCCGATCGCGACGGTCGCGCTCGAGGTGGCGAGCACCAACGAGCCCCTGCGGCAGGCGACCGCGAACGTCTTCGAGCATTGGATCGACTGGGCGACGAAGGGCTTCGAACTCGCCGGCATCGCCGCCGGCCGGGCGCGTGAACTCGCCTTCATGATGCTCAGCCTGCTCGAGGGCGGCTTCCTGTTCAGCCGCGCGATGCGCGACACGGAATCGCTCGCGATCGCCGGCCGGACGATGGCCGCCGCGGTGCGCGCAGAGCTGGAGTCCTAACGCCCTAGCCCGGCCGGATCGTCGTCAGCCAGACGCTCGAGAACGAGATCGGCTCGGTTGAGTCGATGCCGCGGACCGAGCGTTCCATGCCGATACCGCCCGGGATCGAAGTCAGCAACGGGTCGGCGGCGATGGCGTCGAGGTCGGTGTCGGGAATCGACCCCGCGACCTGGGCCTGTCCCCCTCGCAGCAGCGCGATGCGCTCAGCCGCCCCCGAGACGCCCCGGAAGTCGATCGAGTCGAGCGCCGGCCCGAGCCCGAGCGGCGTTCCCCACCACGACGGGTTGCGGGTGAGGACGAGCTCGCCGGTGACCGTGCGGGTCGGCTCGAACGGCCCGGTGCCGATGCCACCTCCAGCGACGCGCGCCGACTCGCCGCTCGCCGGCTTCAGCGACTCCGGCGCGACGATCCCGAGCTGGGGCGACGAGAGACGCCGGGGCAGGTCCGGCGTCGGCCGGTTGAAGAAGAAGCGGACGACGTCGGGTCGCGGGGCGTCGACGGCGAAGAGGCTGGGCAGCAGCTCCCTCCCCGCCGCCAGCGACTGCCAGCGTCGCGCGTTGGCGAGCACCGCCGAGGCGCTGAACAACGTCCCGTCGGTAAAGCTGACGCCGTCGCGGAGGCGCAGGGTCCAGATCGTCTGATTCGGCGACGGGTGGATCGACTGCGCAAGCCCGGGGCGCCGCGAGCTGTCGTCATAGGGCCCCGCGAGACTCGCGACCAGCGGCTCGTGGATCTGCCGGGTGACGAGCCTGGCGTCGCGCGAGCTCGCGGCGAGCGGGTCGAGGTCGTTGGGCAGCGCCGGCAGCGTGTAGACGAGAGTGCCGCCCCCTCCGGCCCGCGACAGGGCCGCGGTGCCCCGGGTCGACGCGGTGTTGCCGCCGCCGCCACAACCGCCGAGGACGGCGACGAGGAACAGACCCAGCGCAACTAGCGGAGGTCGCGCTAAATCCGCAAGAGGACGATGGCGTTCAGCGCCCACAGCACCGAGAAGAAGATCGTGGCTCGGGTCAGGTTGCGCTCCACCATCGAGCCGCCGCCGATGCCGCCGCCGGCGCCGCCGATTCCGAAGGCGCCGGAGAGGCCCGCGTCCTTGCCCGAGTGGAGCAGGACCAGGAAGATCACGATCACGGAGATCGCCACCTGGATAACGCTGAGAAAGGTTGCCATCGCGCGGAAGTTTAGGGAGTCGGGCTCTCGTCGTCCCGCTTGCGGGTGCGGTCGATCTGGTCGAGGATCTCGAGCGCGTCGCCGCGCAGCTCTGCGTCCTGGCGGGTGAACTCGTCCTCTGAGAGCTTGCCGGTGGCGCGATCGAGCTCGGTGTCGCGGATCTCGCGGTACTTGGCCTCCTTCTGGGCCTCGAGCTCGTCGAGCTGGGACTTGCGCGCCTGGCCGGGGTCGGCCGGCTCGGGTCGGCGCCAAAGCGGCGCCATCACGAAGGCGGCGACGACCAGCAGCAGGATCAGGGCGAGGAGCAACTCCATTGGAGGGGCAGGCTAGTCGGGCCCGCTAAGCCCGCGAGAGCCCGCGGGCGATCCGCGCGGCCGACGCCGCGGTGACCCGGCGGCGGGCCGCCGCCGAAGGCCAGAGCCCGATCAGCGCCCCGCCGATCGCGATCAGGCCGCCGATGTAGAGCCAGCTGATCAGCGGATTGATGATCACGCGGAAGGTCGCCGGAGCTGGATCGTTGAGGTAGCTCTGGGCGATCGCCGCGATCAACAGCCCCTGGACGTCGGGACCGGAGTCGGCGAACTTGCGGTTGGCGCGCTTGATCGGGCCCTCGAGCGCCTTGAGATCGGGCTGGAAGGCGGTCCACAGATCCTGGCCCGCCCCCGGCTTGAGCCCGACCTCGCTGGTCGCGTCGCCGTTGAAGAAACGGCCGATCGGCCCCAGCGTCGGGTCCTGGCTCGGGTAGTAGTTGCGAGCCGGCGAGACCACCGCGTACTGCTTGCCGCCCTTGGTGACGTTGAGGACGGCGCCGAAGGCGATCCGCTCGTTGGCGACGTCGACCGTCGGCCGCTCGTAGGTGACGCGGTAGTTGCCGACGTCGGCGCTCTGGCCGACGTCGAGCCGCAGGTCCTTGTTGGTCTGGAAGCTCGAGGAGGCGGCGATGCCGATTAGCAGCACCGCGATGCCGGCGTGGACGAGGTAGCCGCCATAGCGGCGGCGGTTGCGGGCGATCCCCTTGGCGAGGGCGACGGGCGTCGGCTCGCCGGTCAGCGAGCGGCGCGCGGACCCGGCCCGCCAGAACTCCTGGGCGAGCGCAGTCAGCGCGAACGCCGCGAGGCAGAACAGCGCCAGCGCCCACGGATGGCCGCCGGTGTCGGAGAGGGCGAGCAGGGCGACGAGGGCCATCCCCGCCGCGACCGTCGGCCAGATCAGCACCCGCCGGGCGGCGGCCGCGCCGAAACGGCCCCAGGCGACGAGCGGCCCGATGCCGGTGAACAGAACGAGCAGCAGCGCCACCGGCGTGACGTAGCGGTCGAACCAGGGGCTCGCCAGCGACGAGCGGGTGCCGGTGAAGGCCTCCGAGATCAGCGGGAAGAAGGTGCCCCAGAAGATCAGCGCGACCATGCCTACGAGCAGCAGGTTGTTGATCAGGAAGACGGCCTCGCGCGAGATCAGCGAGTCGATCCGCTTCGGCGTCCGCAGTTCGTCGACCCGGGAGATGATCAGCGCGGTCGAGCCGATCACGACGACCCCGATCAGCCCGAGGATGTAGGGGCCGACGGTGTTGTCGCCGAAGGCGTGGATCGACTGCAGGACCCCGGAGCGGACGAGGAACGTCCCCAGCAGCGCCATCGAGAAGGTGCCGACGATGAGGCAGGCGTTCCAGACCTTCAGCATCCCCCGCTTCTCCTGGACC
>JAWVFN010000030.1:0-20021 GCA_033855935.1 Solirubrobacterales bacterium | reverse complement strand
GGGGAAATCAAAGGGACTTGGCTCTCCAGGATCTCCTGTCGGCAGCGGAACCCGGAGAGCGAGATCAAAGCGCCGGCTAAACCTGTAGACGCCGTTCATACATGACGCCGATCACGTGGGTTCGATTCCCACCGTCTCCATCAAATCGACAAGGGCGGCCCGCGAGCCGCCCTTTTGATTCACCGAGCCGGCGCGTCGCGATACGGCCGGTGCGGCCCCGGGGCGTGCTACCTTCGCCAGACATCGCTAGGGACGGCCGCTGGAAAGCCTCGGGACTTAACCGCAACCGCCTATAGCCGGATTCCCCAAGGAAGGGGATGGAATTGACTCAGGTGCGGTTGCTCACTTTTCGCGCGGCGCTGGCCACCGCCGGCACGGCGGCAATGCTCGGCTTCGGCGCCTTCGCCGCTCCCGCGGGCGCCGCGACGATTCCAGTCATCTGCGACCCCGCCGCGCTCTCGACGGCGATCGACACGGCAAACACGAGCGCAGGGCCTGACACGCTCGACCTGGCGTCTAGTTGCAATTACTCGATCGCGAACCCACCCGCCGACACCAATCACGATTGGTACGGCCCCTCGGGTTTGCCCGCGATCTCCTCTAACGTCACGATCGAGGGCCACGGCTCGACGATCACGCGTTCCGGAGTGGCCAACTACCGCCTCTTCTTCGTCGGCGCCGACCCGACTCGCCCAGAGACCCTCGGCTACACGACGCCAGGACCGGGCCAGCTGGCCTTGCACGACCTGACGGTCTCGGCCGGCCGTGCGGAAGGCGGCGATTCGTACCTCGGAGGCGGTGGCGCCGGTATGGGCGGGGCGATCTTCAATCAGGGAACACTGACCATGAGGGGCGTCACCTTGAGCGGTAACGCCGCCGATGGTGGCGATGCGGGAGCTTTCGGCAGCGGTCATTCTGGCGGCGCGGGGATTGGCCAGGACGCCCCGAACGCCGGCGGCACCGGCGGCGGGTTTGGCGTCGCCGGCTTCGCTGGAGCGTCGGGTGGTAGCCCCGGCGTGGGCACCGATCAGGGCGGCGGCGGCGGCGGCGATTTCGCCGCGAACGACGGTTTCGATGGGAGCGGCGTCAACGGCGGGCCCGGCGGGAAGTCGGGCACCTCGCCTTCCGGACTCGGCGGGGCCGGCAGGTCAGGCTACTCCGGCTTTCTCATCGCCGGCGGGGTCGTGGGCACCGGTGGTGCGACCGGGGACGGTGCGGGTGGGGGCGCCGGTAACTACAGCAATAACCCATTCCACGGCGGCCTCGGCGGCCCCGGCGGCGGTTTCGGCGTCGGCGGCGGGAACGCAGGCTCGGGCAACGGCCCGGGCGGCGGCGGTGTCGGCGGCGGCGGCGGCGGCGGATCCGCCGGCGGCGGCGGCGGCTTTGGCGCGGGCGGCGGCGTCGGTGGCAATGCCGGCGCGACTGACGCCCAGCGTGGCGGCGGCGGCGGCTATGGCGGCGGCGGGGCCGACGGGACAGGCCCGGGCGGCTTCGGGGGCGGCACCGGAGGCCCCTACTCCACGGGAGTCGGCGGCGGCGGCGCCGGCCTCGGCGGCGCGATCTTCAACATGCAGGGCGTCGTCACGGTCGTGGACTCGACGCTGAGCACGAACACGGCAAGCGGCGGTACCAGCACGGCGAACGCAGGAAGTGGCATCGGCGGTGCGATCTTCGACCTCAACGGCACCGTGTCGGTCTACGGTTCGACCTTCACCGGGAACACGGCATCGACGAACCAGGGCGATCTCTTCGTTCACGGCTACGACTCGTCGACACCCCTCGCGGGCGGTACCCAGCACCGGATCGCGTCTGGGATCATCGACGACGCCAGCATCGACGACGCCTCCTCTTCCGGGGGCACGACCCCTGCCGGGACGAACCTGGCCACCGCGACCATCACCGTCGTCCCTGCGGCTCCGACCGTGACCTCGAGCAACCCGGTGTCGGGCTCGAACAACAACTCGCCCCTGATCATCGGCGCAGCGCCGGCCCTGACGACCGTGAAGCTGTACACGGCGAGCGATTGCACCGGAGCTCTCGCCGCAACGGGAACCGCCGCCGACTTCGGGACCACCGGACTCCCGGTGAGCGTCGCGGACAACTCGACCACCGATTTCTATGCGACTGCCACGCTCGGCTCCGACACCTCTCGCTGCTCCCCAACGCACGTCACTTACGCCGAGGTCAGCGTGATACCGGCGGCGCCGACGGTGAGCTCGACCAATCCGCCGTCGGGCTCGAACAACAACTCGCCCCACATCATCGGGACCGCACAGGCCTCGACGACGGTGAAGCTCTATACCGCGAGCGGTTGCAGCGGAAGTGTTGCCGCGACAGGCACGGCGTCCGACTTCGGATCGGCCGGCCTCCAAGTGAGCGTCGCCGACAACTCGACCACGGACTTCTACGCCACCGCAACACTCGGTCCCGAGACCTCCACCTGCTCCGCGACCCACGCGACATACGCCGAGGTGACTCCGCCGCTTACGCCTCCGACACCGTCCGCCGCTGCAACCGGTCAGCGCGCCGCAGCACTGAAGAAATGCAAGAAGAAGAAGACCTCAAAGGCCCGCAAGAAGTGCAAGAAGAAGGCGCAGAAGCTGCCCGTTTAGGGCTCGAGGGCTAGAGGCTGCGCTCGAGGTGCGTCGCCGAGACGCCGAAGCCGAGGGCGGCGGCAAGTCCCAGATAGACGACCGCGACCAGCACGCGGGTCCGGGCCGGAATCCGGTGGTATTCCCGCCCCTCGGGTGAGTTCCGCTGTTTGAAGCGGCGCCAGGTCTCGAGCCCGCCAAACAGAAGGATCAAAAGCAGGATCGGGTTGGGGAAGAGGACCGTGAGCGCGATCAGCGCCGCGAAGCCCGCGATCCAGACCCACGGCGAGAGCGCCGCCATCGCTCGCCCCCCGTCCAGCGGGAGCACCGGCAAGAGGTTGAAGAGGTTGATCAGCATGCCGGTGAAGGCGAGCGCCTGCCAGAACTCGTTGCCGGTCGCCAGCCATATCCCGAGCGGAACCAGGGTCGCCAGCGAGCCGAGCACCGGGCCCGCGAGCCCGACCCGCGCCTCGGCTGCGGCGTCGTCGCCCATCGACTTGGCCGAGATCATCGCGCCGAGGAAGGGGATGAACATCGGTGCCGAGGCCTCAATGCCCTCGCGCCGGAGCTGGAACACATGGCCCATCTCGTGGACCAGGAGCAGGATCACGAAGCCGAGAGCGAAGGTCCAGCCCCAGATCAGCGAGTAGGCCGCGACCGATACCAGCATCGTGGCCGAGGTCGTGAACAGCTTCAGCTTCGGCAGCAGAAGCAGCAGCACCTTGATCTTCGCCGCGAAGTTGGCGATCAGCACGCCGGCGGCGACGATCCAGCCGCGGATCCTCTTCCACAGCCCCGTGCCCCGGCCCGAGCCGGGATGGATCGGGCTGTCGGCGACGGGGTCGCGCGGGGCCGGCTGTGGGTTGAGGCGTTGCAATTCCACGGATCAAAATGTACCGCCGGGCCTTCACGGGCCCGGATTTTTGGCTCAGGCCTTGAGTTTGCGCCCCGTCGAGAACAGGTATTGCGACCAGGCGAGCAGCGCCAGCGCCATCGCAGCGAGCACGGTAAACGAGATCCCAGCGCCGACCTCGGATGTCCCGAGAAATCCGTGCCGTACAGCGTCGACGACGTAGAACAACGGGTTGGCGTGGGAGATCTGCTTCCACGGCTCGCCCAGCCGGTCGACCGAGTAGAAGACACCGCCGAGGAAGGTCAGCGGCAGGATGACGATGTTGTTGATGAACGACGTGTGGTCGAAGCTCTCGGCGTAGATGCCGACGATCGTCCCCAGCGAGCCGAAGCCGATGACCAGGAGCACTACGGCGAGGACCAGAAGGACGGGCTGGTCGATCGGCGCTCCGGTGACCGGCACGGCGACGGCGGCGAGCGCGCCGCCGATCAGCAGCGCGCGGAAGGCGCCGCCGGCTAAAAAGCCGATGTTCATCTGCCACGCGTGCATCGGCGCCGACAGCACGTCGTCGATGAACCGGTCGCTGCGACCCTGGTAGACGGTGCTCGCATTGTTCGAGTAGGCCGCCTGGGCCATCGCCATCGCGATCAGGCCGGGGACGATGAAGACGCGGTAGTCGACGCCCGAGACCTGGTTGATGCGGTTGCCGAACGAGAATCCGAAGACGACGATGAATAGCAGCGACGAGACCACCGGCGCCAGAGTCGTCTGGGTCCAGAGCTTGAGCACCCGGTGGCACTCGCGGCGGCAGAGCCAGTAGAAGCCGACCCACGGGCGTGCCATCAGGCGGCCGCCTCCGTAAGCCGGCCCGAGGCGACGGTCTTCATGTAGACCTGCTCGAGCGTGGATGCGTCGTAGCGGCGCTTCAGCCCTTCGGCGGTATCGCGGGCGACGATCCGCCCCTCGCCGATCAGCGCGATCTCCTCGCAGAGCTCCTCCGCCTCCTCGAGGTAGTGCGTCGTGAGGACGATCGTCGTCCCCTGCTCGTGCAGGCGGCGGATGTAGCGCCAGAGCTCGAACCGCAGCTCGAGGTCGACCCCCGCCGTCGGCTCGTCGAGGATCACCAGGCGCGGCTCGTGGAGCAGGGCGCGAGCCAGCAGCAGGCGGCGGCGCATTCCGCCCGAGAGCCGTGGCGCCCGCACGTCGCGCTTGTCGCGCAGGTCGAAGACGTCGATCATGCGTTCCGCCCGCTCGGCCGACTCCGCGCCACTGAGCCCGAAGTAGCCGCCGTGGTAGAGCAGCGTCTCGTAGACGCTGAGAAAGCGGTCGAGGTTGGGCTCCTGCTCGGAGACGCCGACCATGCGCCTGGCCTCGAGACTCGAGGCTGCACGGCCGAAGACCAGGATCTCGCCCGCGGTGGGGCGGACCAGGTTGCAGACGGCGCTGATCAGGGTTGTCTTGCCGGCCCCGTTGGGGCCGAGCAGCCCGAAGAAGCTCCCGGCCGGCACGTTCAACTCCAGCGCGTCAAGAGCCAGCGGCCCGTCGGCGTAGCGCTTGCTCAGGCCCGAAATCTCGAGCGCGTGCGGCGAGTGATCCACGGCCCCCAGATTACGGAGGCCCGCGCATCTCCTCGGCTCTGAGCGAGAGAAAGCCGCAGGTCAGCGAGGCTGCGGTCTCGAGCCGCATCAACTCGTCGACGATCTCGGTGCCTTCCTCGCGGATCTCGTTGCCGTGGTCCTCGCGCTCTCCGGCCGACATCGCGTCGCGGCGCTCGGCCAGCCGGTCGAGCCTGTCGTGAACGCCGATGCGCCGGCGTTCGATTTGGGCGATCACGTCATCGACGAGCTCGAGCTCATCGCGCCATCTCCGCATCGCGGGCGAAGCCGCGAGGTCGGCGGGCATCATCGGGAACTCCTTTCGCCACGCTTCCGGACCCCAAGCGAGCCCAGTCAGTTGGCATACCCGCGCGTGCCGGCGGCAAACCGGAGCGCCTTCGTGGAAAGCTTGGCGGCGTGAGCACTGCCCAGATCGAGGACATCGAGCTCCACTACGAAGAACACGGCGCCGGCATGCCGCTGTTGTTGATCGGCGGTATTCCCGCCGTCGCCGACGACTGGCGCCCACTGGCGAAGCCGCTCAGCGCCCGGCGCCGGGTGATTGCCTACGACAACCGCGGCGGCGGCCACTCGACCGTGACCGAGGGGCCGTACTCGACAAAGCAACTCGCCGCCGACGCCGCGGCGTTGCTCGACGAGCTCGGGATCCGGCGCGCCGACGTTTTCGGCATCTCGCTCGGCGGGATGGTCGCCCAAGAGCTGGCGCTCGGCTGGCCCGAGCGGGTCGATCGCCTGATCCTCGGCGGCACGCACGCTGGAGTCGCTAACGCGGCGCCGCAGTCACGCGAGACCGGTGAGGCGTTCTCGATGGAGACCGAGGACTGGGGCGAGCGAGTGCGGGCGCTGGCGCCCCTCGCCTTCAGCGAGGGCTACGACGCCGAATTGCTCGAGGCGTTCATCGAGAAGAAGTCCCGTGACGTCCAGGACCCGGGCGGCTACCGCGCCCAGATCGAGGCGGCGCTCGGCCATGACACCTATGACCGGCTGCACGAGATCGCCTCGCCGACCCTGATCGTCACCGGTGACGAGGACCGGGTGATCCCGCCACTGAGCAGCAATGTCATGCACGAGGCGATCCCCGGTTCGCGCCTGGTCGAGATCGAAGGCGCCGGCCACCTGTTCTTCATCGAGAAGCCCGAGGAGAGCCTGGAGTTGATCAACGGCTTTTTGGGGTAAGCAGGCGTCATGGCTTCCAGCGAGCGCACGGTCGCCTTCCTCGGCGCCGGCAGCACGATGGGCCTGGCGATGGCGAGGAACCTCGCCCGGGCCGGGTTCGAGATCTGTGCCTGGAACAGGACGCCGGAGAAGGCGCTTCCCCTGAAGGACGACGGCGCCACGGTCGCCCTGACCCCCGCCGACGCCGCCGCGAATGGAGCTCTGATCGTGACGATGCTGCGCGACGCGGAGGCGGTCATCGAGACGATGGAGGGGGAGGAGGGCGCGCTCGCCGGAGCCCAGCCTGGCGCCGTCTGGATCCAGATGAGCACGATCGGGATCGAGGGCACCGAGCGCTGCGCCCAGCTTGCCGACCAGGCCGGTCTCGTCTTCGTCGACGCGCCGGTCTCCGGCACCAAGCAGCCGGCCGAGAAAGGTGAGCTCGTCGTGCTGGCCTCGGGTCCCGAGGAGGCGCGGCCGCGGTGCCAGCCCGTGTTCGACGTGGTCGGAGCGCAGACGCACTGGCTCGGCGCGGCGGGCTCCGGGACTCGAATGAAGCTCGTCGTCAACGGCTGGCTCACCGCATTGGTCGAGGGCCTCGCGGAGACGATCGGCTTCGCCGAGGGCATCGGGGTCGATCCGGCGCAGTTCCTCGAGGTGATCCGCGGCGGGCCGGTGGACACCGGCTACGCCCAGCTCAAGGGCAAGGCGATGATCGAGCGCAACTTCGAACCGTCGTTCAAGCTCGAGCTGGCGGCCAAGGACGCGCGGCTGCTGACCGAGGCCGCGCAGCGCCACTCACTCGAGCTGCCTTTGTTCGAGCTCGTCCGCGACCGCCTCGCGGCCGCCGCGGAGGAGCACGGCGACGAGGATCTCTCGGCGGCGTTCCTCGCCACCGCCGCGCGCCAGCCCACCGCCGGCTAGCGCACCCTGAAGTAGGCTCGGCCGATGGCCGAGGGCGTCTTCACGCACGGGGTCGCCAGCGGCGACCCGCTCACCGACGCGGTCGTGATCTGGACCCGGGTAAGCGCCGGCGATCAGCCGGTGCCCGCCTCCTGGAAGCTCGCCCGCGACCCGGCGCTGAGTGAGATCGTCGCCGAGGGCGAGGTCGAGGCGAGCCCCGCCGCCGACTTCACGGTCAAGGTCGACGTCGGCGGCCTCGAGCCGGGCGGCGTCTACTACTACCGGTTCGAGGCCGGCGGGGAGGCCTCCGAGGTCGGGCGGACACGGACGCTGCCCGGCGACGAGGTCGAGAGGCTGCGCTTCGCGGCCTGCTCGTGCGCGAAGTTCAACGCCGGGTTCTTCAACGCCTACGCTCGCATCGCCGAGCGCGAGGACCTCGACTTCCTGCTCCATCTCGGTGACTACATCTACGAGGCCTCGAACACGCCGCCGAAGACGCAGACGCCGGGCGCGGACATCGGCCGGCCGTTCGAGCCGCGCGACGAGTGCCGCACCCTCGCCGATTACCGCACTCGCTACGCGCAGTACCACGCCGACCCCGACGTCCAGGCCCTGCACCTGGCGCTGCCGATCATTCCCACCCTCGACGATCACGAGCTCGCCGACGGTGCCTGGCGAGGCGGCGCCGACAACCACGACCCGGAGAAGCACGGGCCTTGGGAGGAGCGCAAGGAGGCGGCGTTCCAGGCCCGCGCCGAATGGCTGCCGACCCGTGACCCGACCCCGGAGACCCGAGCCGGGTCTTCCGTACCGTCGGCGTCGGAGGGCTGGCCGACATCATGCTGCTCGACATCCGCAGCCGCCGTGACCAGCCGGCACTGGAGCCGCAGATGAGCGACCCGGCGCGGACGATGCTCGGCGCCGAGCAGAAGGCCTGGCTCCTCGGCGAGCTCGACTCCTCGAGCGCAGCTTGGCGCCTCGTCGGCTCTCCCTCGATCATGCACCGCACCTGGCGCGACGACCTCAGCGAGCCGCTCCACGACGCCCTGCTGAAGCTGAAGCTGATCGACGAGGACGGGGAGGGGCCGGATGAGGACCAGTGGGACGGCTACCCGGCCGAGCGCCGCGAGCTGCTCGAGCGCTTCGCCGAGGTCGACGACCTGCTCGTGCTCAGCGCCGACATCCATGTCAGCGTCGCCTCTGAGATCACCTTCGACGACGGCCGGCCTGCCGCCCCCGAGGTCACATCTCCGAGCCTCACCTCGCAGAACCTCGACGAGAAGCTCGGCGTCGAGCAGCGGGCCGAGATCGTGCAGGAGTCAGAGCGCGCCTTCGTCGAAGCCCTCGACCATGTCCACTGGTGCGAGATGGCGAGCCACGGCTACGTGCTCGTCGACGTCGACCGCGAGAGGGTGCGCGCCGAGTGGTGGCACGTCGACGGCGTGCTCGAGAGGCTGCCCGGCGAGCGCTGCGCCGCGACATTCGAACTTCAGCGCGGTGGGCGCGTCCTGACCGAAGCCCAGCCAGGCTAGGCGATCAGGCCGCCACGCGGGCTGTTGCCGCGGCGTCCTGCTCGGCCTCGGAGACGAGCTCGGCGAGGGTCTCCTCGAGCCGCTCGCGCAGCTCGTGGTCCGAGAGATGCCCCGTCTCGTCGAAGGCCTCGTCGGCCTTGGAGACGGGCAGCTCGCGGTCGATCACGCGGGCGCCGCTGGCGCCGAGGACCTTGCGCAGCTCGGCTTGGGCCCAGACGGCGCCGAACGAACCGGTGGAGGCGCCGATCACCGCAACCGGCTTGCCCATCAGGGCGCCGGCGCCGACCGGCCGGGAGGCCCAGTCGAGCGCGTTCTTGAGCTGCCCGGGAATCGAAGAGTTGTATTCCGGAGTCGCGATCAGAGCCGCATCGGCGGAGGCAATCGCCTCGCGCAGCCGCTGCACCGCTTCGGGAGCTGGCTCGACGTCGTCGTCGGCGTCGTAGGGCGGGATCTCGCGCAGCCCCTCGAACACTTCGAGCTCGGCGGGCGACGGCAGCAGATCGGCCGCCGCCCGCAGGAGCTTCGAGTTATGGGAGTCGCGCCTCAGACTTCCGGATATCCCGAGCACCCTCATCGTTAGTCCTCCTTGATGAGCTCGAGGTGGACGGTGAGCGTGACCTCGTCGCCGACCGCGTTGCCGCCGCTGGGCAGCTCGGCGTTCCAGTCGACGCCGTAATCGGTGCGGTCGATCTTGGTTTCGAGGTCGATACCGACATGCTCCTTACCGTCGAGGTACGTCGACTGCTCGGCGATCGAGCCCTGCGCCGCGACTGACTTCTTCACGTCTTTGATGCTGAGCTCTCCTTCGACGACGAACTTGTCGTCTTCTACCCGGACCGAGCTGGACTCGAACCGAATCTCGGGATAGCGAGCGGTGTCGAAGAAGTCCGGCGAGGCGAGATGCCCCTGGAGCTGCTCGTCACGGACCTTGAGGCTCGCCACGGGGACCGATCCGCTGAGCTTCGGCTCGTTGCCCGTGTTGTCGAGCGTGGCGTCGAACTCGTCGAAATCGCCCTTGAACGTGGCGCCGGCGTGGCTGACCTCGAATCCGATGTGCGTATGCACGGGATCTGAGGACCAGACGCCGGTGGGGATGCTTGTCTTACGTTCCTGTGCTGTAGTCATTTGCATTCTCCTGTCGTTTAGATAAACTTGATCATGCAACAAACAGGATAGCAGAACCTTGACGACACAACAATTGCAGCCACAACTAACTTCCGCGAGCCGAGCATTCGGGCGCCTCGTTCACGCGCACTCGACGGTGCGCGCCGAGCTCCAGACGGAGCTCGAGGGCAAGCACGGGCTCGCCGTCACCGAGTTCTCGGTGCTGCTGACACTCTCGAAGGAGCCCGACCGCCAGATGCGCCGAGTCGACATCGCCGATGCGGTCCGTCTCTCGCCGTCGGGGATCACGCGCCTGCTCGATCGGCTGATGGCCGAGGGCCTGGTCGAGAAGGGCGACTGCGCCGAGGACGCCCGCGTCAGCTACGCGAGGCTCACCGACGAGGGCTTCGAGCGCTGTCTCGCAGCAGCGCCGATCTACGATGCGGCGGTCGACGGCGTGCTCACCGGCCGGCTCTCGGAGGACGAGCTCGAGACACTCACCGACCTGCTCGAGCGCCTGTCCGGCGGTGTCGACGGCGAGCCCTGCTCGCCCGGCACGGCCGAGGATCAGGCCGGCTCCTAGACGCTCAAGAGCCGATCAGGATCCGGTTTCCCGCCGGATCACTCGTTTGGACGTGCTCAGCGCCCAGTTCCGCCTCATAGCCGCCGGCGTCGAGGCGCGCCGCAATGTCGTCGATCTGCTCGCCGCTGAGGAGCCTGAAGTGCGCGAGGCCGCGGGCGCCGACCGGAGGAGGGAGTGCGCCCGGGCCGTTCCAGACGTTGAGCCCGAGGTGGTGGTGGTAACCGCCGGCCGAGACGAACAGCGCACCCATGTAGCTGTCGACGGTCACATCGAAACCGAGCGTGTCGACATAGAAGCGCCGCGAGTCGTCGATGTCGGCGACGTTGAGGTGGACGTGGCCCATCGTCGTCTCTCCTGACATCGGCATCGCCTCCGATGGCGCCTCGGCGGCGATCGCCCGTAGGTCGAGCGGCAGAGTCGCCATCTGCAGCTCGCCGTCGACGTAGTTCCATTCGTCGCGCGGGCGGTCGCGATAGATCTCGATGCCGTTGCCCTCGGGGTCATCAAGGTAGAGCGCCTCGCTGACGAGATGGTCCGAGGCCCCGGTCAGCCCCCAGCCCGCGGCGGCAACGCGGCGCAGCGCCGCTCCCAGCTCGGCGCGGCTCGGGACCAGGATCGCGAGGTGGAAGAGGCCGGTCGTCCGCGGCGGCCGCGGAGGTGCGCCAGGATCGGGCTCGAGCTCGACCAGCGGGCGGCCACCGGCGCCGAGCGCGGCTTCGCCGAGGCGCTCGAGCCCGATCGTCCTCTCGTAGAAGTCGGCGAGCGCCGGTGCATCAGCGGCCCTGAGCCTGACCGCGCCGGGATGGGTGGCGGGGTCAATCGCCACCGACTGCCTAGAGACCGAGGTCGCGCAACGCGCCCGGCTTCAATGAGCCGAGCAGGATGAAGGCGGGGTCCGTCACGTCGCTGGGGTTGGCGCGGACGCCGATCTCGCCACCGGGGGGGACTTCGCCTTCGAGCTCCCTGCCGAGCGCGATCGCGTCGTCCTCGGTGGGAACACCGATCAGCACGTAGCGCCAGCGCTGTTTGACCGGCAGGCCCCGGCGCTCGATCTTCTGGGCGAAATCGCGGGCGGACCTGTGGTCGGCAAGGTGGGCGACGACCTGCCATTCATAGTGGCCCGAAGCCGCCGCCTCGCGCCTGGCCCTGTCCTCGTGGCTCTCGCGCTCGGCCTCCGCCTCCTCGGGCGTGTCCGGGAGTGGCTCGTCGGCGATCTTCCATTCCTCAGCGTCGGGATGCCAGCGCTTGAGCTCGACCTCAGCGGCCAGGCCCTCGGCCTCGAGCAGCTCGCGGGCGACGCGCTCGGCCTCACGGGCGCTCTGCTCGTGCCAGGCATAGAGGTAGAGCTGGGGCCCGTCGCGGGTGACGACGACCTCACCGCCGAGGCGCTTGCGGGCGTCGTCATCGAGGTTGTGGCTCTTCAGCAGATCGCCGAACGACGCTCCCTGCTCGTCGCCCTCGAGCTTGACTTCGACCCGCCATTCGTCCTCGCGTCGTGGGTTCTCATCGCCGGCCATCGGCCGAGACTCTAGCGACGTCAGCCCGGAGCGACCTAATGCTTCTCCTGCCGCTCAACCCAGCGGGCTCGCGAAGCCTCGATCTCGGCGAGCGCATCCTCGCGCGGATACCAGCCGTCGACCTCGACGTGTTTTCGCTCGAGGTTCTTGTAGATCGAGAAGAAGTGAGAAATCTCGTCGCGCAGCGCCTGGGGGATGTCCTCGAGGACCTCGAACGTGTTCCAGCCCGGGTCGGTCTGCGGCACGCAGAGGACCTTGTCGTCGATGCCCTTGTCGTCGCGCATGCGAAGCAGGCCCACCGGTTTGACGTCGATCTGGCAACCGGGGAAGGTCGGTTCGGTGACGCAGACCATCGCGTCGAGCGGGTCGTCGTCCTGCGCCCAGGTGTCGGGGAAGAACCCGTAGTCGGTCGGATAGTGAACCGACGAGAAAAGGAGGCGATCGAGCTTGATCGCGCCCGTCTCGTGGTCGAGCTCATATTTGTTGCGGCTCCCCTTGGGGATCTCGACTACACAGAGCAGGCGCTCGGTCATCGCGCACCCATCTTTGCGGTTTTAGGCGCCGACGGCCTTGGCGGCCTGGCGCTCGGGGCTGATCCGGACGACGTTCCAGACCAGGCCGAGGCGCTCCATCGCGCGGATGACGAGGCCGCCGATGTCGATCTCGCGCCTGCGCAGGCCGTGGAAGGCCGAGGTCGGGAAGGCGTGGTGGTTGTGGTGCCACGACTCACCGAAGGACGCGATCGAGAGCCAGGAGACGTTGCCCGATTGCTCGTCGGTCTCGAAGCGCCTGCGGCCGAAGTAGTGGCAGATCGAGTTGATCGAGAAGGTGACGTGGTGGCAGACGAAGATCCGAACCAGCCCGCCCCAGAGCATGCCGAGGAGGGCGCCGCGGAGGGTCCCGGTCAGCGTGTATCCGAGGACGAACGGCAGCGCCAGCGACGCCAGCAGCATCGGCGCCTCGGCGCGGTCAAGGAGCCGCAGCCCGGGGTCGGCCATCAGATCGGGGGCGTAGCGCTGCCTGTCCGCCCGGCCGGCGGTGCTGAAGAGCCAGCCCATGTGGGCATGCCAGAGGCCCTTGAGCGCGCCGCCGTCGCCGTGGGGACTGTGCGGGTCGCCCTCGGCGTCGGCGAAGGTGTGGTGCTGGCGGTGGTCGGCGACCCATTTGATCGCCGAGCCCTCGACTGCGAGCGAGCCGAGCGCCGCCAGGACGTAGCGCACCGGCTTCGAGGTCTCAAAAGCGCGGTGCGTGAAGAGCCGGTGGAAGCCGACCGAGATCCCGATGAAGGTGAGCACGTAGAAGGCGAACAGCAGGCTGAGCTCGGTGGGACCGATGAAGCGATCCCAGAGCAGGACGATCGCGACGATCAGGCCGGCCAGCGGAACGACCATCCCGACCAGCGTGGTGAGCTTGTGCAGGGTGAGCCGCGGTTCGGCGGTGGTGCTCATCTGACTCCTTGAGTTGCAGTGACGGCAAATCAGGAAGTCAGGCACCGTCCTCTTCAGTCCGTGGAGTGGCCTCCCCTGCTGAGCGTACTCCGATCCGCTCGTGCTGCCAGGATTTGGCCCGATGCTCGAGTCCTTCGACTTCCTCTATATGCCCAGCCGCGACGTCGCCCGCGATCTCGCTTTCTACGAGGACGTGCTCGGCGCCGAGACCGTGTTCGCGATCGAGCGCTTCGGCACCCGGGTCGCCGAGGTCAGGCTGAGCGGCGACGGCCCGCGGATCCTGCTCGCCGAGCACATTGAGGGCGATGCCCCCGTTCTGCTCTATCGCGTCGGCGAGCTCGACCCGGCGGTCGCCGAGCTCGAGGGCCGCGGCCTCGAGTTCGAGATGACCTTCGGATTCCCTTATGGCGACGGCGCCCTCTTCCGCGCGCCCGGCGGCCAGCGCCTGGCGATCTACGAGCTGACGCGCCCCGATCGCGGCGACGGCATCCGCGGGCGCCTCGACTTCGAGCCCAAGCGCGGCTAGACCTCGAGCGAGGTTCCCTTCGGGCCGAGGTTGACGATGTGGGTCGGGCCCACGTCGCTCTCGGCACCCCACGAGTCGTGGATGTGGCCGCAGACGGCGAGCCGCGGCTGCTTGGCCTCGATCGCGGCCAGTTCGGCTTCGCTGCCGAGGTGGTTGCCGGAGGAGTCGACGTCGCAATGGCCTTTGGGCGGCGAGTGGAGGACGAGGACGGCACCCACGGGGCACTCGGCGAGCATCTCCGCGGCTTGCGCCTCGGTCAGGTCGAAGCTCCAGTCCCAGGGCGTAACCGGAACCCCCGCGCCGAGGCCGTAGAAAACCGTTCCCTCGATCTCGGCGCTGCCGCCGTGGAGGACGGTGGCCGCCTCCCAGCCCGCGCAGGCTTCGCGCAGGGCCGCCTCGGTCTCGTTGTTGCCGGGCACGAGCACCGTCGGGGTCTCGATCGCGGCGAGCGCACCGATCGTCTCCTCGAGGCCCCGGTGCTGGGTGGCGAAGTCGCCGGCGCCGATGACGACGTCGACCGCGGAGGAGGCGGCGACGAGCTCGGCGGCGGTGTCCAGGTCGCGGTGGAGATCACTGAAGGCGAGGAGCTTCACGGTCGATAGCTAACCGCATGAGCGTCAACGACTACGTGCTCGTCCAGGGCGTGCGCGACACACGCTCGGCGCTCGCTACCTGGCGCGACGATCCGGGCGCGCTGCTGCCGCGGATATTCGCGGGCAGCCTGGCGATCGCCGTCTTCTTGCTCGCCGGGGTCCTGATCGTGGCCTCGATTGCGACGCCCGACCTCACCTGGGTGACCATCCCCGGCATCCAGCACCCGGTCACGGCCGGCGACATCGGCCACACCATCTTCCGCAACTCGCTCGTGCTCGCCTTTCACGCGACGGCCTGCGTCGCCGGCTTCATCGCCGGGGCGTCGATGCCGCTCGCGGCCGCGCAGCGCAGCGGCTTCTCACGCTGGATCCATGGGCGGGCGGGCAAGCTCGCGATCGGCCTCGTCGTCGGCGTCACCGTGTTCTCGCTGAGCACGCAGGTCTACATCCTCGGCAGCCAGGGGGCGACGCTGGCGGCGAGCGCTCGGATCTCGCCGGCGTTGCTGGTCTTGACGGTGCTCCCGCACGCGCTGATCGAGCTCGTCGCCGTCTTTCTGCCGCTCGCCGCTTGGATCATGTTCAGCCGCCGCGGCGAGTGGAACCAGCTCCTCGCCGCGACGTTCGTCACCGTGGCGATCGCGGTGCCGATGCTCGTTGTCTCGGCGTTGATCGAGGCCTACGTCTGGCCCGACGTGCTGAAAGCCCTGTCCCCGGCCTTCGCGTAGTTACGCGTGGCCGACGGCGATGCCGACGGCGGCAATCAGCAGGCCGGCGAGCGTGACCTGGACCAGCGACTGCGAGAGCGAGACGTGGAGGAAACGCTTGCGGACCCAGGCGATGACGACCAGTTCGATCGAGACGACGACATAGGCGATCGCGAGGGCGGTTGAGAGGTCGCTGATCAGGAAGGGAAGGGCGTGGAGCGAGCCGCCGACGAATGTCGCACTGCCGGTGATCAGGCCGCGGGCGAGCGAGCTGCCGCGGCCGGTGAGCTCGCCGTCATCGGAGAGGCCCTCCGACATGCCCATGCTGATCCCGGCGCTGAGCGCGGCGGCGAACCCGACGAGCAGCGCGGCTCGGGAGCCTGCGACGAAGGCAGCCGCGAAGATCGGCCCGATCGTGGAGAGGGTGCCGTCGATCAGGCCGATAAGGCCGGGCTGGACGAACTGGAGCAGGCGCTTGCGGTCATCGAGCCGGCGCCATGCGGTGAGTGCGTCGCGTGCTTCCATGGGGTGGCACTATAACAAGTCAGTTAAGATAAGGGCCCCCTTAGAACTACACTACGATTAGGGCAACCAAATGACGGCGACTCAGAACAGGAATCTCGACCAGGAGCTGACGGCGGCGCTGCGCGAGCGAGGCCAGCGCGTCACCTCGCAGCGGCTCGTCATCAATCGGGCTCTGCGCGAGGCTGACCGCCACCTCACAGCCGAGGAGGTCCTCGCCGCCGTCTCCGATCAGCTGCCGAACGTCTCCCTGCCGACCGTATACGCGACGCTCGACCTCTTCGGCAGCCTCGGCATCGTCCGCCGGGTCAGCGCCGGCGACGGCGCGGTCCTCTACGACCCCCGCGGCGAGCCTCATCACCATCTCGTCTGCCGCAACTGTGGCCGGGTCGAGGACCTCGAGCAGAAGCTCGACCTGAGTCCCGCCCTGCGCGCCGCCGAGCGCAGCGGCTTCGCCGCCGACGACGCCGAGCTCGTCGTCAGCGGGCTCTGCTCCGACTGCCGCTAGTCGCGGCTTCGCGCCGGCCAGATCACCATCAGCGCGATCACGCCGAGGGCCGGCAGCAGTGAGGGGAACCGGTTGAGGCCGAAGCCGCTTGCTACTCCGACAGCCCGGCGGCTTCGAGGGCTTCCTCGCGACTCCAGCGGTAATGCCCCTCGGTGATCTGGGCGTCCCTCACTCGACAGGCGACCGCCATATTCGACGAAGTAGCGATTCCGCTTTCGGCCCCTCGCGCGTCCAGGCGGAACGTGAACACGACCCAGCCCTCGCGGTCCACCGCGACATCGAGGTCCGAGTAACCCTGCGCCCCCCAATCAGCCTTGAGGCGACGGAACTGGCCGATGACGGCGTCCCGGCCCTCAAAGGGTCCTTGCTCGGGCCAACCCTCGGGAGCCGTGATCCGGCTATCGGGGTGGTAAACGGACACCAGCCCCTCAAAATCGTCGGCTTCGAAGCAGCGGAACGCTTCCAGCACGACCTTTACGTTCTCCTCCGACATCACCCGCGCAGTATCGCCTAGAGCGTTGGGAAATTTCCGCCTCTGCGGAGAAGCATTCACTGTGACACGCATCACGCATCCTGTCCGGGGCCCCTGCGACCCTCCGCCGCTCGCTCATGTCAAGGAATCAAAACATTTGGGTCGCCGGGATCGCTCTGGCGCTGGTCTCGGCCGTGCTTTCGGTCGCGGGCATCGGGCCTGCGCGCTGGCTCAGCTCAGATGGCGCAGGCGCCAAGGATCCGTCGCTCGACGTCGGCTCGCTGATGAGCGCCTACAAGGCCGAGCGCCAGCGCTGGATCCACCACGAGATGAGCACCAGCAAAGTCCTCGGGGTGCCGCGCACCACGCTCGAATCGATCGCCGCCTGCGAGTCGCACGGCGACCCGCGGTCGATCGGCGGCGGCGGTCTCTACCGCGGCAAGTACCAGTTCGACCGCGGCACCTGGGCCTCGGTCGGGGGTAAGGGCGACCCGGTCATGGCGCCCGAGTACGAGCAGGACCGCCGCGCGGCGATGCTGCTCAAGCGCAGCGGTTCCAGCCCCTGGCCGGTCTGCGGCTAGGCAGCGTCGTCGGGGTCGCTCCCGAGCAGAGCCTCGCGCAGCATTTTCTCCTCGGCTTCGAACAGGTGGCCGAAGCTGTGCTCGCGGTCGAGCAGGATGCGGCGCTTGGTCTCGACGATCGCCGAGCGCGGGGAGGAGGCGATGCGGCCTGCCAGCTCGAGCGACTTGCCGAGCAGCGCGTCGTCGGGATGGACGGCGCTGACGACGCCGAGCCGCAGGGCGCTGAACGAATCCAGGATGCGGCCGGTGAGGGTCAACTCGCGGGCGGTCGCCGCCGGCAGCGCCGCGCGCGTGGCGGCGTAGGCCGGCGGGATACCACGGGGAAGCTCGGGGTAGCCGAAGGACGCGTTCTCGGCGGCGAGGCGCAGGTCGCAGAGCAGGGCGAGGGCGAAGCCGCCGGCCAGGGCCGGCCCGTTGACCGCCGCGACCACGGGCCGCGCGCAGGTGCCGACCGCGCTGAAGGCGGCGATGCTCGACTCAACCAAGGCCTCGCGGTTGGAGCGGTCGCCGCCGAACTGGGTCGTGTCCATGCCCGCGCAAAATGCAGTTCCGGCGCCGGTCAGGACCACGCAACCGACCTCGTTGTCGTCGGAGAGGCGGGTGAACGCGTCGGCGAGCTCGAGCCGGAGGTCGATCGAAAGCGCGTTGCGCTTCTCGGGCCGCTGAAGGGTTACCAGCGCTACCTGGTCACGCCGCTCGATCGAGAGGAGTCCGGGCATCGCCGGACGAGCCTAGTGACCGAGGTGGCGGGCTGGGCGCCGGGTCGTGTCTGAGCGAGCGCGGCATGTGGGCCTCGATCAGCCTCTGCAAGCAGGATCTACACGAGCATTCGGGTACTGAAATGCCGGTTCTGAAGCAGACGTTCGTCATGTCCTTGCCGACTCAACAAACACGGTAAAGGCGAGCTCGGCCGGAAAGGCAGATGGCCGCGAATGAGAGACTCTGGCGGTGGCCAAGGACGAGAAAGCGGCGGAGGGCGACTCGATCAAGTTCGGAGGAGCCGATGAGGTCGACGCACGGCGACGTTCGCCGGCCGAGGCCGTGGAGGCGGCGCAGGTTCACGCTCCGACCCGCGGCAACCGCAAGCTCGAGAAGTTCCTCGACGCCGTCAACGACGACGAGACGATTCGCACCCGCTGGTACATGGCGCAGATCACCTCCGAGCGCCTCGGCATGTCGGACCACTCCTGGGTCCACGTCCAGATCGTGCTCAACATCGCGCTGCGGTTGCTGCGCCTGCTGACCAAGGGCGGGATCGAGCCGGCGATGGTCTCCGACCACGGGATGAAGGACCGCGACGCCGAGGTCGTCGTCGCCGGCGGCACGCTGCTGCACGACATCGGCATGTCGATCCACCGCAACGATCACGAGGCGTACAGCCTCTTCCTCGCTGCCGACCGCCTTCCGAAGCTGCTCGAGAAGGTCTACGACGAGCCCGAGCGCACCGTCGTCGCCTCGGAGATCCTGCACGCGATCATCGGCCACCGCCGCCGCGGCGAGCCCTACACGGTCGAAGCAGGTGTGGTCCGCGTCGCCGACGCCCTCGACATGGCCCAGGGGCGCTCGCGGCTGCCGATCGAGAGCGGCGATATCGGCATCCACTCGCTCTCTGCGGCGGCGATCGACGAGGTCAAGATCGAGGCGGGGGAGGAGCGCCCGATCAAGATCGAGATCGAGATGAACAATTCGGCCGGCATCTTCCAGGTCGACGACCTGCTGGCGACGAAGCTGCGCGGGACTCCGCTCGAGGGCCACGTCGAGGTCATCGCGCAGGTGACCGGCGAGACCGAGAAACGCCTGTTGCCGGGCTTCAGGATCGAGTAGCGGCTTTCAGGTCCCGTTCAGGCATCGCCCCCGTATGATGTCGCGCTCGTGACCAAGAATCCAAAGCTGATTCCGCTCGCAATCATCGTCGGCCTGATCCTGATCGCGATCGGCATCGTCTATTTCGCCGAGCCGGCCAAGTCTTTGCCCTCGTTCTTCCCGGGGCACGATGCGGGCTCGACCCACCACCACTCGAAGCACGGCCTGCTCGCAGTGGTGCTCGGTGTCGGCTGCTTCATCTTCGCCTGGTTCCAGAGCGGCCCGTCCGCGTCGCAGTCGGCGTAGTTCCCGAGGATCTTGGACCCGATCTCTTACTTCCAGGCGATCGTCCTTGGCCTCATCCAGGGTTTCTCCGAGCTGTTCCCGATCTCGAGCCTCGGCCACGCGGTGATCCTGCCGAAGCTGCTGGGCTGGAACATCCACCAGAACGACAAGTTCTTCCTCAGCTTCCTCGTCGCCACCCACGTCGCCACCGCGACGGTTCTGTTCTTCTTCTTCTTTGACGACTGGAAGCGGATCCTCGGCGGGCTTGGGCGCTCTCTGCGCCAGCGCGAGATCAGGGACAACGACCCCGACGCGCGGCTCGGCTGGCTTCTGATCGTCGGCACGATCCCGGCCGGGACCCTCGGCCTGCTGCTCGAACACCCGTTGCGCAAGCTCTTCGCCTCGCCCGCGTCGGCAGCGGCCTTCCTGATCGTCAACGGCATCCTGCTGCTCTTCTTCGAGCGCGTGCGGCGGCGGCCGCCTGCTCCCGATGACTTCCGTGGCACCGTCGAGGAGGAGGCTTCGAAGCTGAGCTGGCGCCAGGCCATAGCGGTCGGCACCGCGCAGGCGGCGGCGCTGATACCCGGTATCTCGCGCTCGGGCGTCACCATGGGCGGCGGCCTCCTCGTCGGGCTTTCAAACGAGATGGCGGCCCGCTACGCCTTCCTGCTGGCGACGCCGATCATCGGCGCGGCCGGCCTGCTGAAGCTGCCCGAGCTGATGGG
>JAWVFN010000029.1:0-5799 GCA_033855935.1 Solirubrobacterales bacterium | reverse complement strand
CCCCCAGGGCCATCGAGCTGCCGCGGCCGACGACCCTGGTCGCGAATCCGGTCGGTTTCATGAACATCTGCATCCCGCGGCCCTCGATGAACTGGGTCAGGCGCCTCGGCGCGTCGAGGAAGTCGAGGGCGTTGCGCGAGGGCGGCGTGTCGAGGACGAGGACGTCCCACTCGCCCGTCGCGTGAAGCTCGAACAGTTTCTCCATCGCCATGTACTCCTGTGATCCCGCGAGCGCGTTGGATAGCTGTCGGTAAATACTGTTTTCGAGGATGCGGTCGCGCGTCTCGGCGTCCGGCGCGTGCTTGCGGACGAGCTCGTCGAAGGTCGCCTTGGCGTCGAGCATCATCGCCCACAGCTCGCCCTCGATCTCGACCCCGGCCTGCTCGAACAGGCGCGGATCGACCTTGCTCGGCTCGTTGCCGAGCTCCTTCAGCCCGAGCGAGTCGGCGAGGCGCTTGGCGGGGTCGATCGTCAGCACGACCACGCGCTTGCCCTCGGCCGCGAGCCCGGCGGCGATCGCCGCCGAGGTCGTCGTCTTGCCGACGCCGCCGGAGCCGGCGCAGATGCAGATCTCCTTGCCCTCGAGAATCTCGGCGACGCTCGCCATCTAGATCACACCGCCGCCGCGAGTCGTTCGATGTCGGGGACCTCGAGCTGGGGCTTGAAGATGAACGGCAGCGTCTTCACGGGGGCGCTGACGCGCTTCTTGAGCCGCTTGAGCTGATCTCGCTGCGAGTCCGCGCGCCGGTGCTCGGAGAGCGCGGCGCGGATCGCCGCCCGCGCGGCGCCCTCGCTGTCGTCGATCGCCTTTTCGAGGGTTTTGGCGTCGCTGCTCTCGAAACGCTCGGGGTAGAGCCCGTTGAGGTAGACCTGATCGACGGCCACGCCGACGTCGCCGGTCAGGGCGCTCTCGAGCGAAGCCGACTCGTTGACGGGCATCTCCTCGGGAAGCGAGACGATCGCGACGCCCGTCTGGGAATGGTCGGTGATGAACGCGTCCAGGGCCTGGGCCTGGGAGTGGATCGGGCCAACCCGGGCGATGGCGGCAAAGGTTCGCGGCGTCTGCAGGAAGCCGATCCCGTGCCCGGTCGCCGGCGCGTCGACGATCACCGTGTCGTAGTCGCGGCCCTTCTTGACCTTGCGGCCGCCGCCTTGGGCAAGCTCCCAGATCTTGCCGATCGTTACCAGCTCCCTGAGGCCAGGGGTGGCGGCGGTGAGGTAGTTGAACAGCTTCGAGCGGAAGAGCATGTCTCGCGCCGCCTTGACCTTGAGCTGGAGGAGCACGTACTCGCGCATCGCCTCGTCGGGGTCGATCGAGATCGACCACAGGTTCTCGGCCATCTCGACCTCGTTGAAGCCGACCTCGGCCCGGTTGAAGACCCGCGAGGCGTTCTCCTGCGAAGCGACCTCGCAGACGATCGTCCGTTTGCCCCGAGCTGCCGCGGCGAGGCCCATGGCGAAGCTGATCGTCGACTTGCCGACGCCGCCTTTTCCGGTGACGACCACGAGTCTTTTGTCGAGTAAGTCGGGCACGGGGGCGGGGATTCTCGCAAGCGGGGCTTACGGGGGCCTTACTGGGCGAATTCCTTCGCAGGAAAAGTGCTTCCACGTGCGAATAACCGCCTTTGTATGGGTGGAAACACCGACAAGAAGAAGGCAGCCAAGGGCAAGAAGCGCGCCTGCCAGGTGATCGCCTTCGCCAACCAGAAGGGCGGCGTCGCCAAGACGACGACGACGCTCAACCTGGCTGTGGCCTTCGCCGAGTCCGGTCACCGCGTCCTCTGCGTGGACATGGACCCGCAGGGCAACCTGACGATGAGCCAGGGCGTCGACCCCGACAAGGTCGAGAAGAGCATGTTCGACGTCCTTGTCCACGGCACGCCGCTGAAGGAGATCATCGCCGAGCGCGAGATCGACGTCGCCGTCGCCTCGATCGACCTCGCCGGCGCCGAGATCGCGATGAGCGCCCAGATCGGCCGCGAGCGCGCCCTCGAGAAGGCGATCAAGGAGATCCGCCCCGACTACGACTTCGTTTGCATCGACACGCCGCCGAGCCTCGGCCTGCTGACGGTCAACGCCCTGACCGCCGCCGACAAGGTGATCGTCCCCGTGCAATGCGAGTACCTCTCGATGCGCGGCCTCGTGCAGCTGCAGAACACGCTTTCGATGATCCGCGAGAACCTCAATCCGAAGGTCGAGATCGAGGGCATCCTGCCGACGATGCTCGACGCGCGGACCGTCCACGCCAAGGAGGCCGTCGAGATCCTCGAAGAGAACTTCGGCGAGCTTGTCTTCAAGTCGCGGATCCGCAAGGCGATCAAGTTCGCCGAGGCGCCGGTCCGCGGGGCTTCGGTCATGAAGTACGAGCCCCACGGCCAAGCCGCCAACTACTACCGCGAACTCGCCAAGGAGGTGCTCGCCCATGGGTAAGCGCGCCAGCATGCGCGAGGGCCCCCTCGCCGCGCTGTTTGCCGCCACCGAGGAGTCGCTCGAGGACGCCGAGATCACGGTGACCTCGAACGGCAACGGCAACGGAAGCATCGTCGTCGACGCCGGGGTCGAGGCCGAGATGGCCGAGGTCCAGGTCGAGTCGGTCGAGGTCGAGGCCGAGATCGCCGACGTCGAGCCCGAGGTCGTCGAGGCGCCGAAGCCGAAGGCCAAGCCGAAGAAGCGCAAGGCCAAGGCCAAGGCCACGGCCAAGCCCGCCACCAAGGTAAAGCCGAAGGTAAAGCCGAAGCCGAAGCCCGCGCCAGTCGCCGAGGTCGAGGTCGAGGAGCCCCCGGCCGAGGTCGAGCTGCCCGAGGTCGACGAGCCCGAAGAGGTCGAAGTCGACGAGCCCGATGTCGATGAGCCTGAAGACGTCGCGGTCGAGGTCGAGGACACCACGGTCCCGCGCGAGCGCCTGCGCGAGCACCTGATCTCCGAGCCGCTCGAGCGCCCCGCGTTCGGACGCGGCGAGCCCGCCACCCTTCGTCAGCGCCCGCTGCCGCGCACGCACAACGCCGTCCTCACAGTGGTCGGTGTCGGCGGCGCCGGCGTCAACGCCGTCAACCGCATGGAGGAGGCCGGCATCGAGGGCGTCAACTTCGTCGCCATCAACACCGATCTTCAGTCGCTGCAGACCTCGAACGCCGAGATCACGCTGCACATCGGCGCCGAGTTGACCCGCGGCCTCGGCTCGGGCGCCGATCCGCGCGTCGGCTACCGCGCCGCCTACGAGGAGCAGGACCGGATCAAGGAGATCCTCAAGGGCTCCGACATGGTCTTCGTCACCGCCGGCGCCGGCGGCGGCACCGGCACGGGCGCCGCCCCCGTCGTCGCCCGTCTCGCCCACGACGTCGGTGCGCTCACCGTCGGGGTCGTCACCAAGCCCTTTGCCTTCGAAGGAGCTCGTCGCATCGCCCAGGCCGAGGAGGGCGTCTCCGCCCTCGGCGCCGAGGTCGACACGCTGATCGTCGTCCCCAACGAGAAGCTGCTGACGATCCTCGAGCGGCGCACCTCGATCGTCGACGCCTTCGCCGTCGCCGACGACGTCCTGCGCCAGGCGGTGCAGGGCATCGCCGACCTCGTCACCCTCCCCGGCCTGATCAACCTCGACTTCGCCGATGTCCGCACGACGATGCTCGAGGCCGGCGACGCGATCCTCGGGATCGGCATGGACACCGGCGAGCAACGCGCCCTCCACGCCGCCGAGAAGGCCGTGCGATCGCCGCTGCTGGATACCTCTGTCGAGGGCGCCCACTCGCTGCTGCTCTCGATCACTGGCGGGACCGACCTCTCGTTGATCGAAGCCGCCGAGGCTGCCCGCGTGGTCCAGGAGGCGGCTCACCCCGATGCCAACATCATCTTCGGCGCCAACATCGACGAGGACCTCGGCGAGCAGGTCTGGGTCACGGTGATCGCCACCCGCTTCGAGTCGTCCTTCTCCAAGCGCCACAAGCGCGACCGCGACGACCGCGGCCCGCGCGAGCCCGGCTCCCGGCCGCTCAACCCCAGCGCCGGCCTCGGCTCGATCAGCGTGCCCGAGTTCATTCCGGGCCACTAGCCGCCCTCGCGTCTCAATGCCGTAGTAGCCTGGCCGCACGTCGGCTGGGAATCTCGGGACGGCCGTGGGAGATCTATCTAGGAGGACGTATGGCTGATGTAAATGTCGGCGCCAGGCGCGCTGCCACCGCATTGACGATCTTTGCGGCGCTCGCGCTGCTGGTGAGCTTGTTCGCCGTTCCGGCGGCGAGCGGCGCCGGAGGCGCGACCGCGGTGATCGCCAAGAAGAAGTGCAAGAAGGGCTTCAAGAAGGTCACGGTCAAGGGCAAGACGAAGTGCAAGAAGCAGAAGACGAAGCCGCCGGTTGTCGTCATTTTGCCCAAGCCCCTGGTGCGCGGCACGCTGGCCTGGAATGCGGGGGCCGAGGTCGATTTGCACGCTTACGACTCCAGCGGCAACCACAGTGGCTGGGTCGAAGTACCCACGCCGGGCGTGGTTCAGGGCATCCCGAATGCAACCCATTCACCGGATGCGAACGGCACCACGACAGGCAAGACGGAGTCCTTTACGGACAACATCTTCCTGCAAGGTGGCACGACGAATCGCGAGTTCACCTACGTCGCCTGCTTCTATGACGCCGCCAACACGGGGAGCTTCATCGGAGTCGCGAGCAACGGTCAGTCGACGACGATTCCCATCACCACAGACCCGATCAGCTCGGGCTCATACCAGGCGTTCGTTTTCCAGGTAACCGGTGGTCCGGCGCCGCCCGTCAACAGCCCCTGCTAGGAAATTCGTCTGCGCAAACCGACTGGCGAAAGCCGGCCGGTTTGCATAGGCTTGTTACATCAGCCACCAACCAGGAGGGGTGAGGAACTTGAACGCTGAACGACACGCAGGCAGGCGGCCGGTCTACGTCGTGCTGGCCTTGATCGCTGCTTTGGCCCTCGTCTTCGCGGGGCTCTCTGGGCCGCCCGCGGGCGCCTCGGGCGGCAACACCGCCAGCGCCGCCAAGAAGAAGTGCAAGAAGGGCTTCAAGCTGGTCCACAAGCACGGCAAGAAGAAGTGCAAGAAGAAGAAGCCGACGACGACGACGACGGCACCGCCGCAGGTTGTCCGCGCGACGCTGACGTGGTCCGCAGGAGGGTCGAGTGACGTCGATCTGGACCTGTTTGCATTCGATGCCAGTGGCAACCGAGCCGGCAACGGGAGCGACGCAATTCCGAACTCGACGCTCTCGCCCGACGTCACGGGCCCTGACGGGACCGAGACGTTCAAGGCACCGGCGGGCACCGTCCTCAGCTTTGGCGTCTGTTACAAGGTTGGGGGCTCGGTCCACACGCCGTTCACGATCAACTACGTGACCGCCGACAGCGTCCCTCACACGGATAGTCAGAATCCGGGCAGCACGTTCCACTACGAGTATCCGGGCGGAGCGCCGATCCCTGCCAGTTACTGCCCGTAGAGGGCGGTAGCACCCTCGGTTCTCTCCCCCGGCGGCCGTAGGCTGCCGGGGGTGAGCACCGGGCGCGGAGTCATAGCCGCTGGACATCCCGAGACCGCCAACGCGGGCGCGTGGGCCCTGTCGGAAGGCGCCAACGCGGTCGACGCCGCGGTCTGCGCGGTCCTGGCCTCGTTCAGCGTCGAGAGCCCGCTGACCGGGCTCGGCGCCGGCGGCTTCATGCTCGTCCACGACCGCGGCGAGAACACGCTGATCGACTTCTTCGTCGCCGCCCCTGGCAAGGACGGAACCGAGCGCGGCGCCGAGCTGGTCCCGGTGCCCGTCTACTTCGACGACACGCCGCAGACGTTCAA
>JAWVFN010000028.1:0-17437 GCA_033855935.1 Solirubrobacterales bacterium | reverse complement strand
TCAACCTCGACGGCGCCACCCATACGATCTCCCGCCCGCTCGAGCCGATCGCCTCGCGCGCGGCGGCGGGTCAGTCGTACAAGCTCCAGATCGTGCCGGCGACGACGCTCTACGGCCTGCAGACCTCGCTCGGCCTCGCCAACTTCTCCGAGATGCACATCGACCTGCCGCTCGCCGACGCCGCCGGCACCCCCGGCCCCGCCCAGCCGGTCGCCGCGGTCAAGCACAAAAAGAAGAAGAAGTCCTCGAGGAAGAAGTGCAAGAAGCTCAAGCACAAGCGCGGCAAGAAGAGCAAGAAGGCTCGGCGCCGCTGCGCCAAGCACGCCGCCGCCTAACGTAGTTCGGGAGTAGGCTGCCGGAGAGGATGGACTTCAACCCGACCCCCCAGGTCACCGAGTTGCTGGAGCGGGTTCGTGCCTTCATGGACGAGCACGTCTATCCCAACGAGGCCGCCGCGGTCAAGGCGCTCGACGACGAGGTCAAGCCCGGCGTCGCCTACCCGGAGCTGTTCATCGAGATCCGCAACAAGGCCAAGGACGAGGGCCTCTGGAACCTGTTCATGCCCGACGAGCGCTACGGCCCGGGCCTGAAGAACTGGGAGTACGCGATCCTCTGCGAGGAGATGGGCCGTAGCCCGATCCTGGCGCCGATGGCCTTCAACTCGTCCGCTCCCGACACGGGCAACAGCGAGATCCTCGCCGAGCACGGGACCGACGACCAGAAGGAACGCTGGCTCACGCCCCTGCTCGAGGGCACGATCCGCAGCTGCTTCTCGATGACCGAGCCCGCGGTCTCCGGCTCCGACCCGACCAAGCTCCAGACCCGCGCCGAGCTCGACGGTGACGAATGGGTGATCAACGGCCACAAGTGGTTCACCTCGGGTGCGATCGGCGCCGAGCTCGCGATCGCGATGGTCGTCACCGACCCCGACGCCAACCCTTACGCCAAGGCTTCGATGATCCTCGTCCCGCTCGACACCCCGGGCATGAACGTCGTCCGCGCGGTGCCGGTCATGGGCCACGACAAGGGGCCCGGCCACTGCGAGGTCCTCTACGAGGACTGCCGCGTGCCCGCCGCCAACCTGCTCGGCGAGCGAGGCGCCGGCTTCGTCATCGCCCAGGACCGCCTCGGCCCGGGCCGCATCCACCACTGCATGCGCGCGATCGGCACCGCCGAGCGCGCGATCGAGATGATGTGCGACCACGCCAACCAGCGCGAGGTGATGGGCGGCCTGCTCGCCGACCAGCAGTTCGCCCAGGACTTCATCGCCCTCTCGAGGATGGAAGTCGACCAGGCCCGGCTGCTGACCCTCTACGCCGCCTGGCTGATGGACACCGAGGGCAAGCGCCGCGCCCGCCAGTCGATCTCGCAGATCAAGGTCGTCGCCGCGAACATGGTGATGGACGTCCTCGACCGCGCGATCCAGCTCCACGGCTCGCTGGGGATGAGCGACGACACGCCGCTCGCCGGCATGTGGCGCTTCAGCCGCATGCTCAAGGTCGCCGACGGCCCCGACGAGGTCCACAAGATGGTCATCGCCCGCCGCGAGCTCAACCGCCGCGCCAAGGCGACCGGCGACGGCGCCAACGGCGGCGACCCGGCGAAGTCACCCGAGTCGCGGCAGAGCGCCCAACCAGCTACCTAGGCGTATCGGCCGCCTCACCCCGGTAGGGTTGTGCGGGTGCAGTACGGGGGGAAACTTGCAGGTCTGCTCGGCGTGGCGGCGCTTGCGTTCGCATTCGGAGCCACACCGGCCTCGGCGACAATCCGCTACGCGGCGCCGGGGGGCCAAACCGATCCCCAGCAATGTCTCAACCCCACCCCGACGCCCTGCACGATCTACGCCGCGGCCAAGGGCATTGGCGTCGTCAGCGGCGACGAGGTGGTCGTCGAGCCGGGCAATTACAGCGACGATGACTTGAGCGCCAGCGGCGACCTGGGGCCCACCGGTGTCATCGCCTCGCCCTCGGCGGCCAACATTCACGGGGTCACCGGGCAGCCCCGGCCGGTGATCACGCTGAACAACGTCGCTTCCGCCGCGTTCGGGCTTGCGGGAACGCTTTCCCACGTCGAGATCGACACCGCCGTGCGCGCGCTTCCGATCTACCTCGGCGGTCTCGGCAGCGTGGCTGACGACATCGTGGTCCGGTCGAGCGTTGCGGGCGCCGGGGCGACCGCGTGCTACATCCTCCAGGGCATCCTCCGCGACAGCGCCTGCTTGGCGACCGGCGCCGGCGCCCGCGCGGCAGGCAGCGACGGCAGCGGAACGACGGCCCCGCAGCTCCGCAACGTCACCGCGATCTCGTCGGGGACGGGTGCGACCGTGGGAATCTCGTTCAGCAGCGCGTCCGGCTCCACAGCAGCGTCGGTCAAGGCGACGATCGCGCGGGGTGGTGTGAGCGGCGTGGACGTCATGGCCTCCGAGTCGCACAGTGGCAACACATCGATCGCGCTTGACCACTCCAACTACGCGACTACCGCCGACCAGGGCGGAACTTCGCCGGTGACAGCGGCGGGCTCGGCCACCAACCAGACGATCGCTCCGAGCCTCGCCGCCGACGGCTACCACGAGCTGCCGGGCTCGGTGACGGTCAACCTCGGCCTCGGCGGTACGGACGGCTCCAGCGGCACCACCGATATCGACGGCCAGTTCCGGTCGATCAACGGCACCGACATCGGCGCCGACGAGCTCGGGCACGCGACCACGACCACCCTCGACTGCGCCCCCGCGTCCCTCCTGCTCGGATCGGGTTCCTCGAGCTGCCACGTCCTCGTCACCGACATTGCCCCGGTCTCGGGGGGCCCGGCGGGAACCGTCACATTCTCCTCGAGCGGTCCCGGCAGCTTTGGCGCCCCGAGCTGCGTCCTCGACCCGGTCGGGATCGGCTTCATGCAGGGTGAGTGCACGGTCGCCTACACGCCGAGCGCGCTCGGGACCGGCACCCATCTGCTCGGGGGCGCCTACACCCCGGAAGACCAGCTCCACGAAACGAGCCAGGGTTCGACGCCGCTCGCGGTGACCGTCCCCGCCGGTCCCGGCGCAGTGGGCACCACCGTGAAGAAGAAGTGCAAGAAGCACCGCAGGCTCAGGCACGGCAAGTGCGTGAAGAAGAAGCGGAAGAAGTAGCCGGCTAGCCGAGCCGGTCGACCGCGGCCGATGCCGCGACCGCGATGTCGTCTACGACCTTCGCAAACTGCGCCGAGCCCTCGTCTTCTGAGCCGTAGGCGCCCGCTGCGACGCGGGAGACGATCCCCTCGGCGATCACCGCGAGCTTCCAGAGCCCGAGCGCCACGTAGAAGTCGATTTGCGAAAGGTCGCGCCCCGAGGCCTCGGCGTAGAGGGCTGGGATCTCGTCTCGACCCGGGAAGCCCGCGATCGCGGTCGGCGGGTCGACGTTGGGGAGGATCTGCTCGTCGGGGTCGCCCCAGTAGACCATCAGCATGCCGACGTCGGCGAGCGGGTCGCCGAGCGTCGAGAGCTCCCAGTCGACCACCGCCGCGATCTCGCCCGAGGGAGAAAGAATCATGTTGTCGAGGCGGTAGTCGCCGTGGACGATCGTCGCCGGTCCCTGCTCGGGCACGCGCTCGGTTAGGCGGTCGTGGACCTCCTCGACCAGCGGCACCTCGCGGGTCTTCGAGCCTTCCCACTGCCCTTGCCAGCGCTTGAGCTGGCGCTGGACGTAGTCCTCCTTGCGGCCGAGGTCGGCGAGCCCGACCCCATCGGGGTCGACGGCGTGCAGGTTGACCAAAGTCTCGACCACGCGCTCGCCGATCCGCCGTCGCTCCGCCTCGTCGAACTTCTCGGCGTCCTTGGCGGTGCGCACGATCGGGCCCTCGACGAAGTTCATGACGAAGAACGGCGCGCCGTTGACCGAGTCGTCTTCGCAGAAGCCGGCGAGCGGGGGTACCGGCACCGGCGAGTCCTGGAGCGCGCCGATGCACTTGACTTCGCGCGACATGTCGTGCGCGTTGCCGAGCGCCTTGCCGAGTGGCGGCCGGCGCAGCGCCCAGCGGCCACCGCCGGAGTCGGTGACCCCGAAGGTCAGGTTCGAACGCCCGCCCGAGATCCGGTCGAAGGCGAGCGGCGGCTCGGCGCCGTCGACGTTTGCCTTGAACCATCCCTCGACCGGGTCGCGGTCGATGCCCTCGATCTCCTCACTCACGCGCCGGACAATATTGTGCGCGGGGTGGTCAAGGCCTTGATCTTCGACTTCGGCGGCGTCCTCACCAACCCGGTCTGGGAGAGCTTCGCCCACTTCTGCCGCGAGGAGGGGCTCGAGGAGGACAAGGTCAAGAGGATGTTCCGCGAGGACCCGGGCGCCCTCGCCGACCTCCGCGAGCTCGAGAAGGGCGAGGTCGAGGAGGCCGAATTCGAGCGCCGCTTCGCCGAGCGCCTCGGCCTGGCCTCGAGCGAGGAGCTGATCGAGCGCTTGTTCGTCGGCATGACCCCGCTCGAGGAGATGATCGAAGTCGTCCGCGTCGCCAGGGCAGCCGGTCTGAAGACGGCGCTGCTGTCCAACTCCTGGAGCGTCGACCACTACGACCGCAAGATGCTCGACGAGCTCTTCGACGTAGCGGTGATCTCGGGCGAAGTCGGCATGCACAAGCCGGAGGAAGAGATCTACCGCCTGACCGTCGACAAGCTCGGCGTCGAGCCCTCGGAGTGCGTCTTCATCGACGACCTGCGAGAGAACTGCGAGGGCGCGGAGGCGATCGGGATGACCGCGATCCGCCACCGCCACGCCGGCGAGACGATCGAGCGGCTGAAGACGCTGACCGCCCTCCAGCTCTAGGCGCCGCTGGCGATCATCACGACGCCGGCGAGCGCGAGCGCGACGCCCGCCTGGCGCAGCCGCGTCAGCCGCTCGTGCAGCACGAGGTAGGCGAGGATGATCGTGAACGCGGGATAGAGCGAGCCACCGACCGCGACCAGCGAGAGCAGGCCCTTGGTCGAGGCGACGGCGAAAAAGGCATTGGCGAGGATGTCGAAGAAGCCGATCGCGGCGATGATCGGCAGCGCCCTGCGGATGCCGGCGAAGCTGGGACGGATGATCGCGACGGCGGCCAGCGCGATGGCGACGCCGCCGATGCGAACCGCAGCGACGGTGTTGGCCGTATCGGTGCTCGCCACCGCGTCGACGCCGACGAAGAAGGTGCCGAACCCGAGCGCCGCGACCACCGCCAGCGCCACCGACCGCAGCTCGACCGAGCGCCGCTCGGCGTCGTTCTCGTAGCTGATCACCGCGACAGCGACCATCGCGACCACGATCCCGATCAGCTGGATCGCCGAGGGTTGCTCACCGCGGGCGAGGCCAACGCCGACCGGCACCACGACCCCCATCGCCGCGATCGGCGTCACCACCGAGATCGTGCCGATCGACATCGCACCGTAGAACCCGATCAGGCCGATGGCGCCCGCGCCGCCCGCGGCGCCTGCGAGCGCCAGGTCTCCGCTTCCCATCGTGTGGTCCTGAAGCACAGGCAGCGCGGCAAACGACAGGATCAGCCCCGCGGTCTGGCTCAGCAGCACGACCACGAGCACGTGATGCTTGCGGCTCTGCAAGCCGCCCATGAAATCGGAGATCCCCCAGGAGGCGCTGGAGGCAAGGCTGAGGGCGACTGCCAGCACTGCTGGTTGAGTTTTCCGGTCTCAGCCCGCGGGCTACTTTTGCCCGAGCAGGTTCTGGAGCAGCTGGGTGACGACGTCAGTCGGCTGCGAGAGGGGCGAGCTCGGCGGGGTGCTGGTTGGCGGCGGCGAGGTCGCGCCGCTGCCGCTGCCGGTTGCCGCCGGCGTACTGCCGCTGCTGCCGCTGCTGCCGCTCGAGGAAGTGGTGGAAACAGAGTTGGTCTGGGTGCCGCCGCTGAGCGACGAGGCGAGCGGCGCTGCTCCCCGTGGCGAGCGGCCTCCCACGTGAAGGGCTTTACCGGTGGTCGGCTGGGCGAGGGTCGCGGTAAGGCTCGCCGAGAGGCGCTCGATGCTGGCCGATTGCCCTTGCGGCCCGGCCACCTTCGGGATACCACCGACTGCGGTTTCGCTGGGGCCGGTGGCGAGCGAGGTAAGCCCACCCGCGACGCCGCCGAGACCGATCGTGGCGCCGACCAGAACTGGGATCATGAGCAGCATCGCCCCGACCAGCCCACGGGCGGCGATCCCTCGATGCCACTGTGCGATCAATCCCTGACGCATGGCCCTTGAGAGAGTAACGCCATTTTCGGGCCAAAACCCGTGAATACTCATCTTCAATGACCGTTTCAGTCACCAGTCGTCTGCGCATCGGTTTCGCGGTCCTCATTGCGCTGATCACGGCGGTATCCGTGCTCGGTGTAGGCAGGCTGTTCCAGGTCCGCGAGCACTTCGAGGACTCGAGCGCCCATTACGCAAGCCTGGCCCTCCAGAACGAGCGCATGCGCTCGACCTTCGTGCTCGAGCAGGCGGCCCTGGGCGGGCCCACGGGCAAGGCGGGACAGCGCCGGCGGCGTGCGGCGTTCAACACGGCGGCTGCCGCGGCGGCCTCGACGACGGACGAGGCTCAGAAGCTCGCTGAGGGCGAAGCCGGGATCAGCGCCGCGATCGAGATGCGGAAGGCAGCCGAAGCCGCCTGGCGCACGCAGGTGGCAAAGCCGATCCTCGCCGGCGGCAGACCGCAGCCGGCCGTCGACCGCCGCCTGACGACGGCCGTCGCCCAGGGAGGCAACGACATCGACGTCGCCATCGGCCACGCCCGCGCAACGAGCCGGGACCGCTCGAATCACGACACGCACACCGTCGTCATCCTCGTCCTCGCCGGCCTCCTCGGAGGCCTGCTTGCCGCGGTGGTCCTCTTCTCCGGCTTGACCAACTCGATGCGCGCCCCGCTCAAGCGCCTGGTCGACGGCGCACGCAACCTCGCCGGCGGCGACCTCGGCACCCGCGTCGACACCGGTGGCCCGGCCGAGATCGAAACGCTCGGCGTGGCCTTCAACGACATGGCCTCGGCGCTCGAGCGCGATGCCCGCGAGCGTGATCGCGTCGAGCGGATGAAGGACGACTTCCTGCTCACCGTCTCCCACGAGCTGCGCACCCCGGTCACCTCGGTCAAGGGCTTCGCCGAGATGCTGGCCTCGCAGGAGAACTCCATGAGCGCGGCGCAGCGCGAGGCGATCGGCGCGATCAGCGAGGGCACCGGCGACCTCTCGAGGCTGATCGACGATCTCGTCGACCTCGCCCGCAGCGACGCCGGGCGGCTGAGGATCGAGACGCGGCCGACGGCGGTCAGGCCGCTGCTCGAGCGGGTCGCGCGCCAGATGCGCAACTCCTTCAGCCAGCGCGGCCAGAAGCTGCAGGTGTCGGCCCAGAAGGACCTGCCGCGGATAAAGGCCGACCCCGAGCGGATTGCCCAGGCGCTCAACAACCTGCTCTCGAACGCAAACAAATACGGCCACGAGGGCGGCGTCGTACGCTTGAGTGCCACGCGAAAGGGTAAAGAGGTGGCGATTGAAGTCAGCGACGAGGGTCCGGGAATGACAGAAGAAGAGCTCGAGCACGTCTTCGAGCGCTTTTGGCGCGCCGACAGCGGCGCCAGCCAGAGGGTCGGCGGTACCGGCCTAGGTCTCGCGATCGCCAAATCCGTGGTCGAGCTCCACGACGGCACGATCACGGCTCAGTCCGGGGATCAGGGCGCGACCTTCACGATCACCCTGCCGGCGACCCGCAGCCGCGCAAAGACGCATTCGCCTCGCACCCGGGTCGGGGCCAAGCGATGACCCGAGTCCTCGTCGTCGACGATTCCGAGACCGTGCTGCTGATGCTCCAGCGCCGGCTCGAAATGGCCGGCTACGACGTCGCCACCGCCACCGACGGCCAGGGAGCCCTCGACGGCGTCGCCGCCGACCCCCATCCCGACATCGTCCTCCTCGACGCGATGATGCCGGGCATGTCGGGGATCGAGGCCTTACAGGAGATGCGCGCCTCCGGCAACAACACCCCGGTTCTGATCGTCAGCGCCTATCGCTACGGCGAGGAGCCCGACGAGGCCGTCCGGCTGGGCGCCGACGGCTGCGTCCCCAAGCCATTCGACTGGGACGAACTGGTGCAGCGGATAGAGGAGCTGGCGGGCGCTTAGAGCGTCAGGATTTAGCGGGCTCGAAGCGGACTTCGTGCCCTTTCAGCTTGGTCCCGTTGAGCCGCTCGATCGCCTTCTCGGCGTCCTCGGAGCCGAGCTCGACGAACGAGAACCGGTCGAGCACGCGGATGCCGGCGATGTCCTCGTCTGAGATCACGGCGCCTTCGGTCAGCGCCCAGCGCAGGTCGTCCTCGTCGATACCCGAGGCGGCGCCGCGGTTGACGAAGAGCTTGACGTTGCCGTCCTCGGTCTCCGGGGGCGCCGTGTTCTCGCGGCTCTCGTGACTCGGGCGGCGGCGCGGGGGCGGCGCGTGCTCGAGGCGCTCCTCGGGGCGCTCCCACTCGCCGAGCACCGTCTTCGCCTCGCGCTCGATGCGACCGATCTCGTCACGCTGCTTGGGGGTGACGAAAGTGATCGCTCGCCCCGTTCGCCCGACCCGGCCGGTGCGGCCGATGCGGTGGATGTAGGTGTCAGTGGTGTCGGGGACGTCGAAGTTGATCACGTGGGTGACGTGCTCGATGTCGAGACCGCGGGCGGCGATGTCTGTCGCGACGAGCAGCGGCATCCGCCTCTCCTTGAACGAGATCATCACGCCGTCGCGCTGGCCCTGGCTGAGGTCGCCGTGCAGCGCCTTCACCCGCAGCCCCTTGTCGGAGAGCTGTTTGTCGAGGCGGGCGCAGCCGATCTTCGTGCGGCAGAAGATGATCGCCTGCTCGGGATCCTCGGCCTTGAGCACCTCGATCAGCTTCGAGGTCTTCTCCTTGGCGTCGACCTCGACGAATGCCTGCTCGATGGCGTCGAGGGTCGGCTTCACCGGCGTCACTTTGATGGTGACCGGGTCATACATGTAGGCCTCGGCGAGGCGCTTGACCGGCTCGGGCATCGTCGCCGAGAACAGCAGCGTCTGGCGCCCGCTCGGGCACATGCGAAGGATCTTCTCGACGTCCTCGATAAAGCCGAGGTCGAGCATCTCGTCGGCCTCGTCGAGGACGACGTAGCGGGCCGCGGTCAGCACCAGCGAGTGGCGCGACATCAGGTCCTTCATGCGGCCGACGGTGGCGACGACGACGTGGGCGCCGGAGCGAAGCTGCGACTGCTGTGACTTGATCGGAGCGCCGCCGAAGACCGCGACGATGTTGATGTCGAGGTGCTCGGCGTACGAGCGCAGCGCCTGGGTCACCTGGATGCAGAGCTCGCGGGTCGGGGTGAGGACGACCGCCTGGACCTCCTCGTTGTCGGGGTCGAGGTACTCGAGCATCGGCAGCCCGAAGGCCGCTGTCTTGCCGGTGCCGGTCTGGGCCTGGCCGATGACGTCGTGGCCGTCGAGCAGCTCGGGGATCGCCTGCGCTTGGATCGGGGTCGGATCCTGATAGCCGAGCTCGTCGAGAGCCTGCTGCACCGGCTCGGAGAGGCCGAGCTCGCTGAACTTCGGAAGGGCGTCGGGTGCTTCGGTTACCGCGCTGGCGGTGTCTGAGTCGTCGTTCACTGCAGAGGAGTGTCGCAGAAGGCGCTCAGGCGCTCGGATCGAGCAGCAGCTTGCCCTGGGTTGTCCGCGAGATGATGTCCTCGTGCGCCTTGGCGGCGTCGCTGAGCGGATAGACGCCGCCGATCAGGACCTCGAGGTCGCCGGCCGCGACCCACGACATCAACTCGCCGATCGTTCGCGCCAGCTCTTCGCGCTGGGCGATGAGGTGCACGAGCCAGAAGCCGATCACGGCGCGGGAGTTGCGCATCAGGTGGCCGATCCTGACCTCGGGCTCCTCGCGCGACGCGATGCCGAAGGCGACCATGCGACCAAAGGGCGCCAGCGTGCGGAGCTGCTGCTGGAAGGCCTCGCCGCCGCTCATCTGAAGGACGGCGTTCACTTGCTCGCCGCCGTTGGCCTCGAGGATCGCCTCGCGCATGTCATCCGCGCGAGAGTCCACCGTCGCGTCGGCGCCGAGGCGCTTGGCGGTGGCGCGCTTCTCCTCGCTCGAGGCAAGGCCGATAACGCGTGCGCCGGCACGCTTTGCGATCTGCACCGCGAGGGCCCCGGTGCCGCCCGCCGCCGCTTCGATGACGACGGTCTCGCCCTCCTGCAGCTGCGCGCACTTGTTGACCAGGGCATGGGCGGTCACCCCCTGCAGCAACAGCCCGGCGGCCTGGTCGTCGGAGACCTCGTCGGGCACCGGCACGAGCCAGGCTTCGGGCGCCGCGACCTTCTGAGCGTAGGCGCCACCGGCCAACATCGCGGCAACGCGTCGACCGTCGACGGTTCCGGCGACCTCGCCCCCGGGGATCATCGGCAGGGTCTGCTCGGCGAGGTAGTCGTTGCGGGTCTGGTGCGTGTCGGCGAAGTTGATCCCGGCACGGTTCACGTCGATCACGGCCATGCCGTCGGCGGCCTCCGGATCGGGCAACTCAACGTGCTCGAGCACCTCCGGGCCGCCGAACTCGGTGATCTGAATCGCCTTCATCGCGCCCGGATTCTCGCAGCAGGGCCGTCACGGCGCTGCTCGGCTACGCTTCCCCGCCTCGATGTCCCTGACAGCCGTCGGCTCAATCGCATTCGACTCGGTCAAGACCCCGTTCGGGGAGCGCGACCGCATGCTCGGCGGCTCCGCCGTTCATTTCTCGCTCGCGGCGAGCTTCTTCACCGAGGTTCGCGTCGTCGGCCCAGTCGGCGAGGACTTCGGCGACGAGCAGCTTTCGGTTCTGGCGGACCGCGGCGTGATCACCGACGACATCGAGAAGGTCCCCGGCGAGACCTTCTTCTGGCGCGGCCACTATGACCACGACCTCAACATCGCCCACACCGACGACACCCAACTCGGCGTCTTCGCCGACTTCGACCCCAAGCTCTCCGAGGCAGCCTGCGCGACCGACATGCTCTTCCTCGGCAACATCCAGCCCGACCTGCAGAGCCGGGTGCGGTCGCTGTGCGACGGCGCCAAGTTCGCCGGGCTCGACTCGATGAACCTCTGGATCGACACCGCCCGTGATGCGCTTGTCTCGGCGATCTCCCAGGTCGACGCCGTGATCTTCAACGACGCCGAGATCCGGATGCTGACCGGGGAGTCGAACCTCGCGCGCGCCGCGAGGGTGCTGCTCGAGATGGGACCGCGCGTGCTCGTCGCCAAGCAGGGCGAATACGGCGCCGCGCTGTTCACCTCGGAGGGCTTCTTCGCCCTGCCCGGGCTGCCGCTCGAGGACGTTCGCGACCCGACCGGCGCCGGCGACAGCTTCGCCGGCGGCTTTCTCGGCTATCTCGACTCCCAGGGCGGCGACCCCGACGAGGGCGACCTGCGCCGGGCGATGGCCCACGGCACCGTGATGGCCTCGTTCAACGTCGAGGATTTCGGCACCGAGCGCGTCAGCCGCCTCGAGCCGGCGGAGATCGAGGAGCGCCTCGGCGAGCTCAAACGGGTGACCGACTTCGAGCACCGCCCGATCGAGATTAAGTAAAGACGCCCGAACTGCGAAAATGATCGCTCCCTCTTAAGACTGGAGACGAGCGATGGCGACGAAGCAGGACGAGCAGGAAAAGACTTCAGCCGACGGCGCTTCCGCGAACGGCGGCGACACGCTCTCGGTGACGGACAACCGCACCGGCAAGAGCTACGAGCTGCCGATCAGCGACGACACGGTCAAGGCGATGGACCTTCGCCAGATCAAGGTCAAAGAAGACGACTTCGGGATGATGTCCTACGACCCGGCCTTCACCAACACGGCGTCGTGCCGCTCGTCGATCACCTACATCGACGGCGAGGCGGGGATCCTCCAGCACCGCGGCTACTCGATCGAGCAGCTCTGCGAGCACTCGACCTACCTCGAGGTCGCCTACCTCCTCGTCTTCGGCGAGCTTCCCACCTCGCAGCAGCTGGAGGAATGGACCTACGACATCACCCATCACACCTTCGTGCACGAGAACATGAAGAGCTTCATCGAGGGCTTCCGCTACGACGCCCATCCGATGGGGATGCTGCTCGCCTCGGTCGGCGCGCTGTCGACCTTCTACCCGGACGCCAAGGACCTCGACGACCCGGACGAGCGCTACATGGCGACGATCCGGCTGATCGCGAAGATGCCGACGCTCGCCGCCTTCGCCTATCGCCACAACCTCGGCCTGCCCTACATCTATCCCGACAACGAGCTCAGCTACTCGGAGAACTTCCTCTCGATGCTGTTCAAGATGACGGAGTTCCAGTTCAAGCCCGACCCGCGCCTGGCGAAGGCCCTCGACGTCCTCTTCATCCTCCACGCCGACCACGAGCAGAACTGCTCGACGGCGGCGGTGCGCTCGGTCGGCTCGTCGGGCACCGATCCCTACTCGGCTGTCGCCGCCGGGATCGCCGCCCTCTACGGCCCGCTGCACGGCGGCGCCAACGAAGCGGTGCTGCGGATGCTGCACCGGATCGAGAAGGTCGAGAACATCCCCGACTTCCTCGAAGGCGTCAAGAATCGCGATGAGCGGCTGATGGGCTTCGGCCACCGCGTCTACAAGAACTACGACCCGCGGGCGCGGATCATCAAGAGCCACGTCGACGACGTGCTCGACGTGGTCGGGCAGAACCCGCTGGTCGAGATCGCGACCGAGCTCGAAAAGCAGGCGCTCGACGACGAGTACTTCACCTCGCGCAAGCTCTACCCCAACGTCGACTTCTACTCGGGGATCATCTACGAGGCGCTGCGGATCCCGACCGACATGTTCACGGTGATCTTCGCGATCCCCCGCACATCCGGCTGGATCTCGCAGTGGCTCGAGCAGAACATCGACCCGGAGCTGAAGATCGCCCGCCCGCGGCAGATCTACACCGGGGCGCGCGACCTCGACTACGTGCCGATCGACAAGCGCGGCGACAACGACCGCGTCGAGGGCGAAGTCGCGGCGAGGCCCGACCGCAAGTACGTCCCGGTGCCTTCGGGCACCGCGCCGAACCGGTAGTGGCGCGCGCCTGGCGGCTGACGGTACGGCACGGCTCCGAGGTCGACCGCGAGAGCTTCGACTCCGCCGATGACGCGCTGGCCGAGCTCGAGCGCCGTGCGCAGGCGATCCACGCCGAGGGGCCGCTCGAGCCCGTGGCGGGCTTCCGCGACTACAAACCGGCCGAGCAGGTCGCCGCGCGCTTTGAGCTGTCCGGGCCGCGGGGCCTGCGACGCGGGCGCGAGGCGGGGCTCGACGTCATGGGCGACGGCCGCTTCGTCGCCTACACAGGCTCGATCCTCAAACGCGTTCTCGATCGCGGGCACCCAATCGAGGCTCTTCGCGAGGAACTCACCGGTGGCTGAGCGAGAGGCCGGCCGCCACGTGAAGCTGCCCGCAGGCGCCGAGCGCCCGATCACGGTCTTCGTCAACGGCGTCGAGAAGGCTGAGGGCAGCGACTACTCGGTCCACGGCTCCGAGATCGAGTTCACCGAGCCGCTGATGAAGGAGGAGGTCAGCCGCGCGCGCTGGCTGATCATGCTGCTTGGCCTCTTCGGCAGCTACGGCCGCAACGACGTCGTCGACCTGCACTACCGCCGCAACGGCGAGACGAAGGTGGTCTCCGACGCCGAGATCGTGGCTTAGCGGCTAGGCCGGGACCGGCTCGGACGATCCGAGGCCGGCGAGCTCGGCGACGCGGTCACGGTGCTCGCCCGCGGTGCCGAGCAGCTCGCCCGCGACCCGGGCGCGCTTGAGCCAGAACTGGAGGTCGTTCTCCCAGGTGAAGCCGATGCCGCCGAAGACCTGGAGGGCGTTGGTGGTCACGGCCCAGGCGGCCTCGGAGGCGCGCGCCTTCGCCATGTGCGCGGCGAGCGGCATCGACTCGGGCTCGGCGTCGGCGGTCCAAGCCGCGTAGTAGGTCAGCGACCGCGACTCCTCGACGTCGTAGAGCATCTCGGCGCAGCGATGGGAGACGCCTTGGTAGGCACCGATCGCACGGCCGAACTGCTGGCGGTCGCGGGCGTATTCGACCGCCATGTCGAGCGCCTTCTGAGCGACCCCCGTCAGCTCGGCGGCGAGCGCGATCATGCCGCGGTGGGCGGGGCCGGCCGGGACCTCGTCGCCGCCGTCGGCGCCGACCCGAGCGAACGAGCGCGTCGCGTCGATCAGCTCGACCGGCTCGATCTTTGCCTCGCCGGGCTCGACCAGCCGCGGCGAGCCGCCCACCGGTATGCCGATGACAGCGGCTCCCTCGGGGTCGGCGACGAGCGCGGGCTCGTCGGGGTCGAGCGCGACGGTGCCGCGGGCCTCGCCCGAGGCGATGCCAGGCAGCCAGCGCGAGCGTTGCTCGTCGGAGCCCCACTCTTCGATAGCGAGGCCGGCGAGAGCGTTGGAGAGGAAGGGGACCGGCGCGCAGGCGTAGCCGAGCTCCTCACAGAGCGTCGCGAGCTCGACCATGCCGAGACCCTGGCCGCCGTGCTCCTCGGGGATCGCGATCCCGGCCCAGCCGAGCTCGCAGAGGCCCTTCCACAGCTCCGCGTCGTGGGAGCGGGCCTCGGCGTGCTCGCGGACCTTCGCCGGCTTTGAACGCTCGGCGAGTAGGTTCCTGGCGGTGTCCTTGATCTCGCGCTGCTCGTCGTTGAGGTCGAAGTGCATGTCGTTTACCGGAGCTTCGGTAGGCCGAGAACACGCTCGGCGACGATGTTCTTGAGCACCTCGGTGGTGCCGCCCTCGATCGAGTTGGCGCGGGCCCGCAGCAAACGGTAGCTCCAGGTCCCGCCGGGCTCGAGCGCCTCGATGCCGAGGATGTCCCCGGCGAGCTCGGTCAGCGACTGGTTGGTGTCTGCCCACTGCAGCTTCGACAACGAGCCCTCGGGGCCGGGAATCCCGTTCTTCATCGTCGCCGTCAGCGCCCGCAGCGCACCGAACCGCATCGCCTCGATCGAGATCTTGAGCTTGGCCATCTTCTGGCGGATCACCGGGTCGTCGGTGAGATCACGCTCCTTGATGATCTCGAGCAGCTCGTCAAATGCACTGGCGAGGCCCATTACCGCCGCCGCGCCGAGGCCGGCGCGCTCGAACATCAGGGTCGTCAGCGCCACCTGCCAGCCGCCGCCGGGCTCGCCGACGATGTTCTCGTCCGGAACCTCGGCCTCCTCGAAGAAGACCTCGTTGAACTCGGACTCGCCGGTGATCTGCCGCAGGGGGCGCACATCGACTCCCGGTTGTTCCATATCCAGGATGAAGTAGGTGATGCCCTTGTGCTTCGGGGCGTCAGAGTCGGTACGGGCCAGCAACATGCAGAACTTGGCCTCGTGGGCGTATGTGGTCCAGACCTTCTGACCAGTCACCTTCCAGCCGCCGTTCGATTTCACCGCCCGCGTCTTCAGCGAAGCGAGGTCCGAACCGGACTCCGGCTCGGAGAAGCCCTGGCACCAGATCTCGTCGCCGGAGAGGATCGGATCGAGGTATCGCTCCTTCTGCTCCTCGGAGCCGTGGGCGATGACGACGGGGCCGCCCATGACCAGGCCGAGTACGTTCGCCGGCAGCGGCGCACCCGATCGCGCCAGCTCCTCGTTGAAGATCGACTGCTCGATCAGGGTCGCGCCCTTGCCACCGTAGTCCTCCGGCCACGAGAGCCCCGCCCATCCGGCCTCGTGCATCTTCTTCTGCCAGGCGCGCCGGAAGGTGAACTCCGCCTCGTCGTCTCCCTGGGGCGCGGGGCCCGGGCTGTTCTGCTCGAGCCAGGCCCGAACCTCGTCGCGGAAGGCCGCCTCTGAGTCGCTGAGCGTCAGGTCCATCGCCGGCGCATCCTATGACTTTGCGCTGTTCGGCTGGCTGTTCAGCCGAAGGTCTTGCGGCGAAACAACTCCTCGACGCGGGCCGCGAACAGCAGGTCGCCGCTGACCACGGCGCGGCCCTCGCTCATCAGCCCCATCATCGTCGCCTGGCCGCCGACGCGGCGCAACAGCTCGACCGGCCCGGTCTCGAAGCTGCAGCGCGGCAGCCGGGTGAGGCAGCGGCTCGGCAGCGCGACGCCGCCTTCGATCAACAGCTGGAAGCTGTCGCAACCACCCTTCGGCGCGCCCGTCACGTGCCAGTGAATGACCTCGCCGTCGAAGTCGAGGGGCTGCTCGGCGCGGAGCATCGCGACGGACTGCTCATAGAGGAAGTCGAGAATCGGCTTGCGCGTCGCCGAATCGGCCATCAGCTCCGCCAGCTCCTCGTCGCTCGCCCGCGCGACGAAAGCAGCGAACTGCTTGAGCGTCAGCGGCCCCGTCTGGGTCAGTCGCAGTCGTTCCGGCATTCATGTCCCCGCCTCGATGGCGGCCGCGGTCGGCCACCGTGTTACCCGAAATTAGCGGAAGCGGCCCCGTCCGTGGGGCCCGCCGCGGGGACCATTCGTCTATTTGTAGACAGCGAGCAGAATCACGGCCGAGGCGACCCAGACCACCGCGGCGCCGATCATGCCGTAGTCCTTGGTCAGGATCGAGGCGGTCGAGCGCTCGTCCTCGCGGTCATAGATCAGGTAGAGGTAGCGGAAGATCCCGTAGATGACCGGCGGCAGCGTGCCGAGCATCTTCGAGCCGATCAGGGGCGAATTGATGGCGTAAATCGAGTAGCTCATCACCGTCGCCGCGGTGACCATCGCAACCATCTGGTCGAGGAAGGGGAGCGAGTAATGCTCGAGAACGGGGCGGGTGTCGGTCCCGGCGTGCAACTCGGAGGTCGCCTCCTGCCGGCGCTTGGTGAAACCGAGGAAGAGGGCGACCATGCCGGTGCAGAGCAGCAGGTAGGCGGAGGCATCGGCGTTGACCGCGACCGCTCCGGCCAGAACCCGCAACACGAACAGCCCGGCGATCGTCATCACGTCGAGGATCACCTCGGTCTTGAGCACGTAGGAGTAGAGCGTCGTGCCGGCGCCGTAGGCAAATACGAGCCCGGCGATCACCGGCCCCTCGATCAGCAGCGACCCGACCAGACCGGCAACCAGCAGCGCGACGGCGAGGCCGATCGCGGTCTGAACCGACAGCTCGCCGGCCGCTATCGGGCGGTTTCGCTTGGTTGGGTGCTGGCGGTCGAGCTCGACGTCGTGGGCGTCGTTGACGAGGTAGCCGGCGCTGGCGACGGCGCAGAAGGCGAAGAAGGTGATCGTCGCGTCGAAGACCTTGTCGGCCTGATCGAAGTGGCCCGAGAACAGCAGGCCGGCGAAGACGAGGAGGTTCTTGATCCACTCCTGCGGGCGCATGGCGACGACTGCGGCGCGCACGACGCCCCGATCAGCCGTCTCCGGGGGCTGCGCCGGGGCCTCGGAGGGGACGGCGCTCGCCTCCCGTTGCTTGCGTAGGGAGACCTCCATGAAGGCGACAAGGTTAGGGACTGCCCCCGGGCTTTGTAGGCTTTACGCTGCACGTGGGACCTACTTAAGGGA
>JAWVFN010000027.1:0-6229 GCA_033855935.1 Solirubrobacterales bacterium | reverse complement strand
GGTCGGTGACCATGTAGGGCGAGATGTAGCCCTTGTCGAACTGCATGCCTTCGGTGAACTCCAGCTCCATGCCGAAGGTCTGGCCTTCCTCGACGTTGACGACGCCGTCCTTGCCGACCTTGTCGATCGCGTCGGCGATGATGTTGCCGATCTCCTCGTCGGCCGCCGAGATCTCGGCGACACGGGCAATCTGCTCCTTGCCGCCGACGTCCTTCGACTGCTTCGACTTCAGGTGATCGACGACCTGCTCGACCGCCATCTCGATGCCCTTGCGCAACCCGAGCGGGTTGGCGCCGGCAGCAACGTTCTTGAGGCCGTGGCGGACGATCGTCTGAGCGAGCAACGTGGCCGTCGTCGTGCCGTCGCCGGCAACGTCGTTGGTCGCCGTGGCGACCTCACGGACCAGCTGCGCGCCCTGGTTGGCGAACACGTCCTCGATCTCGATCTCACGGGCGATGGTCACGCCATCGTTGGTGATCGTCGGGGCGCCGAACTTCTTGTCGAGGACTACGTAGCGCCCCTTGGGGCCGAGAGTCACCTTGACCGCATCGGCCACCGCGTCGACGCCGGTCTGCAATGCACCGCGCGCCTCCTCGTCGTACTTCAGTTCCTTGAAAGCCATTGGTTCTTTTTCTCCTAATTCCTAGTTTCGGGGTCTACTCGACCTTGGCCAGCACGTCGGACTCGCGGAGGACGAGCAACTCGTCGCCCTCGACGGTGATCTCGGTGCCGCCGTACTTGCTGTACAGGACCTCGTCACCGGCCTTCACATCGAGGGGCCGGCGCTTGCCGTCCTCGATCGGGCCGTCTCCGACTGCCACAACCTTGCCGCGCTGCGGCTTTTCCTGGGCCGTGTCGGGGAGGACGATCCCGCTCGCGGTAGTCAGGTCCTCTTCGGTCGCTTCGACGATCAGTCGATCGCCCAGCGGCTTCAACTTCATTCGCTTACCTCCGTCTTACGTCGGGTTTTCTCTCAAAGTTCCAGATAGGCCGGGGGGCCCGGCTGTCTTGGCACTCTAGGTACGTGAGTGCCAACGTCTGTGAAATATAGGCGAACGGGCTCGCCGGCCTGGGCCTCGGGCTAGTTTTGCGACGGGTGCTGGGCGCCGCCGAGCTGGGGAGCGGAGCCCGGGCGCTCGATGATCTGCGAGAAGCGGATCACGGTCACCGTGTCCTCGTCGCCGATCGGCCGGCCGTAGATCTGCTCGAGAAAGTGCGCGGTCTCCTCGACACGGCGAAACTCGGGGTTGTCGTGCTCGATGTCGCGCGGGGAGAGGTCTTTGAACATCTTCACCTCGACGTCCTCGATCACCGCCGAGAAGATCTTCTCGCGGGGGCTGTTGGTGAAGCCGATCGTCACCCAGACGATCGTGCCGCGCTTGTATTTGCGCGACTTGTCGCCCAGCCGGATCGTCGCGGTCTTGCGGCCGCGCTTGAGCTGATCGACGAAGAGCGCCGAGTAGAAGTTGAGGGCGACGAGGCCGGTGATGCCGCGAGCCTACCGTGCCGAATGCGTCTGCCGATCTCCGGGGGAGGAAATCACACTAGGCCTCAAAGGCTTCGTCGCCGATCAGGGGGACGAAACGGCAGGGGCCGATGATGCGGTGGCTGATGCCCTCGGCATCGCGCTCGAACACGGTCAGCAGATCGACCTCGCCCGAGGCGATCGGGATCACCAGGCGCCCGCCGACGGCGATCTGAGCGAAGAGGCTCGGCGGCGGCGCCGGCGCGGTCGCGTGCACGGCGATCGCGTCGAACGGCGCCCGCGATGGGTCTCCGACGCTGCCGTCGGCGACGATGATCTCGACGTTGTCGACACCGAGCTCGATCAGCACCCGCTCGGCCCCCGCGGCGAGCGTGGGGACGCGCTCGATGCTGATCACCTCTGCGGCCAGCCGCGACAGGACCGCGGCCGAGTAGCCCGACCCGGTGCCGATCTCGAGCACCCTCTCACCACCGTCGAGCTCGAGCGCCTGGCAGATCGCGGCCACGATCCAGGGCTGCGAGATGGTCTGGCCCTGGCCGATCGAGAGCGCCCGGTCGGAGTAGGCGCGACGGCGCCGCCGCAGCGGCACGAACAGCTCGCGCGGCACCTCCGACATCGCCCCGAGCACGCGCTCGTCGGAGATCCCGCGCCCGCGGAGCTGGCGCTCGACCATCGATGCCCGACCCGAGTCGAAGTCGTCGCGGCGGATCAGAAGATGTAGGAGTCGAGCCGGTCCGGCTCGAGCACGGTGACCCGGCCACGGCCACAACGCACGACTCCGGCCCGCTCCAGGTTGGCGAGGAAGCGGCTGACGCTCTCCCTGGAGGTTCCGGCGAGCTGGGCGAGATCGGACTGGGTCATGCGAATCGTCACGTCGCGCGAGTCGCCCGGCATCTCGTCGGTCAGGAGGCTGTTGAGGACTCCCGCCACCCGGCCCGGAACGGTGCGAAACGACTGGTTGGAGATGCGCTCGTTGGCGAGCCGCAGGCGCCGGGTCAGCGCCTCGACCAGCTTCACGGCCAGCTCGGGGTGGTCACGCAGCAGCGCCTTGACGTCGGTCGCCGGCAGTGCCAGCAGCTCGGCGTCCTCCAGCGCCTCGACGCTCGCCGAGCGAGTCGAGCCGTCGAGCATCGCCAACTCGCCGAAGATGTCGCCCGTTTCGAGGTTGGCGAGCGTGATCGCCCGCCCGTCGGAGTGCTCCCGCGTCACCCTCAGCACGCCGGACTTGACGATGTAGCACGAGTCGCCGGGGTCGCCTTCGTGAAAGACGCGCGAACCGGCCGGAAACGAGCGCGGCACGGCCACCTGCGTAATCCGCTCGAGCTCGGACTCAGAGAGCTCCGAGAACAAGGGAACGCGGGCCAGCAGCTCCTGGTTGGTCTCTCCCACCACCAAAGGGATTATCCCCTACGGCAGCCCTGGCCGAAGGCAAGCACCCGTTCAGAGTGCTCGAGCAACGAGCCGCCGTGGCTGACGGCTGAAGCCGGCCGCGATCACGGTCGCCTCGTGGGGCGAGCCGATCACGGTCTCACCGTCGAGGCGCTCGAGGCCGAGCTTGGCGATCACTCCATCGCGGGCCGCGGCGGAGAGCTCGGCGAGGGCGGCCTCGAGCTCGGCACCCTCGAGCGGCGCCAGCCTCAGGACCCCCCTGCCGCCGCGCTCGACGTAGAGCAGCGGCTCGCCGTCGCGGAGCAGCACGTAGGCCCCGGGGGCGCGGGAGGGGCGCCGCTGGTTTTCGAGCTTGGGCCATGGCAGCGTGCCGCCGTAGGGGTTGGCGGGATCGGTCGCCGCCAGCACCTTGTATTCGCCCTCGGCTTGAGGCAGGCCGCGCAGGCGCTCGACCGCCCCGGGCAGCGCAAACTGGGCGCCGCCGAGGCCCTCGACGAAGTAGCCGCGGCGCGTGGTGCCGAGCAGCTCGAGGTTGGTCAGCTCGCCGTAGAGCGTCGCGAAGCCGCCGGGCACGCCCTCGGCGAGCACCGTCTCGCGGGTGACGATGCCGTGGCGCTCGAGCATCAGCTCGGCCTGCGCCCGTAGCCGAGGACCCGTGGCGGGTGCGTCCTCAAACAGAGCCGTCGTCAGCGACCAGCGGCCGACCACGGTGCCCGCGGCGGCGGCGCGGCGGCTCGAGAACCTGCGGCCAGAGCGCTCGCGGCGCTCGGCCGCCCGCAGGCGCGGGGCGCGGAGCGGCGCGAAGGCGTCGTTGGTCGCCTCGCCCGACCAGGCCAGGTCCCAGAGCGCCTCGTGGAGCTCCTCGGCGCTGTGATCGAGCTCGAGCAGGTCGAGCCAGAAGCACGGCCCCTGGGCGAGCCGCGCCCGGACCGCGTCGTGGACCTTGCCTTCGGGCGAATCGAGCTTTGCGTTCGAGGGCGGCGGGCCGGCGAGGCGAACGTCCTCGCGGAAGTAGAGCGCCACCTTGCCGTCGTTGCGCCCGAGGGCGCCGGCGCCGATCCAGACGAGCTCACCGCTGGTGCAGAGCTCGTCGAGCCACGACGGACTGTAGGAACCCAATCTCCGCGGGAGTACGTCTGTCTCCCAGACCTTCGGCGTCAGCGCGACGCCCTGGAGCGGAACCAGCGCCTCGCGCAGGCGGTCGGGACCGGCGCCGGCGGCGCGGAAGGCGTCGACGTTCTGCCAGTCGCCGACAAAGCGCGCCAGCTCGCGGCGGTCGGCCGGCTCGACCTCGCGCCGCAGCCGCGCCAGGCTGGAGCGCCGCACGCGGCGCAGGACGTCGGCGTCGCACCATTCGCGCTCCGAGCCGCCGGGCAACAGCTCGCCCCGGACCAGGGCGCCCTCGCGCTCGAGCTCGCGCAGTCCCGCCGAGGCGTCGACGGAGTAACGGGCGGCGAACTGGTCGGTCGGGAACGGCCCGTGGGTGCGGGCGTAGCGGCGGACGATCGCGACGAGGGCGTTCTCGACCGGGGCGATGAAATCCTCGGGGAGCCCGGCCGGGGGCGGGACTCCGAGCGCGTCGCGATAGATGCCCGCGTCCTCGGCGGCGATCCAGCGCTCCTCGCCGGCGATACGGATCTTCGCCGCCCGCCGCTCCTTTTCGAGCTTCTCGAGCATCGATGTGGCCGAGTAGCCCTCCGCCACCCGGATCTGGCACTCCGCCTCGGTCATGTCGCCGAGCCGGCGCAGCACCTGTTGCAGCGCGTCGCGGTCGCCGGCCCTGACCTCCTCGCCGAGCATCTGCAGCGAGACCTGTACCTCCTCCAGAGCCTCAGGGTCGATCAGCTCACGCAACTCCTCCTGGCCGAGGAGCTCGCGAAGCAGGTCGCGGTCGAGCGAGAGCGCGGCGGCGCGGCGCTCGGCGTTGGGCGTGTCGCCCTCGTACATGTAGGTGGCGACGTAGTCGAAGAGCAGCGAGGAGGCCATTGGCGAGGCCGTCGGCGTCTCGACCTCGACCAGCGAGATCTTGCGCGAGTGCAGGCCCGACAACAACGAGTGCAATGCAGGCAGGTCGAGGACGTCCTTGAGGCACTCGCGGTAGGTCTCGAGGATGACCGGGAACTGGGGAAAGTCGCGGGCGACCTCGAGCAGGCTCTGTGCCTTGAGCCGCTGCTGCCACAGCGGCGTGCGCTTGCCCGGCCAGGCGCGCGGTATAAGGAGTGATCGTGACGCGTTCTCGCGGAAGCGGGCGCCGAACAGCGCCGACCCCGAGAGCTCGCTGATCACCAGCTCCTCGATCTCGTCGGGGTCGATCAGGACGATGTCGGCCGGCGGCGGCTCGTCGGCGTCGGGCATGTGGATCACGATGCCGTCGTCGGACCAGATCGCGTCGGCCTCGAGGTCGCGGTCCTCTCGGATCTTCGCCGACAGCGCCAGGCCCCAGGCCGAATGGACGCGGCCGCCCCAGGGGCTGAGAATGCAAATCCGCCAGTCGCCGATCTCGTCGCGGAAGCGCTCGATCACGATCGTCTCGTCGGAGGGAACGACGCGGGTCGCCTGTTGCTGCTCGCGCAGATAGGCGACGAGGTTCTGCGCCGCGAGCGGGTCGAGGTCGTAGTCCTTGGCGAGCTGCTCGGGCTCTGCCGAGACCGCCTCGCGGGCGAAGGCGCCGATCGAGCGGCCGAGGTCGGAGGGGCGGCCAATGCCATCGCCGCGCCAGAACGGGATCGCACCCGGGGCCCCGGGTGCCGGAGTGACGACGACCCGGTCGCGGGTGATCTCCTCGATCCGCCAGGTCGAGGCGCCGAGCAGGAACGTCTGGCCGGGGCGGGCCTCGTAGACCATCTCCTCGTCGAGCTCGCCGACCCTCCGTCCGTCAGGAAGATGGACGCCGTAGAGGCCGCGGTCGGGGATCGTCCCCGCGTTGGCGACGACGAGCTGGCGGGCGCCGGGGCGGCCGCGCATCTTGCCGGCGGCGCGGTCCCAGACGATCCGCGGCCGCAGCTCGGCGAACCTGTCCGAGGGGTAGCGGCCGTCGAGCATGTCGAGGACGTTCTCGAGTTGCTCGCGCGAGAGCTCGCGGAATGGGTCGGCGGAGGTGACGATCTTCTCGACCTCGTCGATCTCCCAGGTGTCGAGCGCCGCCATCGAGACCAGGTGCTGGGCGAGGACGTCGAGCGGGTTCCGGGGCACGACGGTCTCCTCGATGTCGCCGTCGCGCATACGGCGGGCGACGACGGCGCACTCGAGGAGGTCGGCGCGGAACTTGGGGAAGATCCGGCCCTTGGAGACCTCGCCGAGCCCGTGGCCGGCGCGGCCGATCCGCTGCAGGCCGCGGGTCACCGACTTCGGCGA
>JAWVFN010000026.1:0-14704 GCA_033855935.1 Solirubrobacterales bacterium | reverse complement strand
CGTTCGCGACGCTCGGCTGGCCCGGCGCCGACACCCCCGAGTACAAGGCGTTCTTCCCGACCGATGTGCTCTCGACGGCGCGCGACATCATCGCCCTCTGGGTCGCGCGGATGGTGATGATGTCGCTCGAGTTCACCGGCGAGGTGCCGTTCTCCGACGTCTACGTCCACTCGGTGATCCAGGCGCCCGACGGCAGGCGGATGTCGAAGTCGCTCGGCACCGGCATCGACCCTCTCGACGAGATCTCCGAGCACGGCGCCGACGCTCTGCGCTTCGGGCTGCTGGCGATGACCTCGACCCAGGACGTGCGCTACTCCGCCGCCCGCGTCCAGCAGGGCCGCGACCTCGCCAACAAGATGTGGAACGCGAGCCGGCTGATCCTCATGGAGACATCAAAGGCCGATGGTTCCGCCGTCGCCGCGAAGCCGGCGACGGGAGTTGTGGAGGACCGCTGGATCCTCTCGCGCCTGCAGCGCGCGATCGGCTCGTTCACCGAGCAGCTCGCGGCCTACGACTTCAGCCACGCCGTGCTCGACCTCTACGAGTTCTTCTGGTCGGAGCTCTGCGACTGGTACCTCGAGATCGTCAAGCCGCGCCTCTACGACGGCGACGAGGACGCCGCGGCGAACCTCCTCTATGTCCTCGAGCAGGTGCTGGCGCTCGCCCACCCGGTGATGCCGTTCATCACCGAGGAGATCTGGTCCTACCTGCCCGACCGCGAGCGCGAGCTGGTGGTCAGTCCCTTCCCTTCGGTGGACGAGGCCCTGATCGACGCCGAGGCCGAGACGGAACTGACCGGCGCGATCGCCATGACCCGGGCCCTGCGGCGCTGGCGCGACCTCGCCGGGGTCGCCGCCGGAGCCACGCTCGGAGCTCGCGGCGAGCAGCCGCATGAGCTCGTCGGGCGCCTCGCGCGGGTGGAGTTCACATCGAACGGGGGCGAGCCGATGGCGACCGTAGCCGGCGTCGAGCTGCTGCCCTCTGAGGGCGTCGACGGCGAGGCGGTCGAGAAACGGATCGAAGAGCGCCGCGAGAAGCTCCGCGCCGAGGTAAAGCGCGGCGAGGGCAAGCTTTCGAACGAGGGATTCGTCGCCAAGGCGCCGGCCGAAGTCGTCGACGAGGAGCGCGCCAAGCTCGAGGCGTACAAGGCCGAGCTAGAGGAACTCACATAGACGACCCCGAGGCCTACCTGCTCTCGCTCGAGGCGATCGGCTGGAAGCTCGGCCTCGATCGCATACGGCGCCTGTGCACGCTGCTCGGCATGCCGCAGCACCGTTTTGCCTCTATTCATGTGGTGGGGACCAACGGCAAGACATCGGTGGCGCTGATGACGGCGGCGCTGCTCGAGGCCCATGGCGTCAGGACCGGCGCCTACGTATCACCCCACATCGTCTCCTGGCGCGAGCGGATCTGGATCGGCGGCGAGCAGATCTCCGAGGAGGCGTTCGCCGCCGCGGTCGAGCGTTGCGCCGAAGCGGCCGAGACCGCAAACCGGGCGGCCGGGGAGGAGGGGCCGGTGACGCAGTTCGAGCTCGACACCGCGGCGGCGTTCGTCGCGTTCGCTGCCGCACGGGTGCAGGTTGCGGTGATTGAAGCCGGGCTCGGCGGCCGGCTCGACGCGACCAACGTGATTCCGTCGCGGGCGACCGTGCTGACCTCGGTCGGCCTCGACCACACGGAGTGGCTCGGAGACACGGTCGAGGAGATCGCGGCCGAGAAGCTGGCGGTGCTGCGCGACCACACGACGTTGATCTGCGGGCCCGTCCCGGAGCAGGTTGAGCCGGTGGTCGAGCGCTTCGTCAACGAGCGGCACGCGACGCGCCTCTCGCCCGTCGGTACCCACGCACGGGGCCCGCGCGGCTACCAGCACGCGAACTCGACGCTCGCTCTCGCCGCCGCGGCGGAGATTCTCGGCCCCGAGCACATCGATCCCCACGTTGCGGAACGGGCGCTGGCCACATTCGTGCTGCCTGGCCGCGCCCAGTTCGTCGAGGGGGACCCCGACGTCATCTACGACGCGGCTCACAACCCCGACGGCGCCCGCGCGCTGGCCGAGTCCCTCCCCGAGCTGACCGCGGATCACCCCGTGGTGGCCTGCGTCGCCGTGCTCGCCGAGAAGGACGCCGCAGGGATCTGCGAGGCGCTCGCGCCGTTCTGCGAGCTCGCGATTTGCACCGAATTCCCCGATGACGCGGTGCGCGGATCCGGGCGTCCGGTCGGCCAGGCGATTCCCGCGCCAGACCTCGCCGAGCTCTGGCGCGCCGCCGGAGGGGAGGCCGAGGCGGTCGCCGATCCGCACACCGCCTGGGCCCGGGTGCGCGAGCTCGCTTTGGAGCGCGGCGGGGTGGCGCTCGCGGCCGGATCGCACTACCTTCTGCGGACCCTATGGATCGAGAGGCAAGATCAGAGCTCCTGACGATGATGGGCCTGGTCGCGGTCGTGGTTGCGGTCGTGATCCTCGTCTTCTTCGGGATCGGCTACGGATTTGGGCGGCTTTTCCTCTGATAACCGCCGCGGATCGCTACCCTGCCGGTTCCTGCCGCACGCAGGGTTAGTTCCTGGCGCCACGAAATAACTCCACCCATGCCTCTAGCCATATTCGGCATATCGAGCAGCGGACTCAGCATCTTCGTCAACTTGCTGGTCCTCTTTCTCGTGCTTGTCTACTTCGCGCTGATCTACTGGGTCTACCTCGACGCGAGGCGGCGGCTCGAGGACCCGGTGCTGATCGCGTGCGCGACCGCTGCGGCATTCTTCCCCTTCGTCGGCCCGATCGTCTACACGATCCTGAGGCCGCCCGAGTTCCTCGACGACGTCCACGAGCGTGACCTCGAGATCCGCGCCTCGGAGCTGCGCGTGCGGCAGCTGATCGAACAGTCCTGCCCGCACTGCGAATACCCGATCGAGCTCGACTACATCCGCTGTCCCAACTGCGAACGCAAGCTCAAGCAGCCCTGCCGCTCGTGCGGCAAGCCCCTCGACCCCAAGTGGGGCGTCTGCCCCTACTGCGAGACCGAGGTCCAGAGGCAGAAGGCCCCGACCGAGGGCCGACGCGCCAGCCGCAGCGATAGGCAGCGGCGCAGCCAGCAGCAACGAGCTTCGAGGCCTGCGCCGGCGCCGGCCGCGGCCAACCCCGGCGCCCAGCGGCAGCCGGGCGGCGCCCCGCGCCCGTCCCAGGGTGCCGGCGGGCGTCCGACCGAGCGCACCGGCCAGCCCAACTCTTCTCCCAGCGGCCAGCCGGCCCCGAGGGGATCCGGCGAAGGCCAGCAGCAGAGCAAGTGGCGCGAACCCTGATCCTCGTCAAGCCGGACGCGTTCGAGCGCGGATTGACCGGCGAAGTGATCGCCACCTTCGAGCGCAAGGGGCTGACGCTCGCTGCCGCGAAGCTGATGACGGCTGACGAGGCGACCGCCAACGTCCACTACGACGAGCACAAAACCAAGCCCTTCTTCGGCGAGCTCGTCTCCTTCATCACCGGCGGCCCGCTCGTCGCCCTCGTGCTCGAAGGGCCGAACGCGGTCAAGGCCGCCCGGCAGCTGATCGGCGCGACCGATCCGGTCGAGGCCGACGCGGGCTCGATCCGGGGGCAGTTCGGGACCGAGGTCACCTTCAACCTCGTGCATGGGTCCGACTCGGATGAGTCGGCCGAGCGCGAGATCGGGATCTGGTTCCCCGAGCTCTAGTAGTTCTCGCTTCGGGGAGTCCGCAGCGGAAGGCGTTGCTCGAGGCGCTTGGCGTTGAGTTCTCGGTCGTCGTGCCCGAGGTCTCGGAGCTGATGGAAGGGGAGCCGCACGAGCTGGTCCGGACCAACGCACTTGCCAAGGCGCGGGCGGTTGCTGCCGTCGCGGATGAGGGGACGACGGTGATCGCGGGCGACACCGAGGTCATCCTCGATGGGCGCCCGCTGGGGCAACCGGCGGACGAGGCCGCCGCGAGGGGCTATCTCGAGGAGCTGTCGGGGCGCCGGCACGAGGTCCTCGGTGGGCTCGCGGTTCTCACGGCCGGCGAGGAGCGGGTAGGCGTCGAGGCTTCCCGAGTGCGTTTCAGAGAGCTCGGGGAGGCTGAGATCGACGCTTACGTCGCCTCCGGGGAGTGGCACGGCCGCGCCGGCGGCTACGCGGTCCAGGGGCTGGGCTCGGCGCTGGTCGAGGAGGTCCGCGGCGACCTCTCGAACGTCATCGGCCTGCCTGTGGCGCTGCTTTTGCGCCTCGCGCCCGAGCTGCTCGGGTCGCGTTAAGGGTGCCGACAGAGTCCATCTCTACCTTCTAGGCGTGTATCGCAAGCAGGTCCGACGCCGGAGGGCGGTTCTTTTGCTGCTCGTCGCGGCTTCATTCATCCTCCTCAGCCTCTATTACCGTGAGGGGCCGGGTGGAGGGCTGCACCGCGTCCAGAACGGCGTGGCGACCGTCTTCGGCCCGGTCCAGGACGTCGCCGACCGCGCGCTGAAGCCGGGGCGCGACCTCGTCAACTGGTTCAGCGAGACCTTCAACGCCCGCGGCGAAAACAGCAAGCTGAAGACGGACGTCTCGCAGCTGCGCGAGCAGCTCGCCACCGCGCAAACCCAGACCCAGCAATCAGCCGAGCTACAAAAGCTGATGAAGCTCTCGTCCTCGGGTCTGATCCCCGCCGGCCTCCAGCCCGTGACCGCGCGCGTCATCGGGCGCTCGCCGACCGTCTGGTATTCGACCGTGCAGATCAACACCGGCTCGAGCTCGGGCGTCCGCCTCGACGACCCAGTGGTCACCGGCGACGGCCTCGCCGGCCGCATCAGCCAGGTCACGCACGGCACCTCCGAGGTGACCCTGATCACCGATCACACGAGCTCGGTCGCCGCCAGGATCGAGCCCGTTGGTGCGACAGGCGTAGTCGAGCCCGAGGTCGGCAACCCCAACGACCTCGTCCTCGACTACCTCGCCAACGGCAACGGCGTCGCCGAGACGCAGACGGTGGTCACCGCCGGGTTCAGCACCGGCGCGCTCAACTCGCTGTTCCCACCCGGCATCCCGATCGGCGAAGTGAGCGATGCTTCTCTGCAGGAGCGCGCTGCCTACCAGCGCGTCCACGTGCACCCGTTCGCCGACCTCCGAAACATGGAGTTCGTCCAGGTGTTGACGAATCCAGGCAACAAGTAGTCGTGATCCTCACCCCGCCAATCCTTCTGCGGCTGGCGGCGATCGCGCTGTTCACGGCGATCGCCCAGCTCTCCTTCTTCGCCCAGCTCAGCTTCTGGGGCTCGAGCCCCGACTTCGCGCTGCTCGTGGTGATGTCGCTGGCGCTGCTCGGTGGCAGCATGCCCGGGGCCGTCTCCGGGTTCTCAATCGGCCTGCTGATCGACACGCTCTCGTTCGAGACACTCGGGGCGACCGCGCTGACGCTGCTCGCCGTCGGCTACCTCGCCGGCCGCTACCGCGAGATCCTCGGCCCGCCGAACCGCGGCGCCACGGTCCTGCTCGCCGGCGGCCTGACGCTGATGGCGCTTCTGCTGTTTGCCGGAATCCAGGTCCTGCTGCGTGTCGGTGCCGACGTCAGCCCGCTGGTGATCCGCGACACGATCCTCGTCACCCTGTTCGGCATGGCGCTCGCGGTTCCCGTGTTCGCGGGTGTGCGGCGACTGCTGCGCTCGGCGCTGATCGAGGACCAGACGCGCGCCAGGCGCCCTGTCTCCCCGGCCCCGATGGAGGGCCGCTGATGTACCTGCTCGAAGAAGAAACAGAGGGTGAGGAGAGGCGCTCGCCGATGTCGATGCGGATCGCGGTCCTCACCGGCCTGGCGATCTTCATGTTCAGCGTCATCTTCTTCCGGCTCTGGTACCTGCAGGTCCTCTCCGGCGACCGCTACCTCGCCCGCGCCCAGGACAACCAGCTCCAGGAGGTCCGCGACCAGGGCCCGCGCGGCGAGATTCTCGACAGCCAGGGCAACGTGATGGTCGGCAACAAGCTCGGCATGGCGCTCGAGGTGCTGCCCGACAACCTGCCCAGCCAGACGGGGCAGCGGCGCCAAGAGCTGAGCACCCTGGCGCGGGTCGCGGGGCTCGACCTCGCCGGGATCCGCAAGGCGCTCGCCGGCCAGGACCCGACGATCACCGGCGGCAAGGTGATCGTCAAGCGCAATCTCTCCCCGGACGAGATCTACTACCTGCGCGAGCACCAGGCGAGCTTCCCCGGGGTCGAGATCGACAGGGTGTTCAGCCGCACATATCCCGACGGCGATCTGGCGGCGCAGCTCTTCGGCAGCGCCGGCCAGGTCTCGAAGGAGCAGCTCGGCATGTCGCGGTTCTCGGGCCTGAAGCAGGGCGACGTCGTCGGCCAGTCGGGCGTCGAGTACGAGTACGACCGCTACCTGCGCGGGGGCATCGGGGACACCAAGATCCCGATCGACGCCAGCGGCCGCCCGACCGGCAACCCGACGGTGACCCCGGCGCAGCCTGGCGACAACGTGCGGCTGACGATCGACCCGAGCGTTCAGGCCACCGGCGAAGCGGCGCTCGGCTCGTTCGGCCTGCCCGGCGCCTTCGTCGCGATGGACATCAAGACCGGCGCGATCATCGCGATGGGCTCGCGCCCGACCTATGACCCGTCCTTCTTCACGAGGCCGTTCACGACGGCGCGCTTCAAGGCCCTGTTCTCCTCGGCGGCGAGCGAAGCCCCGCTCGTCAACCGCGCGATCAGCGGCGCCTATCCGACCGGCTCGGTGTTCAAGCCGATCACCGCGACCGCGGCCCTCCAGGGCGGCCTGCTCACGCCCCAGACGCAGGTCTTCGACGGCGGCACGCTGAAGGTGGACGTGCTCACGCTTCACAACGCAAAGAACGCCGTCTTCGGCTCCCTCGACATGACCAACGCGCTACGAGTCTCCTCCGACATCTTCTTCTACAAGCTCGGGCTCAAGGCGCCGGCGAAGGGCAGCGGCGGCCTGATCCAGGACTGGGCCCGTCAGCTGGGCCTCGGTTCCCAGACCGGCATCGACCTACCCAACGAAGCCCCCGGCTTGATCCCGAACCCGGCCTGGCGCGACAAGCTCTACGCCGAGCACAAGACCGACCGCCCCTGGACCGTCGGCGACAACATCAACCTCTCGGTCGGCCAGGGCGATCTTCAGGCCGACCCGCTGCAGATGGCGGTGGCCTACTCGACGCTCGCCAACGGCGGCGACGTCGTCGTCCCCCACGTCGTCGACCGGGTCGAGGACGTGACGGGCCGGGTCCTGCAGGAGGTGCGGCCGCAGGTGAAGCGCCACGTGAACATCGACCCCGCCAACCGCCAGGCGATCCTCAACGGGCTGCACGGCGCTGCGATGAGCCCCGGCGGCACCTCCTATCCCGTCTTCGGAAACTTCCCGATCCAGATCATGGGCAAGACCGGGACGGCTCAGCGCGCCCCGCACCCCGATCAGGCGTGGTACGTAGCGGCGGCCCCGTTCGGCAACCCGCGGATCGTCGTCGCGGCGACGGTCGAGAGGGGCGGCTTCGGCGTCGACACGGCGGCGCCGATCGTCGAGCAGATCCTCGCCGACTATTTCAACGTCAAGCCGGGCGCGCCGGCGGTCAACCCGTCGGTGACGACGACCGAGTGATGGCCAGCGCCCGCACGACAACTCCACCGGTTCGCCGGCGCCCGGGCGCCGACTTCGCCGAGCGCCTCAACCTGCCCTACATGGACGGGGTCTTGATGGGAGGGACCCTGGGCCTGATCGTCTTCGGCCTGTTCACGCTCGGCGTGGCAACGACCAACGACATCCCCGGCGACCCGCTGCACTTCGTCGTCCGCCAGGCGGCCTACTGCATCATCGGCCTCGTCCTGCTCTTCGCCCTGGCGCGCATCGACTATTCGCGCTTCCGCGAGCTCCGCGTCGGGATCTACTCGCTGATGGTCGCCTCGATCACGATCGTCCTGATGTTCGGCGCCGCGGCCCGCGGCTCGCGGCGGCGGATCGAGCTGCCCTTCTTCGGCTTTCAGCCGTCGGAGTTCGGCAAGGTGCTGCTGATCGTGGCGCTGTCGGCGTTCGTGATCGAGCGTGTGCGCCGCGGCTCCGACGTGCGCAGGACGATCCGGATCCTGATTCTCGGGCTCGCCCCGACCGCCCTCATCTTCCTCCAACCCGACCTCGGCACCGCGATCGTCTTCGGCGTGATCACGCTCGCCGCGCTGTTCATCTCAGGCACGAAATGGACCCACTTTGCAGCTATGGGGGCCGTGGCAGCTATCCTGGCTGTGATGGCCCTAGTGGTGGCGCCGGCAGTCGGCGTCCCGCTCCTTCGGGGTTACCAGAAGGAGCGGCTCACAAGCTTTCTACATCCGAGCAACGATCCCAGCAATTCGAGTTATCAGATCAATCAGGCGCTGATCGCCGTGGGTGCCGGTGGCAAGACCGGCCGTGGTGGTCAGGCGACTCAAACAGATCTTGACTTCCTACCGGAGCGACACACAGATTTCATCTTCGCCGTCATCGGCGAGCGCTTCGGGTTTGCCGGGGCTGCTCTCGTACTGTCCCTCTACGCCTTGCTCGTCTGGCGGGCGCTGCGCATCATGAAGATGTCAAAAAATTTGTACGGGACCCTGATTGCCGGCGGTATCGCCGCCATGCTGATGTTCCAAGTGTTCGTGAACATCGGCGTGAATATCGGGATCATGCCCGTAACGGGCGTCACCCTGCCGCTGCTTTCGTATGGCGGCTCCTCGGTGATCGCGACGTTGCTGGCGATAGGTCTTTTGCAGAGCATCCATGTGCAGTCGCAGCTGAATCCTCCCAGTAGGGCAAGGCCCCTACTGATCTGAGCAGGCGGAGCGCGGAACAAGCACTCCTGTGGACCTTGTCTGAGGACGAGCGCCGCGGCCTGCTCCGGAAAGGATTCAAATGAAGAAGAACATCCTCGTCAGCGTCGACCGTGGGGAAACCCGTGTCGCCGTGCTCGAGGGAAAAGGCCAGCCGAGCAGGCTGGCCAAAGAGAAGCAAGCGAAGGACGAGAAGAAGCCCGCCGCCAAGGGCGGCCGAGCGAAGCAGAACGCCGACTCGAACGGCTGGAAGCCGGGTGAGCTCTACGTCGAGCGCCGCGGCCGCCGCTCGATCGTCGGCAACATCTACAAGGGCCGGGTCGACAACGTCCTGCCCGGCATGGAGGCCGCCTTCGTCGACATCGGCCTCGAGCGCAACGGCTTCCTCCACGTCGACGAGATCGTCCTCGAAAGCGGTGAGGCGGCGCCCAAGCGCGGTCGCGGCCGCGGCCGTCGCATCGACGAGCTGATCAAGCCGGGCCAGGAGATCATCGTCCAGGCGGTCAAGGACCCGCTGAAGACCAAGGGCGCGCGGCTCTCGATGCAGCTCTCGGTCGCCGGGCGCTATCTCGTCTACATGCCCTCCGGCGACGGCATCGGCGTCTCCAAGCGGCTGCCCGACTCCGAGCGCCAGCGGCTGCGCAAGCTGCTCGAGGGAATCGACTTCGGCGACGGCGGCGTCATCGTCCGCACCGCCGCCCAAGGCGCCAAGAAAACCGACTTCGAGCGCGAGGTCGGCTATCTGCACAAGCTCGCCGAGGTCGTCAAGCGGCGGGCCGAGAAGGCGCCGTCGGGCTCGATGGTCTTCCAGGAGGCCGATCTCTCGATCCGGGTCCTCCGCGACGTTCTCGCCTCGGAGTTCGAGGGCGCGATCCTCGACGACGAGAAGCAGTTCGAACGCGTCACCAATTTCCTCCAGCGCACGGCGCCGGACCTGGTCTCGAGCGTCGAGCTCTACAAGGACCCGGAGCCGCTGTTCGAGAAGTGGGACCTCGAGAAGGCGTTCCGCTCCACCCTCGATCGCCGCGTCGACCTGCCCTCGGGCGGGTACCTGATCATCGACTACGCGGAAGCGCTGACGGTGATCGACATCAACACCGGCAGCTTCACCGGCCGAGGCAAGGGCCGGCTCGAGGACACGATCACCCGGGTCAATGTCGAGGCCGCCGAGGAGGCGGTGCGCCAGCTGCGGATGCGCGACATCGGCGGCATCATCGTCATCGACTTCATCGACATGGCGCGGGCCAAGAACCGCGACAACGTGCTGAAGACGCTGCGCAAGGCGCTCGACGAGGACCGCACCAAGAGCTACGTGGTCGAGGTCTCGCCGCTGGGGCTGGTCGAGATGACCCGCCAGAACGTCACCGACGGCGTCCGCGAGATCCTCACCAAGCGCTGCCCCACCTGCGACGGCGAGGGCGTGATCGAGTCCGAGGAGACGGTGGCGATCGGCATCGTCCGCAAGCTGCGCGACGTGATCGCCGAGAACCCGGCCCCCGAGGCCTATCTCGTGCGCGTCAATCCCAAGGTCGCCGCCGAGCTGCTCGATCCCGAGCACGGCCTGCCCGAGCTCGAGGAGGAGACCGGCAAGCGGTTCCACTTCGAGGGCGGCTCGGCTCTCTCACTCGACACCTTCCAGGTGGTCGAGACCGGCACCCGGGAAGAGGTCGAGGCTCGGGCGCTGCCGTTCCAGGTCGGCGAAGAGGTGCTGATGAAGATCGAGGAGCCGCACATGTACAACGACGACGACGGCGTCGCGCGGGTCGACTCCTACCTGGTCAGCGTCACCGGCGGCGGCACGCACATCGGCGAGCAGCGCCTGGTGCGGATCGAGAGCGTCGAGCGCTCGACAGCGGTCGCATCGCTGATCGGCAACGGAGATGGCGGCTCCGGTGACGGTGAGGAAGAGCCCGGGGAGGAGGGTGACGAGCAGCTAGAATCCTCCGATTCCAGTGGGCGGCGCCGCCGTGGCAGCAGGGGCGGAAGGCGACGTTCGAAGGCGCCCGCCTCAAACGAGTGACCGACATCAATTGACGACGCATAACCACGCATAAGGACCCGAAACAGCACATGTACGCAGTCGTAGAGACAGGTGGCAAGCAGTACCGAGTCGAGAAGGGCGACGCCCTGCTCGTCGACCGCCTGCCCGATAAGGAGGGCGCCAAGGTCTCGCTGCGCCCACTCGCGATCAGCGACAAAGAGATGCTGATCGGCAAGGACGCCGCCAGGGCCAAGGTCGAGGCGACCGTCGCCGAACATCTGCGCGGGCCGAAGATCCGCGTCTTCAAGTACAAGGCGAAGAAGGGCTACAAGCGCCACGCCGGGCACCGCTCGGAGCTGACCCGCCTCGAGATCACCGGCATCAGCCTCTCGGGCGGCTCGAGCTCGTCCTCGGCAGAGAAGAAGCCGCCAGCGGCCACGAAGCCCGCCGCCAAGAAGCCCGCGGCCAAGAAGGAGGAAGCAACAGATGGCTCATAAGAAGGGACTTGGTTCCAGCCGTAACGGCCGCGACTCGAAGCCGAAGATGCTCGGCGTCAAGGTCTTCGCCGGCCAGACGGTCGGCGGCGGCGAGATCATTGTCCGCCAGCGCGGCACCCGCTTCTACCCCGGCGACGGCGTCGGTCTCGGCCGCGACCACACGATCTTCGCCACCCGCGCCGGCGTGGTCGAGTTCAAGCCCGGCCGCAAGGGCAAGGTCATCTCGGTTGTCGCAGACCAGAGCGCCGGCTAGCTCCAGCTAACTTCGGTCGATGCTTTTCGACCGCGCGACAATCTATGTGGAAGGCGGCACCGGCGGTAACGGCGTCGTCAGCTTCCGCCGTGAGGCCCACGTGCCACGCGGGGGCCCCGACGGCGGCGACGGCGGCCGCGGCGGCGACGTGATCCTCGTCTGCGACTCCTCGCGCCGCGACCTCGCGGCGCTCGGGCGCAGGCGGCATTTCCGGGCGCGGCGCGGCGGCCACGGCCAGGGCAAGCAGCGTCACGGCGCGCGGGGCGCGGACCTCGAGATCGCCGTGCCGCCCGGTACCCAGGTCACCCTGCTGGACGGCACCACCCGCGAGCTGCTCGCCGATGGGGAGCGGGTCGTCGTAGCCTCGGGCGGCGGCGGCGGTCACGGCAACAAGCGCTTCGCCGGCGCGACGCGGCAGGCGCCACGATTTGCCGAGAACGGGCTCGAGGGCGAGTCGGGCGAGATCGAGCTGCACCTGAAGCTGCTCGCCGACGCCGGCCTGATCGGCCAGCCGAACGCCGGCAAGTCCTCGCTGCTGAAGAGGCTGACCCGGGCCGATCCCAAGGTCGGCGACTACCCGTTCACGACGCTCGAGCCGGCGCTGGGGACGATCGAGGCCGACGACCGCCAGGTCGTCCTCGCCGACATCCCGGGGCTGATCGAGGGCGCCGCGGGCGGCGCCGGGCTCGGGCACGAGTTTCTCGCCCATATCGAGCGCTGCCGGCTGCTCGTACACCTGGTCGAGATCGAGCCGGCCGAGGGCGATCCCGAGTCCCACTACGCCGCCGTGCGGGACGAGCTCGGCGAATACGGGGCGAAGCTCGCGGAGCTGCCCGAGGTCGTTCTCCTCTCAAAGCGAGACCTGTTGCCCGACGAGGACGTCGAGCGGCTGCTCGGCGAGTGGCGCCAGCGGCTGCCGGAGGCGACGGTGCTGGCGGCCTCCTCGGCGACCGGCGCCGGCCTCGACGAACTGCGCGCCACGATCCTGCACGAGCTGCCGGCCGATGCGACGCCGGTCGAGAGCGAGCCGTCCGAGTTCGAGGCCGAGCATCTCGTCTACCGGCCCGGCGAGGACGAGGGCTTCGACGTCGAGCCCCTCGGCGAGCACCGCTTCCGCGTCAACGGCCGCGGCATCGAGATGCTCTTCGCCCGCCACGACACCGGCAACCCCGAAGCGCTCGCCTACCTCGAGCAGCGCCTCAAGGAGATCGGGGTGATCGCCGCGCTGCGCAAGTCGGGCTTCGAGTCCGGCGACGACGTCGTTATCGGCGGAGTCGAGCTCGAGCTGCACACCGGCTAGCCCGGCCGAGCAATCCTGACGGCGTCTCTGCCCGGTAGAACTCCCAACCAACACAGACAGGAGGCGGGATGTCGAAGCACGAGGACAGCATCAAGGCGGAGACGAGGGGACTCATGCAGCCCGGCGAAGAGATCGTCGCGGCCGTGGTCGTTTCTCCTCGCGGCAGCTCGACGGCGCTGGCCGGGGGCGTTGGGCCAGGCGAGATCGGTGCTCGATGGGCCGGCAAGAACGCACGGGCGGCCGAGGACCTCGGCCTCGTCGTCAAGCGCAACTCGGGCCTGGCGCTCACCAACCAGCGTCTGATCACGCTGGATTTGGCGATCTCGCTCACCGGCGGGATCAAGGAGGTCAAGGAGATGCTCAGCGAGGTTCCGCTCGACCGGGTCGACGAGGTAAAGAGCAAGTGGAACGTGCTCACGGTCAACTCGGGCGGCGCACAGTTCAAGCTCGAGTGCAAGCCGCCGGCGGCGAAGGCGATGGCAAAGGCGTTCGGCGCCACCAAGGCGGCCGGCTGAGCTCGACCGCCACGAGACACAGGCAGCCTTAGCCGCGCAGGCCGGCGGCCTCGAGGAAGCGGCGCGCCGCGAGGAAGGTGCGATCGAAGGGCTACTTCACCGTCTGGACGGTGAGCAGACCTTCCTGGTCGTGGGATTTGCCCTTGCCGTCGCGATCCGTGAGCGGGCAGAAGAAGAGGTACTGCCCGGGCTTCTTGAGATCGAGGGTGGTCGTCTGCGAGAGGCCTCCATCGAGGATCGCGGTGCTCTGAAATCCGCTCGGGTCGATATAGGGGGGCGGTGGGCCGTTACTCCCCAAGTCCTTCTGGATCTGGCTCAGCGGTGGCGCCGTTCCTTTGATCGGAGCAGCGATGATGAGGTGCACCGCGTCGTTGCCCTTGCTGTCGAACGTGATCTGGTTGCTCCCTGCCTTCAGACCTGAGATCTCCCACTTCCACTTGTCCGTGCCGGCTGTGTCGGCCGTGACCTGCGCGCTGGTGCTCGGCAGGTCGCCCGTTGAGCCTCCGCTCAGCTTGATGCCTGCGGTGGCGGGTGGCCCGCCGCCGCCGGGGCCGCCCAGCGCCGCTGCATCGACGAGCACATAGTTGCCCTCCGGAAGGTTGACCGTCGCGGTGCCCATCTGCCCGCCGCCGACGCTGCCGATGCCGCCCTCGAGCTTGACCCAGTCGGGGATCGCGTTCGTGTTGCTGCCCAGCTGCTTGAGGACGTCGTCCATGGTGTGGCCGGCGGCGTACTGGATGAACTGCACTCCGTGAGGCGCCTTGCCTTCGTTCGTCAGTTCCACCTTGACCAGGCCGTCCTTCCCGCTGGCCGGGGCTTGGAAGGCCGCCGTTTTGCCCTGCTCGCCGATCTTCAGCGAGAGCGTCGACGGTTTTGTGCTGCTGCTGCCGCAGCCGGCGATCGCCGCCGTCGCGACTGCGATTGCCGCCAACATTGCAAATCGGCCTGCCTTCATTTTGAGAACCCCTCCTGTCGGGAACGAACGGCGGCAGCCTATTGGCGATTGCTTAAGAGCGTCGCGCCGGGTCCAGCCCGCTTCCGCGGCGGGTTCGCTCGTTCAGGTTGACCCTGCCGACGCTCCTAAACTTGAGGTCAGGATGACCGTGATCGCAAAACTTGGTTCCTCGATCGTCGCCGCTGACGACGGCGAGCTGCGCGAGGACGTCCTCGATCGGGTGTGCGAGCAGGTCGCCGAGCTCCATCACGCGGGCGAGAACGTCGTCCTCGTCACCTCGGGTGCGATCGCGCGCGGGATGCGGCTGATGGAGCGGCCCGTTCGCCCGCGGGCGATCGACGAGATGCAGGCCGCCTCAGCGGTCGGGCAGGGAAATCTGTTCCGCTCCTACGAGCAGCGCTTGCTCGCCGGCGACGTCCACGCGGCCCAGGT
>JAWVFN010000025.1:0-9863 GCA_033855935.1 Solirubrobacterales bacterium | reverse complement strand
CGAGCCCGCCTACCTCGGAAGCGGCTTCATCAACGGCGTCAAGCGGATGCCGGCCTCCTGGACGCCGACGGCCTAGTCGCTACGCCGACAGCGCCGCCACCGCGTCCGGCACGCCCTGCTCGGCGCTGGGAAAGCGCGGCGACCAGTCCAGCTCGCGCTTGATCTTTTCGTTCGAGGAGCGGGCCGAGCGGGTCACCGCCCTGACCGGGTCGGCGCCGGCGGCGAGCCGCGCGACCCACAGCGGCACACGCCGCGGGGCGCCCTCGCCCATCGCCTCCGCGGTCTTGGCGACGAAGTCGTAGAAGCGGATCGGCTCGTCGTCGACGACGTGGTAGAGCGAGCCCGGCTTGCCGCGCTCAGCGGCATCGGCGAAGGCGGTGGCGACGTCCTCGACCCGGACGACGTCCCAGAGGTTCTCGCCCGAGCCGATCACGGCGAAGCGCCCGGGCTGCTTGAGGCGGTTGACGAACTCCTCCGCGTACCAGCCGCCGGGCCCGTATACGTGCGAGGGGCGGATGATCACCGCGTCGAGGCCCGAGTCGCGGACGAGCCTCTCCCCCTCCTGCTTCGAGCGACCGTAGGCGGTCTCGACCGGCAGCTCCGACTCCTCGTCGAGGAGCTCGCCCTTGGCGTCGCCGGTGACGACGGTCGAGGCGAACAAGAATGTCGGTTTGCGATCGATCGACTTGCAGGCGTCGAGCAAGGCCCGGGTGCCGTCGACGTTCGCCGCGATGATCTTGGCCTCACTGCGCTGCGAGGCGATCTCGGCGGCGAGGTGGATGACGCGATCGGGGCGGGTCTGGCGCACGGCGCGCTCGAGCGATTCGCCGTCGGAGAGCTCGCCGACTGCCTCGTCGACGCCCTCGGGGGCAGATCCGGGGCGCCGGCAGAGCCCGACCGGCTCGTGCCCGCGCGCTGAGAGCTCGCGGCAGACGAATCCGCCGAGAAATCCGCTTGCCCCCGTGACCAGCACGCGCATCGGCGGGACCTTATTGCTGTGGGATCAGGAGAGCTCCGCGAGGCCCTGGGCGACCCAGGCGCGGAGCCCTTCCTGCGCGCAGAACGGCGCGCCATCGGCCTCGGCCTGAGCGAGGACCTCGTCCGCCGTCGCACCCTGCTTCAACCCGGAATAGAGGTAGATCGCAGCCGAGGAGCGCGGGCCGGCGCGGCAGGTGACGAGCGTGGGTCGCGGCAGCTCGTCCAGCGCCGTGACGTGCCGGCGTGCCAGGTCCATCGTCATCTCCCGCGGCGGGTCTGAGACGACGTTGGCGGATTGGGGGACCGCCCCTTCGACCTCGGTGTAGGACATGCCGCCCTCCATCGACGCGAACTCCTCGCCGCACAGGTAGAGCCACGAAGCTGCGCCCGCTTCTTCTGCGAACCCCGCGGGATCGGCGATCGAACCCCGGTTGAAGGACAGATCGCGTGGAGTCTCGAAAGCCATCGCTGCCAGCCTAAAGCTCCGGGCCGCGCTACGAGAGAGCGCGGGCAGGGTCGATGCCCTCGCGGGCGGATACCTCTTGCCAAGCCTCGGCCTCGTCGGCGATCCGCTTCTTGTTCCAGCCGAGCTCGGCGCCGAGCAGCTCGGCCACGCGGGTGGCGACCGCACCGTCGCGGAGCTGGGGCGCGGCGAGCAGGCCGAGCCGGGTCCGGCGAAGCAGAACGTCGGCGACCGAGCGGGCCTGCTCGGCGCGAGCGGCGAGGACGACCTCGGCGAGCATGTCGGGCCGGCCGGGGACGATCGGTTCCGCCAGCTCGGGCCGCTCGGCGGCGATGTCGAGGACGCTGCGCGCGGCGTGGCCGTAACGGAATGCGAGCTGCTCACGGGCTCCGTCGGGGAGGACGATCGGGCTCGCAAGGTCTTCCTCGGAGGCCTCCATCCCGAGCTGGATCTCGGCCGTGCGGCACGGCGCCTCGCGGCCGTCGCGCTCGACCAGGCGATCGACTACCTGCTTGGCCATCCGCCGCCAGGTCGTCAGCTTGCCCCCGGTGATCGTCAGCATGCCCGAGGAGGTCTCGTAGAGCTCGGCCTTGCGCGAGATGTCGACCGACTTCTTCGGGTCGCCGGTTGAGATCAGCGGCCGCACGCCTGCGTAGGCGCCGGTCAGGTTCGCGGTCGCGAGCTCGATATCGAAGAACTCGTTGACGGCGTCGAGGAGATAGGCGATGTCGCCGGAGCCCGGCGGGACCGCGTCGATGTCCCCCTCGTAGTCATTGTCGGTGGTGCCGATCAGCGTGCGGCCGTACCAGGGCAGGGCGAAGATCGTCCGGTCCTCGCCGGCGGGGATGATGCAGGCCGCCGTGCCGATCGCGAGGTCTTCGAAGGAGACCGTGACATGGCTGCCGCGACTGGGGCTGATCCGGGGGATCTCCTCCTCGGTGAGGATCTCGTCGGGGCGGATGCGGTCGGCCCAGACTCCGGTCGCGTTGACGACGTTTGCGGCGTGGATCTCGATCTCCTCGCCGCCCTCGGCCTCCTTGACGACGACCCCCGCAGCGTGGGCACCCTCGTCGATGACCGAGGTCGCCTCCGCCCCGTTCAACAGCACTGCGCCGAAGCGCTCGGCCTCGCCGAGGATCGTCAGCGTCAGCCTGACATCGTCGGTCTGGCAGTCGTAGAACATGTAAGCGCCGGCCGGGTCGCGCGGCGCCAGCGCCGGGATCATCTCCGCCGCCTCCTCGCCGGTGATCGTGCGGTGGCGGTCGGGGTGCCAGGACTCGTCCTCCTCCGTGAGCTCGATCTGCTCGCGACCCTTGCCGACCCGGGTCGTCGCCATCACGTCGTAGAGGTTGAGCCCGGCGCCGAGCACCCGGCTGCGGCGCTCTTCGCCGAGGTTGGGGACGAGAAACGGCGTCGGATAGACGAGATGGGGCGCGAGGTGGACCATCAGCTGGCGCTCGAGCAGCGCTTCGCGGACGAGCCCGAGGTCGAAGTTCTGCAGATAGCGGAGGCCGCCGTGGACCATCTTCGACGAGCGGCTCGACGTGCCCTGGGCGTAGTCACCGCGCTCGACCAGCGCTACCGAATAGCCGCGCGAGGCGGCGTCGAGGGCGACGCCGGCGCCGGTGATGCCGCCGCCGATGACGATGAGGTCGAACTCGTCGGTGGTCAGGGCCTCGATCGCGTCGGCGCGGGCGATCACTCGAGGAACTCCGCGACCTGCTCCGCTGGGCGCTCGGGTGGGCTCTGCTCCTGAACCGGGTGACCGATGTGGAGGAGGCCGACGAAGCGCTCGTCATCGGGGAGGCCGACGGCCGCGCGGCCCTCGGGCGTCCTCAGCACGCCGGGCGTGCGCCAGTACCCCGCCAGCCCACGGGCGTGGGCGCCGAGCAGGACGATGTAGGCGGCGACCGCCGTTGCGTGCAGGTCCTCCTCGTCCTGCTCGGGGTCGCCGCTGAGCTTCGCCGAGGTGACGACGAGGGTCGGGGCCCGGTCGAGCTTCGAAGCTGACTCAGGACCGGCAGCCTGCTTCAGCTGCTCGAGTGCCCGTGGCCCGATCACCCGAAAGCGCCAGGGCGCGGTCAGGTGGTGGTTCGGCGCCCATTGGGCCAGGTCGAACAGCTCCTCGAGCGTCGCGCGGTCGATCGGCTCGGGCTTGTATGCCTTGTGGGTGCGGCGGCTGCGGATGGCTTCATCGACGTCCATCGGCGGTCAACCGTAGATGAAGCGCCGGTTCGTCTACGCGAGGCGGCGGCGGTAGAGGAGCCAGCCGCCGCCGGCGAGGGCGCAGGACGCGGCGATGCCCCCGGCGACGATGAGCACTGGGCTCGGGCCGCCAGAGTCATCGGCCGCCTTCTGAGTACCGGGCGCCGCGAGCGGCGCGTAGCCGGTCCGGACCTTGGCGGTATTCGGCGCAGCCGTTCCGCCGGTCGGCGCCCTGGGCGTTCCCGAGCCCGCGGGCGCCTTGCCCGGTGCGGTACCTCCCGTCGGCGCGGGGGCCGGGGACGGGTTGGCGGGGGGCGCCGGAGCGCTGCGCGGAACCGCGGCTATCGGATACGGCTTGCCGTTGACGGCAGTGAGCACCTGCCCGGTGACCCAGACCGGCGTCTGGTCGCTCGACGACGAATAGCGGTAGTGACCGTCGGCGGCCCGGACCTTCTCCAGGTAAGAGAGCGGGGTGCCACCTCGCTGCAGCGAGGCAGGGCTGACGCCTGCGGCGACCAACCCCTGGACCGCCCATGCCGTCGACTGCGAGTTGACCGGTCCGTTGAAGGCGAGGGCAAAGCCGCCGCCTTTGTTCTGGCTGGTGCGCAGGTAGGCGACTCCTCTGGCCAGCGCCGGCCCGCGGCCGGCGACCGCGAGCGCCTGCAGCGCGGCGCCGGTGCTGTCGGCGTCGCTGCCCGTCTTCGGGGCGAGGCCCCAGCCGCCGTCGGCGTTCTGGGCCGACCGCAGCCACGCCGCCGAGCCCGAGCCGCCGCCTGCCCCGGCGGCCTTCATCGCGAGGATGCCGAATGCGGTCAGGTTGACGGCGCCGGCATAGGAGCCGTCGCCGCCGCGGGCGCGCCTCAGCTCGGCGACGAGGTCGCGGCCGCCGAATCCGCGGGCGCCCAGCCCGGCGCCCCTGAGGACGAGCACGGTGCGCTCGAGGTCGCCCACCGAGCGAACCTCGGAGGCGTGGGCACGCAGATAGGAGATCGGCGTCTCCCCGCCCTTGGCGACGTCGAGGGGATTGATGTCGGCGGCTTCGAGGCCGAGCGACGCCCAGCCGGTCATGCCGGCGTTCGACTCGGAGCCGGGAGCAATGCCGAAGCCGCCGTCCGCGTTCTGGGCGCCGCGCAGCCAGGTCGTCGTCGAAGTCGCGGCGCTCGCCCGACCGCCGGCGGCGGAGAGGCCGCCTAGCGAGAGCGCCGCGATCGCCGCCAGCGCGACGGGCAGCACCGGCTGCGGCCGGGGCGACTTGGGTCGATACGTCACCTCGAAGCGCTCGCGGAAGCGGACGAGCATGCGGATCATCGCCGGCCCGGCGACGAGGGCGATCGTGACGTTGCCGGCCGCGTGGACGACGTTGAACGGGATGCTGCGAACCGAGATCGCGAGGAAGCGATCGAGCGACTGCTCGCCGCCGTAGGTGACCATCAGCGAGAAGTCGAGCAGGGCGCCATAGAGCAGGCCGAGCAGACCGCAGACCGCGGCGAGCCCAAAGCGATTGAGCCGGCGGCGGCTGAGGACCGCGACCCCGGCGCCCGCGAGCCCGCAGAGACCCCAGGCCGCCATCTGCCAGGGGGTCCATGGCCCTTGGCCGAGCCAGAAGTTCGAGACGACGCCGGCCAGGGCGCCGACCATGAAGCCCGGCGCCGCGCCGATCGCGTAGCCGCAGAAGAAGATCACGTCGGTGGTGGCGACGAGATTCGGGACCACGGGGAACGCGACGCGGCCGGCGACGGCGAGCGCCGCCAGCGCCGCAACGAGGGCGACGATCTGCGACGGCGGCCGCGAGCGCTCGTACCAGGTGAAGCCGCCGAGCAGAACGAGGCCGAGGATCGCGTAGGAGGCGATCTGCCAGGTCATGCCTTGACCCTGGAGCGGGTCTTGAGGGCCTCCGCCCCCTGCTCCGCGGTGATCACGCCGGGCAGGCCGAGGACCCGCGCGACCTCGGTGGCGAAATACCAGCCACCGCTGAGGAGCTCGCTGACCGGACCATCGGCGATCACCTCTCCTTCTCCGAAGAGCACGACGCGATCGGCAAACGCCGCGGCGAACTCGACGTCGTGGGTCGCGATCGCGACGGCACTACCGCGGGCGGCGAGCTCGCGGGCGAACGCAGCGAGGTCCTCCTTTCGCGATCGGTCCATGCCTCGGGTCGGCTCGTCGAGCAGCAGGACTCCGGGGGGCTCGTCCGCTTCTCCCCCACGCCCCGCCATCACGATCGCCAGCGCCAGCCGCTGACGCTCGCCACCCGAGAGGTCGCGCGGATCGGCGGTCGCCGCGTGCTCGAGGCCGACGGCGGCGAGCGCGGCCCTCCCCTCCGGTCCGGGCAGCTCCTCGTCGACTCGCTCGCGAACGAGCAGATCGCCCGGGTTCTGGGGCAGCAGCGCGACCCCCTCGGCTTCGATCTTGCCGCGGACTGGGTCGACTAGGCCGGCTGCCGTACGGAAGAGCGTCGATTTGCCGGCGCCGTTGCGGCCCATCACGGCGACTGTCTCTCCCGCGATCAGCTCCAGGTCAACGTCTCGCAGGACTTGCTTGGGGCCGTCTGCGTCGGCTAGTTCCACCCAGAGGTTCTTGATGGTGAGGTTCGGGCGAGCGGCGGGGGCGGGGCTCCGCCCACTGGCCCCCACGCGTTTTCTCTCGCCGGGATGAGAGGGAGACAAGGGCAGCCAGGGGGCCCGAGGGCGGCCCCCGCCCCCACCGCCCGCAGTCGCGTCAGCGAGTGTTTGGCGGGCATCACGCACGCCGGTAGGCATCGGTTTGATCCCGGCGAGATCGAACAGTCGCGCCGAGGGAGTGACCAAGGGTGGATCCGATCGCAGAGCCCATGTGAGGAATTCGCGGGGGGGCCCATCGAAGGCGACCCTCCCGAGATCCATTGCGACTACGCGGTCGGCGGCGGCGAGGCAGCGCTCAAGCCGATGTTCGCAAAGGACGATCGCTACTCCCCACTCCTCGTTGAGGCGGCGCAGGAGCCAGACCAGCTCATCACCGGAGACGGGGTCTAGCTGGGATGTCGGTTCGTCGAGCAAAATCAGCTCGGGGCGGGAGACCAGGGCCGCTGCGATCGCTACTCGCTGCAGTTCTCCGCCGGACAGCGAATCGGTGCCGCGAGAGAGCAGATGCGGGATCGCCAAGGCGAGCGCGACCTCCTCGACGGCGCGAGCGCGTGCCGCCGACGACGCCCCCCGCAACTCGAGAGGAAGGCCGATCTCCGCGGCGACAGACGTCGAGACGGCCTGCGTTTCGGGGTCTTGAGACACGAAACCGACGCGGGCGGCTAGCTCAGCCGGACCGTGGTCTCTGGTGTCGAGGCCGGTGACCTCGATCTCGCCTTCGATCTCGCCGCCGTGGAAGTGCGGGACCAAACCGCAGGCGGCCCGGAGCAGCGTGGACTTGCCAGAGCCCGAGCGTCCTGCCAGGACGACGAACTCCCCGGGCTCCACCTGCAGGTCGACGTCGGTCAGCGAGTCCGCCGTCCCCTCGGGATAGCGGTAGCTGAGGCCGTCTATGCGGACGATGCTATCCACGGGGCCTGCCGATCCAGAACGGGGCCATGGCGACCAGGGGCAGCGCTCCGGCGAGGGCGAGGGTCGCTGGGCCGGTGTCGATGACTATTCGCGGGTAGGTGTCGAAGCCGCCGACGCCGGCGATCGCGCCGGCGATGCCCGCGCCGGCGACCAGCGCCGCCAGCGCATAGAAGAGGCGGTCGTGGCGCGAGCGTTTCAACGGCGGGCGGACGCCGCGGACGGCCGGCAGCGAGTAGCCGCGGAGCTCGAGGGTTGCGGCGACGTCGATCGAGCGGTCGAGCGAGCCGGCGACGATCCGGCGCGCCATCGCCCCCCTGCCCACCGGCGCCGCCGCCGGGCCGCGCAGCGCCACGGCCTCGTTCAGCCGGGCGAGGTCGGCCGCAGCGACCGGGACCAGACGCGTGACCAGGCTCGCCGAGAGCGCCGAGCGCCGGGCGATCGGGCGCAGCAAACGCAGCAGCTCGTCGGGGTCGACGCAGGCCGAGTAGACGGCGAAGACGAGCAGCGTCGCGATCAAGCGCAGGCCGAGCGTGCCCACGCCGTACGCGAGCGACTCGAGGGTGACGTTGACCTGGCCCAGGACCGGCGCGCTGCCGAGGCGCGCGAGCACCGTCTCGCCGCGGTCGGTGACCAGGGCGTTGACGATCGCCATCAGAAGCGCCACCGCGAAGCCCCAGCGCAGGGTGAGGAACACGGTCCGCCGTGCCCCTGCGGCGATCCCGATGAGCAGCGCTGCGACGGCCACCGAGCCGATCACGATCGGGCTCGAGTAGACAAAGGCCAGAAGCGCGAACGCGAAGAGAAAGAGAGAGGCCGCCGGTGCGCTCGCAGCGTGGAGCGGGTCGCGGCCCGGCCGGTAGGCGAGCGCCGGTCTCAAGGCTGCCCCGACGGCGAAACCGGCAGCGGCTCCGGCGCCGTGTTCGGCGTTGCGGCGACGGCGTAGTGGTCCTGGAGGTCGGAGGTTTCGAACAGCGCGGCCGCGGCGGCGACGCCGGCTTTGTCGGTGCCGGTGATGATCCAGGTCGGCGGCGCCTCGTTGAGCCGCACCGCGGCGACGAGGCCGGCGCCGGAGCCGAAGCGCTCGGCCGCCTGGCCGCGAGCGTTGAGCAGGACGAGCTTGCCGCCATCGAAGCGGGCGAAGACGCCGCTCTGCGCCGGGCCATGCTCAATCAGCGCCGCCGCCCGGTCGCGCCCGACGGCGCTCCACGGCCCGACGATCACGCGCAGCGTCGGCGCCGACTCGGCGTCGACACCCGGGGCCTGCCCGGCAGAGAAGACTCCCGCGCTCACGCCCTCGGACTCGAGCGCCCGCCGTGCCGTCTGGCAAGGCGGCATCGTGCCGACGCAATCAATTCGCGTCGCATACTGGCGGCCGCCGAATCCGTGCTTGAACGGCTCCGGGAACGAACCGACCACGGCCGGCACCCGCATCGCCGCGTTCCAGTCGCGGTAGTCCCACCAGATCCGATCGCCGTCCGTGATGCTGACGTCCGCGGCCCCGAGCGACGATTCGACGCCGTTGACGTAGAAGAACCAGTCGAACCGCTGACCGTCTCTGACACCGCTCTCGATGCCGCCGATCGACTGCACGAAGCGGCCGCCGTAGCGGGTCGTGATGTCGGCGTTGCCGTCGAGGACGCGGAGGACGGTGTCGGACTGCTTCGCCTCGAAATCAAATGAATCGGCGACGGTGAGAGCGCCGTAATCGCGGGTGATCGACATCGTCGCCGAGCCCGTTTCGGAGCCGGGACCGAGGCCGCATCCCGCGGCCACCGCGGCGCAGCAGAGCGCCGCGGCGACCGCCGGGATGCGGAGTCGCCTCACTTCTTATGTGCCTTCCCGCCGCCGCGCCGGATGATCCGCTCGCAGCTCACCCTGTCGACCTTGTCGGAGCGGTCGGCCTTGACCTTGTCGATGCCCGCGCCGCACTGGACTTGGTCCTTGCCGCCGCCGCGGACGTTGATCGCGTCGTTGCCGGCGGCCGACTTGATGCTGTCAGGGCCCGGCGTTCCCGTGATGTCATCCGCCAGCGCCGAGCCGAAGATCGGCCGCCCGGCCTTCTTCGGGCAGCGCGAGAGATTCGAATTGACACACACCGGGAACGCCCGCGACGGGATCGCACCCGCCCGCGTCGCCTGCACCGTTCCGCCCGTGGCAAGGGTGACGAGGGCGTTACCGGAGGCGTCGCTCGGAGCGGGGGCCCCGGTGACGATCGCTCCAGCCGCCGGCTTGGCGAAACCCTTGTCGGAGTACTGGAACACCTGCACCGCGAACGGCTTGCCGGGCTTCGCCCTCGCCGGAGCGTCGATCGAGAGCTCGGGCAGGCTCGCGTGACACGCGTAAGGCGGCGTCGAGTCACAGTTGTTCGGCACAAGCGACCAGAGGATGTCGTCGCCGCGCCCGACCGCAACCTGGTCGCCGCCGACGCTGACCGCCTTGTGGTCGACGCGCAGCTCCCAGAAATTCGAGAAATCGTCCTTGGCGCTGACGCCACCAAAGCCGCAGACGCCGAGCCCGAACGAGAACTCATCGTCGATCAGCAGCGGCCGCAGGCCGGCCTGTGTCTGCGATGCATCAGCGGTCAGCCCGAGCGCCGTCGGGCCCGCGACCGTCACTGGCCTACCGCTGCCGCCGGCACCACCGGCAAAGCACTTTGCCTGCGGCGACGTCGGGATCTGGGTCGT
>JAWVFN010000024.1:0-2777 GCA_033855935.1 Solirubrobacterales bacterium | reverse complement strand
CAGCATGATGCGCGAGCTCGGCGGCGTCTTCGGGATCGCCGTCCTCGTCGCGGTCTTCGCCGGCGCCGGCGGCTACGCCTCGGCCCAGCAGTTCACCGACGGCTTCGTTCCGGCGGTCGCCGTCGGCGCCGGGCTGTCGCTGATCGGAGCGATCATCGGGCTCGGGTTGCCAAGCCGCCGCACGAGCGCCGAGCAGTCACCGTCTTATGCGATCCCAGCCCTCGAGGGCGAAGGGAGCTCGCGATGAGGCGCGTCATGGTCCGCTACAAGATCAAGCCCGATCAGGTCGCCAAGAACGAGGAGCTGGTGCGCGCGGTGTATGCAGAGCTCGAGGCCACCGATCCCGGCGGCCTGAGGTACGTGACCTTCAAGCTCGAAGACGGCGTCAGCTTCGCGCACATCGCTGAAACCGAGGACGGCGCGAATCCGCTGCCCAAGGTCAAGGCGTTCAAGGAGTTCCTCGAGGACATCGGCGCCCGCTGCGATGAGCCCCCGGTCACCATCGAGCTCGAGCCGGTCGGCTCCTACCGCGTCTAGGCGCCGGCCAGCGTCGAGACGATCGCCTCGTAGACGCCCTCGCCCATGCGGCCCTCGGTGACGGTCGCGTTGGCGACCTTGGAGACTGCCGCGGCGACGCCGGGATCGCGCTCGGGTCCATTGGCGGGGACGAAGAAGCGGCCGACGACGCGAGCTACCTCGAGGTCCTCGACCGAGTCGCCGATCGCGATGCACTCCTCGGGCGCATAGCCGCGCACGCCCATGTGGAAGGCGACGGCGCCGGCCTTGCTCGCCGCCTTCGGCATCAGGTGGTAGGCGTGCGCGGGGCCCTCGATCCCCTCCATCGGGCGGAAGATCGCGCCGTTGTCGATCAGCTTCAGCTCCCCGCGGCCCTCGCGCTCGAGGATCTCGTTTGCCTCTGCTGCGTCGATCTTGCCGCGGAATAGGAGGGACAGCTCGCGCTGCGACGCCCACGGCGTATGCCACTCGAGCCGCCCGGGAAAGGCATCGAAGAGCATCTGCGGAACGCCGGCGTCGACGATGGTGTCGGCGATCGTCTTGCCCTCCTCGGGCTTGAGGTCGCCGACGAGCACCGTCTTCTCGCCGTCGATCACGACGCCGCAGCCGGCCTCGTAGATGTAGGCGGTCTGGCCGATCAGCCGCGAGTCCTCGAGCACCTGGTCCTCGCGGCGGCCCGACTTGATCACGACTTCGACCTCGGCGCGGTGGCAGGCTTCGAGCGCGCGGGCCTGGAGCAGCGAGAACCCGCCGTCGGTGTCGCGGAAGAGCGAGCCGTGCTTGCCGAGCAGGGTGCCGTCGAGGTCGGTGTAGACGCAGCGCAGGGACACGGCGCGAGACGGTAGCCGACCGCGACCGTTGGCATAGACTCGCGCGGGACTTGGCTTCAGAAGTCGTCTACCGAGGCGTGACCAAGGTCTACCCGGGCCAGACCCGGCCCGCGGTGGAGGACCTCAATCTCACTGTCCCGGCCGGCGAGATCTGCGTCTTCGTCGGGCCGTCGGGGTCGGGCAAGACGACGGCGATGCGGATGGTCAATCGCACGGTCGAGATCACCGAGGGCGACATCCTCCTCGACGGCACTTCCGTCCGCGACCGCAACCCGGCCGAGCTGCGGCGCCAGATCGGCTACGTGATCCAGCAGATCGGGCTGTTCCCGCACCGGACGATCGCCGAGAACGTCGCCACGGTGCCGCGGCTCCTTGGAACGCCGAAGCACGAGGTCGACGAAAGGGTCGAGGAGCTGCTGCGCCTGGTCTCGCTCGACCCCGAGCTCCGCGACCGCTATCCGCAGCAGCTCTCGGGCGGGCAGCAGCAACGCGCCGGCGTCGCCCGCGCCCTCGCCGCCGACCCCGAGGTGATGCTGATGGACGAGCCCTTCGGGGCGATCGACCCGATCAACCGCGAGAAGCTCCAGAACGAGTTCCTCCGGCTCCAGGCCGAGATCCGCAAGACGATTCTCTTCGTCACCCACGACATCGACGAGGCGATCAAGATGGGCGACCGGATCGCGATCCTGCGCGAGGGCGGAACACTTGCCCAGTACGCGACGCCGGCCGAGCTGCTGATGAGCCCCGCCGACGACTTCGTCGAGGACTTCGTCGGCGCCGACCGGGCGCTGAAGCGGCTGGCGCTGATGCGGGTCCGCGACGTCGACCTCTGGGAGGCGCCGCTCGCCCACGTCGGCCAGTCGACGGGCGAGGTGCGGGCCAAGCTCGAGGGGGCGGAGGTTCCCTATCCGCTCGTCGTCGATTCCGATCGGCGCCCAATCGGCTGGCTCTCCGAGTCCGACCTGCAGCAGGAAACGGTTCCCGCCAAGCCCGACACCCCGGCCGACCCCGTGATCGACCAGGACGACATCCTGCGAGATGCGCTCGCCGACCTGCTCCAGAGCGAGACCCAGTACGCCCCCGTGCGCGACGCCCAGGGCCGGATAACCGGCGTGCTCTCAATCGAGATCATCTCTGAGTTCCTCCACTCGCCGGCGGCGGCGAAGGAGGAGCACGAGGCGGTCGAGCGGCCTCGATGAACACGCTTCTCGCTGCCGTTTCGCAGGACTTCTTCAAGTCAAACCAGAACACCTGTGTCGCCCAGAACAAGGTCTGCCCGGGTTGGGCGATTCACCACATCGACCGCTACGTCACGCCGGCCCTCCAGCACATCGTGCTCGTCGTCGTTTCGGTCAGCCTCGGGTTTGTGATCGCGATGGCGCTGGCGCTGCTCTCACACCGGAGCCGCTGGCTGGTGCCGCCGATCACCGG
>JAWVFN010000023.1:0-8039 GCA_033855935.1 Solirubrobacterales bacterium | reverse complement strand
GCTGGACCAGCGTGTAGCGGTTGTCGGACTGCTGGATGATCCCGGTGATCAGCTCGCCGACGCGGTCCTTGTACTCCTCGTACATCATCCCGCGCTCGGCCTCGCGGATCCTCTGGAGGATCACCTGTTTGGCGGTCTGGGCGGCGATCCGCCCGAAGTCGTCGGGGGTGACGTCGCGCGAGGTGATTTGGTCCTCGAAGGGCTCCAGCCGCTCGGGCTCGAGCTCGTCCTCCTCGGGCTCGCGGCGCTCGCCGGTCTCGGGGTCGACGGCGGGGCGCGGCTGCATCGACTGGTCGATCGGCTCGCCGGCGGCCTCGGCGGCCTCGGCGACGTCGAGGCGCTCGGCGAACTGCTCGTCGAGAAGCTTCACCTCGAGCCCCTCCGGGAGGATCAGCTCATGGACGCGGAAGTCCGCGGTGTTGTGGTCGAGCTCGACCTTGGCGTACTTGGCGGCGCCGGGAGTCTTCTTGTAGGCGGAGAGGAGCGCGTCAGAGAGCGCGTCCATCAGGGTGTCGGCGTCGATCCCCTTCTCCTGCTCGAGCGCCTTGACGGCGTCGACTATGTCCTGGCTCATGCGGCCTCCTTCTCGGGGATCAGGTTTGAACGGTGGATGCTGGCGAGCGGGATCGTGACGTCGCCCTCAGGCGCCGCCACGCTCAACTGCTCGGCGTCGGCGGCGGTGAGCTCGCCGGTGAAGCTGGTTCGGCCGGCGATCTCCTCGCTGGTCTTGACGCGGACGCGGCTTCCGATGAATCGCTGGAAATGCTCGGGCTTTGAGAGCGGTCGCTCGGGGCCGGGCGAGGAGACCTCGAGGCCCCAGTCCTCGAGCAGGTCGGGCAGGCTCTTGGTGACTCGCTCGCAGAGGTCGAGCGTGACGCCATCGGCGGAGTCGATGAACAGGCGCAGACGCTCGTTGCCGATCCGCTCGAGCGCGATCAACTCGACCCCCGGCTCAACCTCCGCCAGGCGGGTCTCGATTGTGTCCTGAAGCTCCATTACCTCTCGCTCGGTCATCTATCTCCTGATTGTGCGCCCAAAAAAAGGTGGGCCAGGCCCACCTTTCGCGCACGAATATGTGTACGAAAACGTGTGGATCGAGTATAGCTCTGAGGGTGAGTTCGGCAAACCTCGACCTGGTGCGGTCGATCTACGGCGAATGGGCCGGCGGGGACTGGGATTCGACCTGGTGGGCCGACCCCGAGATCGAGCTCATCCTCCACGACGGCGTGACTCAGGGAACGTACTCGGGCCTGGCCGGGATCGCCGACGCTTGGCGAGACTTCCTCGGCGCCTGGAAGGACTTCAAGGTCGTCGTCGACGAATACATAGACGTCGGCGATGACCGCGTACTCGCGCTTGTCCACAACCAAGGACAGGGCAGAATCAGCGGAGTGGACGTCGAGTCCACCGGCGGTAAGTCGGCGAACCTGTTCACGATTCGCGATGGCAAGGTAGTCAGGCTCAAGGCGTACTGGCACCGTCAAACTGCGCTCGACGAGCTCGGCCTCTCCGAGCGCGACGACTGACCGGGAACCCGAGGCGCTCAGGGAGTGGTTCGCTTCGGCTAACTCGCGAGTCCGACGGCTTCGAGGGCAGATCCTTGGTCGGGATACCAGCGAACTCGCGTGATCTTGCCCGCCTGAATCGTGAAGACGCCTGCGTATGGCGGCAATTCGACCTCGATCCCGCTGTGCCGCCCCCACTGATGCTGGTTACAGACCAGCATCACCACCTCGTCCCCGGCGTCGAGCACGTCTTGAATCTCGAACTGGATGTCTCGCCACGCGGACAACCAGCGCCGCCAGTAGGTCCGGACGCCGTCGTGGCCCCGGTAAACCCCTGCTACGTCGGGGATCGTTTCGCTTAGACGGGTCGCATCCCATTCGACATCGGGATCGACGAAGTCGAGGGTCCCCTCCTGCTCGCGACGCTGCCAGGCCTCGGTGAGCGAGCGGACCAATTCCACGTTCTGTTGCGACATCCCGGCGCAGTATCTCGCGAGCGCCGCTTCCCATGCAAAGCAGGACGGCGGTTCCGCGGAACGCCTCAGACCTCGACCATCACCGTCACTGGCCCGTCATTTACGAGCGCCACACCCATGCAGGCCCCAAACACGCCCTTCTTCGCCCCGAGGCGCTCGCAGACCCGGTCGTATAGAGGCTCGGCGATCTCGACCGGGGCCGCGTCGACGTAGCTCGGCCGGTTGCCCTTGCGGGCGTCGCCGTAGAGGGTGAACTGGCTGACGCAGAGGATCTCGCGGTCGCCGAGAGGCTCGTTCAGCTGCCCGTCGGCGTCGTCGAAGATCCGCAGCTTGGCGACCTTGTCGGCGAGCTTGTCGGCCTCCTCCTCCCCATCGTCCTTGCCGACGCCGAGGAGGACGAGCATGCCGGGACCGATCTGGGCGACGCGCTCGCCCTCTACATCTACAGCGGCCTGACTGACCCGCTGTACGAGAGCCTTCAACTAGGCCAGGCGCTCGCGGTAGATCCGGTAGTCGCGGCGGTCGGGGCGCAGGTTCGAGGCCAGTGCCAAGTGATGTCGGGCGCGGTCCTTCTCGCCGGTCTTGGTCAGCGCCCGGCCGAGGCAGAAATGCGCGTAGTCATCGACCGGATGGGTCTCGACCACGGCCTCGAACTGCTTGGCCGCCTCGGCGAAGTGGTTGGAGCGGAAATAGGCGCGTCCGAGCGCCTCGCGGACAGAGGTCTTCTTGGGCTCGCGCTCGGCGACCTCGGCGAGCGGAACCGTCGCCTGCTCGAAGCTGCCGTCCTCGAGCAGCTCGATGCCGCGCCTATAGAGCGTGTAGGTGGAATCGGTTGGAGTAGTCACCACTCCAAGTCTAGAAAACGTGTAAAGGGGCCCGCCGAGCTTCAGCCGCGGGTCTTGCGAGCTGCGCAGCGCAGCGCCTGCACGCGGTCGAGGATCGCGGCGGCGACCTCGGCCTTCGAAGCGAGCGGGACGTGGTGCTCCCCCTCTGCCTCGACGATCACGACCTCGTTGTCGGAGCTCTCGAAGCCGATCTCCGGGCGCGAGACGTCGTTCAAGACGATCGCATCGGCGCCCTTGCGCTCGAGCTTTTCGCGGGCCCTGTCGATACCCCAAGCCGCCCCCGGACGCGAAGCGGAGGAGGCGGCGCTTGGTGTCTCAGCGGCGAAGCCGATCACGGTCTGGTCCTCGCGGCGCGAGCCCGCGAGCGCCGCGAGGATGTCCTCGGTCGGCTCGAGGTCGAGCTCGATGCCGGGGCTCTCGCGGTGGATCTTCTCGCCGGCCGCGGAGCGCGGTCGGAAGTCGGCGGGAGCGGCGGCCATTACCAGCACGTCGGCGCGATCGAACTCGGCGTGCAGCACCTCGGCGAGCTGGGCTGCCGTCTCGACGTCGATCCGCTCGACCCCGGCCGGCTCGGGCAGAGCGACGTTGGCGGCGACGAGGGTCACGGCGGCGCCGCGGCGGGCGGCCTCCTCGGCGAGGGCGACGCCCATGCGGCCGCTCGAGCGGTTGCCGATGAAGCGGACCGGGTCGATCGGCTCGCGGGTACCGCCGGCGCTGATCAGCACCCGCAGGCCGTCCCACGGACCGGGCTGCGATGGCAGCGCCGCTTCGACCTCGCGCAGCAGGCGCTCGGGCTCGGGGAGCCGGCCGACGCCGTGCTCTCCGCGCGAGGCGAGCGCCCCTTCGTCGGGCTCGATGACGACGACGCCGCGATCGCGAAGCGTCTGCAGATTCGCCTGGGTCGCCGGGTCGCGATACATGCGGTCGTTCATCGCCGGCGCGACGAGCCGCGGCGCGGCGCAGGCCAGGAACGAGGTCGTGAGCATCGAGTCGGCGATGCCGGCGGCGAGTTTGGCGATCGTGTTGGCCGATGCCGGCGCGACGAGAAACGCGTCGGCGTTGGCGACGACCTCGAGGTGGCCGATCGGATCGTGGTCGGGCTCGGGGTCGCCGGGGAAGGCGCCGCGAGCCGGGTCGCGCTCGAACTCATCGATCAGCACCGGGGCGCCGACGATGCCCTCGAATGTCGCGCGGCCGATGAACTGCTCCGCGTTAGGCGTCATCAGCACGCGCAGCGAATGGCCCGCCTTGCCGGCTAGGCGCGCGAACTCGACCGCCTTATAGGCGGCGATCCCCCCGCTGACTCCGAGCAGGAGTCGCATGGAGAACCTACGCCTTGTACTCGTACTTGATCTTGCCGCTTGCGACCTCTTCCAGGGCGATCGTCAGGTAATTCCCTGTTGAGGTCTCAACCATCGGCGGCGTGTGCTCGCCGTATGAGCCTTCGCTCAGCGAGTGGTAATAGGCGTTGATTTGACGAGCACGCTTGGCCGCGACGACGACTGCGCCGTAGTGCGAATCCACGTGGTCGAGAAGCTTGTCTACTCGGGGCTGAGTGATCATTGCGACCTAGTGTAGGGACAGCTCGCCACGGATCAGTTCCTCGAGCTCGCCCGCGGCCCTTTGCACGTCGTCGTTCACGATCGTGTGCGGGAATTCCGGCGCGGCATCGAGCTCGGACTCGGCCGTCTTCAACCGCGCCTCGATCTCCTCTTCGGAGTCGGTGCCGCGGCCGGCGAGGCGCTCGCGCAGCGCCTCCGCATCGGGCGGCGCGATGAAGATCTGCACGGCCTCGGGCATCGACGCGCGGACCTGCCGCGCTCCCTGGACCTCGATCTCGAGCACCACCGAGCGGCCCTCGGAAAGACGAGTGTCGACCTCCGAGCGCAGGGTCCCGTAACGGTTGCCGCTATAGGTCGCGTACTCGAGGAAGTCGTCGCCGGCGATGCCGCGCTCGAACTCGGCGTCGGAGAGAAAGTGGTAATCGCGGCCGTCCTCCTCGCCGGGCCGCGGCGAGCGCGTCGTCGCCGAGACCGAGAGCTCGAGCTCGGGGACGCGCTCCAGCAGTTCGCGGATCAGCGTTCCCTTGCCGACCCCCGACGGGCCGGTGATGACGAAGACCTTCGCGGGCATGGCGGGACCGAACCTAGCCCGTGGCTCGGACGAGGGGGGCTACCGCTGGAGCTGACCGACGAGCTCTTTGCGCTGGCGCTGCGAGAGGCCGCCGATCGTCTTCGACGGAGATATCCGGCACTGATTGAGAATCCGGTTGGTCTTCACCCGGCCGTACTTTGGAACCGCGAGCAACATGTCGAAGACCTTCGCCGTCTCGACGTACTCGGGCGGGTCGAGGAGCAGGGTGTGGATGTTGACCCTGCTCGCCTTCAGGTCGCGCTTGAGCTGGGCCCGCCTGGTGCGAATGTCATTGGCCCGCTTCAGTGCCTCCATCCGCTGATCCAGTGACCTCTCGGGGGCTGCGGTGGGTGAGGTCTTTGTCTGGGCCGGGGGCATGAAGCGTTGGCGATTATATGCGCGCCTTGCAAGTCGGTCGAGTGGATTACGGGTTTTGCGAAAAAAATTCCGCCGCGATCTTGTAACCGGCGAGTGGATCGCGGAAGTTCTGGGTGCCGACTGCCACGAGGTCGGCACCCGCCCGGAGAAAGTCGGCGGCGTCCCGCGCCGACGAGATCCCGCCCATCCCGATCACCGGCACCTCGACCTCCTCGGCGACCCGGGCGACCTGCTGGAGGGCGACGGCTTTGACCGCCGGGCCCGAGAGACCGCCGCTGCCGCCGCCGAGCCAGCGCTCGCCGGTCTCGGGATCTATCGCCAGCGCCTTCAACGTGTTGATCAGCGAGACCGCATCGGCGCCCGCCGCCTCGGCGGCGACGCCGACCGGCGCCGGGTCGGAGATGTTCGGCGTCAGCTTGACGATCAGCGGCTTCTCGGTCAGCGGTCGCAGCGCCTTGACCAGCTCCGTCGTCTCCGCCGGCGACTCGCCGACGATCAGGCCCGACTTGACGTTGGGACAGGAGACGTTGAGCTCGATCGCCGCGACCTCTTCGCGAGCGGCGACCCCGTCGACCAGCCGGGTGAACTCGTCGGCGCTGGTCCCCATCACCGAGACGATCAGCGGCACCGGCAACTCGGCGAGCTGCGGCAGGTCGTTGGCGATGAATCCGTCGAGCCCCTTGTTGGGGAGCCCGATCGAGTTGATCAGTCCGGATGGCGTCTCCCAAAGGCGCGGCGGCGGATTCCCGGGACGGGCCTCCGGGGTGATCGTCTTCGAGACGAAGGCGGCGAAGGGGAAGTTGCCCGGCTCGAACAGCTCGTCGCCGAAGACGCGGCGAGCGGCGATCGCGTCGTACGTGCCGGACCCGTTGATCACCGGGTGCTTCAACTCGAGGCCGCAAAAATCCATCAGTGACCGCTCCCCGGGACGAGCGCCGTCTCGATCTCCTCGGCGCCGACAACTGGGCCGTCGACGCAGAGGCGCATGTAGCCGCCGCCGGCGAGCGGCACGGCGCAGCCGAAGCAGGCGCCGAACCCGCAGGCCATCGGCGCCTCCATCGCGAGCTCGGCAGCGACGCCGCGCTCGGCGCACATGACCCGCACGGCCTCGAGCATCGCCGGCGGGCCACAGGCGTAGACGGCCGCGGTGTCGGCCGAGTCGCCCTCGAGCAGGACGCCGAGCAAATCGGTGACCCGGCCCTTCGTCCCGCGCGACCCGTCCTCGGTCGCGATCCGAACCTCCGAGCAGTCGAAGAGATCGGTGCCCCCGTAGTGCTCCTGGTCGCGAAAGCCAAGCACGACGCGGGTCGGCACGCCGGCGCGCACGAGCGCCCGGCGCCAGATCGCGATCGGCGCGACACCGATGCCGCCGCCGACGAGGATCGCCCCGGCGGCGCCTTCGCGGAGCTCGCCCGGCTGCTTGAAGCCGCGCCCGAGCGGTCCGGTCACCAACACTCCCTCCCCCGTCTCGAGCGCGGCCAGACGCCGGGTCCCCGGCCCGATGTCCTGGACAAGGAAGTCGAGCCGCACCCCGCTCGGCCCGGCCTCGGCTTCGGCGACCGAGAAGGCGCGCGAGAGATAGGGACGGCCGCCGTCTCCTTCCCAGCCCGCCTCTGCGGCGAGCATGTAGAACTGCCCCGGCGCCGGCTCGGGCCCGCCGACATCGAGCACCGAAAAGATCCGGTAGGCCCCCGACGTCCGGTTGGCGACGACCTCGCAAGGACGAGCAGGGTTCAACTTCAAATCTGGTCCACCACGCCGGAGCCCTGGTCCGACGCCCCCGGACGCGAAGCGGAGGAGGCGTCGGTTGACGCAGGGTCGTGGAGCTCCTGCAGCGTTCGCACCTCGGTCTCCGCACGGCCCTGCGCGTCGATCGCGCGCACTGCGGCGAGGGCCGCTGTCATCGTCGTTATGCAGGCGATGTTGTGGCGGGTGGCGGCGGCGCGGATCTCGCGGCCGTCGGCGCGGGCGCCGGAGCCGGTCGGCGTGTTGATCACGAGCCCGACGTCGCCGTTGCGGATGCAGTCGACGACGTGCGGCGATCCCTCGGCGATCTTGTTGATTCGTCGCACCGGGATCCCCATCGCCGAGATCGCCTGGGCGGTGCCGCCGGTGGCGACGACCTCGAAGCCGAGGTCGTGGAACCGCGAGGCGATCCCCGTCGCCGCCGGCTTGTCGGTGTCGGTGACGCTGATGAAGACGGCGCCCTCGCTGGGCAGCGCGACCCCGGCGGCGGCCTGAGCCTTGGCGAACGCGGCCGGGAAGTTGGAGGCGATCCCCATCACCTCGCCGGTGCTTTTCATCTCGGGCCCGAGGACGGCGTCGGCGCCGGCGAAGCGATTGAACGGCAGCACCGCCTCCTTGACCGAGACGTGGCCCGTCGGCATCGCCGGCAGCTCCTGATCGGCGAGCGTCTCGCCGAGCATCAGGCGGCAGGCGATCTTGGCCAGCGGCGCGCCGATCGCCTTGCTGACGAAGGGCACGGTCCGCGAGGCGCGGGGGTTCGCCTCGATCACATGGAGCTTGCCGCCGGCGACCGCATACTGGATGTTGATCAGGCCGATGACGCCGAGCTCGAGGGCGATCTGCTCCGAGGTCTGGCGGATCTCGGCGAGCATCTCCTCGCCGAGGCTCGTCGGCGGGATCACGCAGGCCGAGTCGCCGGAGTGGACGCCGGCCTCCTCGACGTGCTGCATGATCCC
>JAWVFN010000022.1:0-2640 GCA_033855935.1 Solirubrobacterales bacterium | reverse complement strand
ACCAGAACCGCGACCTCGGCGAGGGTCAACAGCAGCAGCCCGCGGGAAAGCCAGCGGCCGCGGGCGGCGGTGTTGCCGAGTCGTTCAGGCAGGGAGGACATCGATGTCCAGTCTATGGCTCCAATTTGTCAGGTTTCTACCCGAACGCCTGGCGATCCTCACGGAAATCGGTCCAATTCCGTTAAGAGCGCCTGGGTCACTGCCGACCACTGCTCCATGAAGGCAAAGGTCGCACTCGCCGCTGTCCTCTGTGCCGGTCTCGTCTTCGCGCTCGGCGCCTCGCCGGCGTCCGCCGCCAAGGTCTCCCCGAAGCAGGCCGCCGGCAAGTGCAAGTCTGCGCTCAAGTCCGACGCCGTCACCTTCCACGCCCGCTATGGCGCCAAGAACAAGGTCGCCCTGACGCGCTGCGTCGCCGCCAAGCTCTCGCTGTCCGACATCGTCAGCCAGCTTCCGGCGCTGAGCCAGCTGCCGCCGCTGCCGCCGCAGGCATGCGCCGCGCTCAACTCGGCCCTCGCCCAGGCAACCACTTTCGACTTCGCCGGTCTCCTCAACTTCCTCAACGTCACGCTGCCCACGCTGCCGTCTCTCCCCGGTCTCTCCGTAGAGGCCCAGCAGCAGCTGGCGCAGCTCCAGACCCTCCTCTCCCAACTGCAGACGATGTTCGCCGGACAGCTCGGCTTCCTACAGAGCTTCTTGCAGGGCCAGATCGATGCCCTGCTGTCCCAGGCCCAGGCCCAGCTGGCGATCGTCTGCCCCCCGGGCTAGTGCGATGAAAACGCGGATCGCGATCATTGCGATCACGGCGGCCGGTTTGCTGCTCGCCGAACAGGGGGCGGCTACGGCCGCGCCTACTATTCCGACCCCGCGCCAGCTCGCAACCACCGCCTGCAAGGCGCAGAGGTCGACCCTCGGCGCCAAGGTCTTCCGCAAGCGCAACGGCGCCCACCCGATGCGCGGCTGCCTGCGCAAGCAGGTCGCCGTCGCGAGGCAGGACCTCGCTGCCTCCGCCGCCGAGTGCGACGACGAGATCGCCACCGACGGCATGACTGTCTTCATCGACACCTGGTCCGACGACGACGGCACCGGCGCCTGGGAGAACTGCGTGATCGACGGTGTCGTGCCGACGATCGACGATTCCGCCGACGTTCCGGTCGACGACACCACACTCTAAGACCCGCTTTGCACGGAAAGCGGGTCTCCAGCCGTCGCGAGATACTGGGCGGGCAATGTCGCAGGAGAACGTAGAGGTCGTCCGGAGGGCCTACGAGTCCGTAACGGCTACCGGCGACGTACCCGCTGAGCTGATCCAGCCTGACGTGATCGTTGACGGGAGGGGGGCCACGCCGGACATTGGCTCCTCGCTCCCGTTCGAGGCGGCCCGAGAGGCGCTGCTCTCGTACATACAGACCTTCGAGGGATTTCGCGTCGAGTTGGTTGAACTCATCCATGCGGATGAGAAATGCGTGGTCACGGTTGTGCGCGACGGTGGGCGGATTAAGGGCAGCGAGGCGGAGATATGGAACCGCTACTTCCACGTGTTCGACTTCCGTGATCACCGAATCGCCGGCTGGGCGGCGTATACCGAACGTGAGCAGGCACTCGAAGCCGCTGGGCTATTGGAGTAGCCAGAGTGCTTGTCATGTGGACGCGGCCCGTCCGCGGGGGGGGAAGAGTTCCGACCTCGCGCTAGTCAGCCCACCAGTCGCGCTCGCCCTCGACGTCTTCGCGCGGAGAGTCGCCGAGATTGGGTGCGCCGATGACGATGATCTCGAGACCGTCCGGCCCGGCCTCGTAGCCTCGCCACGTACCGGGGGGGACGCGCACCACATCCCACTCCTTGAGCTCGACGATCTCGTCGTCGAGCTTCATCCGCCCGCTCCCGCGCACGACCACGTAGAGCTCCTCCTGCTTCTTGTGCGTGTGTCCGTACGGAAACCGATAGCCGGGCGGGACGCGCTGATAGCTCAGGCCGGATCGCTCGAGCTCGAGCGCCTTGGTCGCCAAGCGGAACTCCAGGTCCGGCGCGCCGTCGAAATTGGACCCGACATCCTCCAGATCCTCCTTGAGGTTCCTGAGCGTGAACGGCACGGCCGCAATCCTACGTTCAAAGCGGGCCAAAGAGCCCGGGGCGGGAGTCGAACCCGCATAACCGGACTTACAAGGTCCGTGCTCTACCAGTTGAGCTACCCGGGCAGTTCGTAATCGTGCGCCCAGCGTATCCCGACAGACTGCTTGTTTCGGGTCGGGTCGACCCGAAGGCTGGCGCCACCACCGGGTGGGAGATCCGCGATCGGAACTGCGAAGAGCCCCTGCGTCTCGGGGCAATAGACGAGTAACAAATCGACATCGCCGACGTAGTCGCGCGTCATTACCTTGACCATGTTGCTGCGAACGCTCTGCGGGCTGAAAACGATCGCGCCTTTGCGGAGGCGGCCCGTCTTGCACTGAGCGCGAACGAACTCGCCATCGAGATCGATCACCAAGTCGTATCGGTGGTTGAAGCCGAAGGGAACGAGCACGTGGTAGCCGCGGCGAACCAGTTCGCTGAGGATTGCCGCTTCCGAACGTAGGCCGACCTCCACGGGATGTGTTGTCGGTTCGGGTTTCCTCGCTCCGAGGTTCATGTCGTTGCAGACGCTA
>JAWVFN010000021.1:0-6012 GCA_033855935.1 Solirubrobacterales bacterium | reverse complement strand
GGATGGGGACCGCGACCGCGCACGGCTCCGAGGACGAGCACGACGCGGTGCTCGCCTTCGCCTCCGCGGCGCCGCCGTCGCGGTTCGTCGGCTACGAGAAGCTCGATTCCGAGACCAGCCTGATCGCAGTCGAACCGGCCGACGGCCACTTCCTCGCCAAGCTCGAGGAGAGCCCGTTCTATCCCGAGGGCGGCGGCCAGGTCGCCGATACCGGGGTTCTCCGCGTGAACGGCGACGAGCTCCCGGTGCTCGACGTCTACCGGATTGGCGACGACCAGGCATTGAAGCTCGCCATAACTCCGCCCACCTCCTCGGCTGCGCCTGCGGGGGTAGCGGTCGTTAACTCGGGCGAGCGGGTCATCGCCGAGGTCGACCACGTCGCCCGCTACGCGACGATGCGAAACCACACGGCGACCCACCTTCTGCACGCGGCGCTGCGCGAGGTGCTCGGGAACCACGTTCACCAGGCCGGCTCCTCGGTGCGCCCGGACAAGCTGCGATTCGACTTCACCCACGGCGCGCCGCTGACCGCCGAGGAGATGCGAGCGGTGGACGACCGCGTCAACGATCAGATCAAGGAGAGCCACCCTGTGCGTGCGATCGAGATGGCCCACGACGACGCCGTCGAGCTCGGTGCGATGGCGCTCTTTGGCGAGAAGTACGGCGAGTGGGTGCGGATGGTGGAGGTCGAGGACGTGTCGCGCGAGCTCTGCGGCGGCACCCACGTCGCCAACACCGCCGAGATCGGGATCTTCACGATTTCCTCCGAGGGTTCGAGCGCCGCCAACGTGCGCCGGATCGAGGCACTGACCGGTCCGGCGGGCATCGACTGGTTCCGCAACCGCTCGCGGGCATTGAGTGAGGTCGGCCGGCTCCTCGGATCCGAGCAGGACCCGCTGGCCGGAGCCCAGCGCGCCGTCGAGCGCCTCGCCGAGCTCGAGAAGACCGCCCGCGAGGCGGGGGCCGCGGGCGCCAAGGAGAAGGTCGGCGAGCTCGCCGCGGGCGCCGACGAGATCGGATCCGGCAAGGTCGTCGTCGCCAGGCTCGACGAGCTCGACGCCAAGCAGCTCCAGGAGGCCTCGCAGCAGATGAAGTCGAGGCTGGGAGCCGGCGCGGCGATCGTTCTCGGCTCGGCGGGCGACGGCAGCGTCTCTCTGGTGGCCAGCTTCGGCCCGGACGCCATTGGCGCCGGCCTCAAGGCCGGCGATGTTGTCGGCGAAGCCGCTCGGGCTGCCGGCGGCGGCGGAGGCGGCCGCGACGACTTCGCTCGGGCCGGTGGAAAAGACGCTTCCAAACTCGACGACGCGCTCGAGACCGCGCGCAAGGCGATCGAGACCGCCTTGGGCAACTCCTAGAGCCCTCGACTGTTTGTAGCCTCATGCGCGTGCTCGCCCTCGACTACGGAAGCGCCCGGTGTGGCTGCGCGATCTCGGATCCCTCGGGGACGCTGGCGCGGCCCCTGGCAGTGATCGAGCCGCCCGAGCCCAAGATCGTCGCCGAGATCGTCGCCGGGCACGGGGTCGAGCGCGTCGTCGTCGGGTTGCCGGTGACGATGTCGGGCGAAGAGGGCGAGCAGGCGGCGGCGTCGCGCAGCTTTGCCGCCGACCTCGAACGGGTACTCGATGTTCCCGTGGAGACTTACGACGAGCGGCTGACGACGAAGATGGCGCAGCAGAGCGCTCGGGCGGGCGCGACGGCGGCGGAGGACTCGCTCGCCGCCGCCCATCTGCTCGAGTCCTATCTCGCCTCGATCGAAGGCTCAAGCCAATGAGCGCCGACGACCTCAAGCCCCCGACCGACGAGTTTGGCCGGGACGATCCAGACGTCCTCGAGCGCGAGCGACGCCGCGCCGAGCGCGAGCGCCGGCGCGAGACCCAGCAGGAGCTCGGCGCCAAGGTCGGCAAGAAGCGCAAGGCGAGGGCGCCGAAGGCGGCCGAGGCGCCGGCGCCAGAGGCTCCGGTGACGCCGCCGCCCTCAGCCCCGCCCAAAGCGACGCCGCCCCGGCCGGGTCTCGGCGAGCGTGCCGCTGCGATGCGTGCGCGGATGCCGTCCCGCAAGCCCCGCGAGCCCGGCTCCTACCGGCGCCGCCGCGTCTTTGCGCTCGTTGGAGTACTCGTTGCCGTCCTCCTTCTCTGGTTCCTGGTCGCCCTGTTCCAGCCGTTCGCCGGCGACGGCAAGGGCTCGGGGACGGTCTCGGTGACCATCCCCAAGGGCGCCAGCGCCAGCCAGGTCGCCGACATACTCGACAAGAACGGCGTCGTCTCGAACAGCACGCTGTTCAACCTGCGGCTGAAGCTCGCCGGCAAGAGCGGCGACATCCTCCCGGGCAGCTACGTGCTCGCGCATGGGATGAGCTACAGCGCGGCGATGGACAAGCTGACGGGGACGAGCGGCCAGATCTCCGTGCTCATTCCCGAGGGCCTCTCGCGGCCGCAGATCGCCGAGGTCGCCTCCAAGGACGGCCTCACCGGCGACTACAACGCGGCCTCGACCTCGGCGGCCGGCTTCGATCCCGCCGCCTACGGAGCGAAGAGCCCGCCGAGCCTCGAGGGCTTCCTCTTCCCGGCGACCTACAAGGTCGATCAGGGCGCCGATGTCAAGGTGCTGGTCCAGGAGCAGCTGACCGCGTTCCAGCAGAACATCAAGGGCGTCGACATGAGCTACGCGAAGAAGAAGAACCTCAACACCTACGACGTGCTCAAGATCGCCTCGATGGTCGAGCGCGAGACCTCGTCGGCAAAGGAGCGGCCGCTCGTGGCCGCGGTGATCTACAACCGGTTGAATCAGGGCATTCCGCTCGGCATCGACGCGACGACCCGCTTCCAGACCGGCAACTACGACCAGCCGCTGACCAGCGCCGAGCTGAACAGCAACTCCCCCTACAACACCCGCAACCACCAGGGCCTGCCGCCGACCCCGATCGGCAACCCGGGCCTCGCCTCGATCAAGGCGGCGGCCGCCCCGGCCAAGGTTCCCTACCTCTATTACGTCGTCAACCCCGGCACCTGCGAGCACACCTTCGTCAACACCCTGCAGGAGTTCAACGCCGCGGTCGCCAAGTACAACGCCGCCCGCGCCGCTGCCGGCGGCAACTCGCCGACGAGCTGTTGAGACGCCTGGCCGCAGAGCGTCAGAGGCGAAGCCGATGAGGCGACTTGGCGTCATAGGGCATCCCGTTGAACACTCGCGGAGCCCGGCGATGCAGAACGCTGCGCTTGAGGAGCTCGGGCTCGGCGAGCAATGGAAGTACGAGGCAATCGACGTCGCGCCCGAAGCGCTGGCCGAGTTCTTCAAGGCGATGGACGACGAGGGCTTCGTCGGCGCCAATGTCACCGTGCCCCACAAGGAGGCAGCGCTCGAGCTCGCCGACGAGGCGACCGACCGGGCCAAGGCGATCGGCGCCGCGAACACGCTCAGCGTCGACGACGACGGCCGGATTCTCGCCGAGAACACCGACGCTCCGGGCCTGATGGCCGCGCTGTCGAGCTCGGTCGACGATCGTCACGCGCTGGTTCTCGGCGCCGGCGGCGCGGCGAGGGCTGTGATCTGGGCGCTGACCGACGCCGGCGCCGACGTCTCGGTCTGGAACCGGACGCCAAAGCGAGGCGCGGAGATCGCCGCCAGCTTCGGCGCCAAGCCGATCGAGGCGAAGGGGCTGCTGCCCGCCGGAGAATTCGACCTGATCGTCAACGCCACCACCGTGGGTATGGACGACAAGGGCGGGCTCGCCGAGCTCCACCTCGACGCCGCCGCATTGACTCCCGATCACGCGATCGTCGACATGGCCTACGGCGACCGCGAGACAGAGCTCGTCGCGATCGCCCGAGAAGCCGGCGCGACCGTCGTCGACGGCCTCGAGGTCCTGGTCCGCCAGGGCGCCGAGTCGCTGCGCGTCTGGACCCGCCGCGAGGCCCCGCTCGACGCGATGCGACGCGCGGTGCGAAACCGTCGATGAGTCCCAACCCGTAGAGGAGTCATATAGCGATAGAAGCCTTCAAACAGACGCGCCGGCTCTCCGGTGCGGAAAGGAGCAAGCATGGGTCAGCCGGTTGTTCATTTCGAGGTCATTGGCAAGGACGGAGAGGCGCTGCAGAAGTTCTACGGCGAGCTCTTCGATTGGGAGTTCGACACCAACAACGAGCAGAAGTACGGCCTGGTGGATCGCGACGCCAATCTCAACGAGAAGGGCTGGGGCATCGCCGGCGGCGTCGCCAAGGGCCCCGACGGGTACGACGGCCACGTCACCTTCTACGTCGAGGTTGACGACGTCGCCGCCACCCTTGACAAGGTCGAGAGCCTCGGTGGAAGCAAGGTGTTCGGCCCGGAGGAGGTGTTCCCGGGCCTCGTTCTCGGTCAGTTCACCGACGCGGAGGGCCACCTGATCGGGCTCGTCATGCGCGCCGAGCAGGAGTAGCTCAGCGGCGGGGGCGGGGCGCCTTGCTAACTTTCCGTTAGTGCCCCGTCTCCGTCTGATCCAGTCCGCGTTGCCCCTGATCCAGCCGTCCTCGGACAAGCTTCCGGACGGCGAGGCCTTCGACGCCTACTCGCGCACCGTTACCGGCGTCGCCGAGCGGCTCAGCCCCTCGGTCGGCCACCTGCGCGTCCAGCAGCGCACCCGTCGCGGGCGCCGCGAGGGCGGCGGCAGCGCCGTGGCGATCTCCTCCGACGGCTTTCTCCTGACCTCCGCCCACGTCGTCGACGGCGGCGTCGGCGCGAGCGCCTCGTTCTCCGACGGCCGCGAGTTCGAGACCGAGCTCGCCGGCGCCGATCGGCTCTCCGACCTCGCCGTCGTCCGCGCCGACGGCCGCGACCTGACGCCCGCCGAGCTCGGCGATGCCTCGGCGCTGCGCGTCGGCCAGCTCGTCGTCGCGATCGGCAGCCCGATGGGCTTCGCCGGTTCGGTGACAGCCGGCGTCGTCTCGGCTCTCGGCCGCGCGCTGCCGACCTCCACCGGCTCGGCCGGGCGGCTGGTCGAGAACGTGATTCAGACCGATGCCGCGCTCAACCCGGGTAACTCGGGCGGCGCGCTCGCCGACGGGCTCGGGCGCGTGGTCGGCGTCAACACCGCGGTCGCCGGCGTCGGCCTCGGCCTCGCCGTGCCGATCAACGAGGCGACCCGCAAGATCATCTCGTCGCTGATCAACGAAGGTCGCGTGCGCCGCGCCTACATCGGGATCGTCGGCGGCTCTCGCCCGCTGCCGCCCAAGGTCGCCTCGCAGTACGGCGTCGACCAGGGGATTGAGATCGTCGAGGTCGTCGGCGGCAGCCCCGCCGACAAGGCCGGCTTGCGGGCCGAGGACCTGATCGTCGAGATCGGCGGCGAGCCCGTCTCCGATGTCGGCGCGCTACAGCGGCTGATGGTCGCCGAGCGCATCGGCGCCAAGCTCGACGTCACCGCTGTCCGCGGTGGGGCCTCGCTTTCCCTCGAGCTTTTTCCGGCCGAGCTCCAGGACTGACGCGCAGCCGGCCGACGAGGCGGTTAGCGCCGATCAGCCGCACCGCGGAGGTGCCGGGATGGTCCAGGTAGAGGTCGAACTTGGCCGCGAAGCCAGGAGACACTGGCTCGATTTGCCCGAGCTTCGGGATCGAGACCTGGTCGTAGAGTTTCGACTTCACCGTAAGCAGGAGCTCCTCACCGACGTAGAGCTCGATCACGTTGACGTTCTTGGAGTTGGCGTCGATCGTGTACTTGAACAACCCGGCGCTCTTGGCCGGCGGCGCGCTCGGCGTCGTCACCGTGGGCGTGGCGGTGGTGGCGGTCGTCGTTGTGGTCTTGTCCTTCGGGCTCTTGACCGGCGCCAGGGCAGCGGCGAGGGTCGAGATGCCGAGCAGCACCAAGAGCAGGATCAGCAGGCGGCGGGCGACCATCGGGAGGGGGAGCGGGTTTGGCTCATGTCGGCCTCTGCAAGATATGGGTACCGCGCTCCCCGGAAGCGGCTTCGCGGTGTTGGCGGGCGGCGTTTCGCTCGCGATTGTGCTCGCGATCTGCACCGTCGCCGACCTGCGGGCTCG
>JAWVFN010000020.1:0-4761 GCA_033855935.1 Solirubrobacterales bacterium | reverse complement strand
ACGAAGGCCGGCGCCGTGATCTCGAACCCCTCGCGCGTCCGGCCCGCCTTCTCGAACCCCTTCTCGAGCGCCGGCAGCGTCGCCTCGCGCAGGTACCTCTCGGTCGAGAAGCCGTGGATCAGGACACCGTCGGCGACCTCGCCCGCCGTCTGCGTCATCAGCGGCCCGACCGCGGCCAGCATGATCTTCGGGTTCCCGTGCGGGTTCGGCCCCGGGTCAAAGAACGGCGCCATCAGCGTGTGCGAATAGAACTCGCCCTCGAAGTTCAGCTCCGCGCCCGTCGCCCAGGTGTCCCAGATCGCCCGGATTGCGAGGATGAATTCGCGCATCCGCGGCGCGGGGTGCGACCAAGGCATCGAGTAGCGCCGCGTGATGTGGGGCTTGATCTGGGAGCCGAGCCCGAGAATGAACCGCCCTCCCGAGAGCGCCTGTACGTCGTTTGCCTGCAGCGCCACCGTCATCGGGTTGCGCGCAAAGGCGACGGCGATCCCGGTGCCGATATCGATCCGCTGAGTCCGCTCCGCCGCCACCATGCAGCCGAGAAAAGGATCGATCTGGGTCTCGACCGCGAACCAGCCGTCGTAGCCGTCCCTCTCGGCCTGAACCGCCGCCGACGCTGCCGCGTCGACCGTCCCCGCATAGCCCCCCGCGTCGACCTTCATCGCGGCCGATCATATGCGGCTCAGCCGGCGCTGAACTTCCAGCGTTTGGTCAGCTGGCGCCCGGCGACCGAGACCGTCACCGACGCCTTGTATGTACCGCGCTTCAGCGGCTTGACGGGGATCACGACGCCGCCCGGCGGCAGGTAGGGCGCGAGCTGGGCGTTGGTGGAGTCGACAATCTTCAGCTTCAGTCCCTTGCTCGCCTTCTTCGCCTTCGAGCTCGTCCTCGGCTTGAGCGTCGCCCGGACGATGTCCGGCATCACCGGTCCCAGCGGCATCACGCCGTCGGCGAAGACGAGGATGTACGGCCCCGTTGTCGTCCCCTGCTTCAGCCCGACCAGCTCGCCCGGCGTGAACGGACCCTCGACCGCCTGCTCGGCTGTGTAGATGTGGGCGTTCGGGCCCGGGTAGGTGTAGAGCCTCGGCGCCACCGGCTCCGCCCGCCGCGGGTCGGCGAGCGTCACCGCGCAGCTGAAGCGGAACGACTCGTTGTAGCCGCTGACCGCCAGCGACGGATCGAGGAGCTGGGCGAGATGGATCGGCGCCGTTTCCCACGGGTTGTCGTTGACCGTCGCCCAGGGGAGCGCGCCGAGGGCGAGGGCGGCGCGGTTGCCGGCGTCGTCGCCGGCCATCGTGTACCCGGTCCGCCCGGGAACCTCGTCGTGGTCGAGCGTGTCCCCGTTCGAGTGCATGTAGTTGTTGTGCGCGGCGCAGCCCGCCGAAAGCCCCGAGTCGTTGACGACCCCCGGGGGAATCCCGTTCACCCGCCGCTGGGTGTTGAGGTTGGCGATCGCCGTCGCTGCGCTGACCGCCCCCGCCGCCGGCGCGGCGGCGAGGCTCAACAGCCCCGCGGCAAGCAGGGCACCGATCAGGCGTTTCCCTGGCATCCCCGAGTCAGTCTAGAGCCGCCCAGCGGCCCGTCCTGACTCGGGCGCTACCTAGCGGGAACCCTCTTCGACCGCGAGCTCGGAATCGATCGCCAGGTGCGGCAGGCGCCGCTCGAGCCACTCCGGCAGCATCCATGTCCGGCGCCCGAGCAGCTCGAGCACGGCGGGGAGGAGGAGGCTGCGTACGATGAAGGCGTCGAGGAAGACCGCGGTCGCCAGGCTGATTCCGAACAGCTTCAGGGTGCGGTCGTCACCGAGGGCGAACGAGGCGAAGACGCAGACCATGATCGCCGCCGCAGCCGTGATCACGCGGCCCGTTCTCGCCACACCGTGGCCGACCGCGCCCGAGGCATCGCCTCGGCGCGTCCATTCCTCGTGGATGCGCGAGACCAGGAACACCTCGTAGTCCATCGACAGCCCGAAGACGATCGCGAACAGGAACACGGGTATGAAGGCGTCGATTGGACCGCCGGTTATGCCGAGCAGGCCTCCGAGCCAGCCCCACTGGAAGATGGCGACCACGACTCCGACCGAGGCGCCGATCGAGAGCAGGTTCATCAGCGCCGCCTGGATCGGGATCACCACCGAGCGGAAGACCATCATCAACAGCAACCCGGCGAGCAGTACGACGATGCCGATGAACAGCGGCAGCTTCGACGCGAGCACGTTCGTGAAGTCGATCTGGTTCGCCGTCGGGCCGCCGACGAGCAGGATCGCGCCGGTGCTGTCCTGCAGGGCCGGCAGCTGATTGTCGCGGAGGGTGGTGACGAGGTCGGTCGTCGCCGCGTCCTGCGGCGCCGACTTCGGATAGACGTCGAACACAGCGGTACGCCCGGCGGCGCTGATTCGAGGCGGCGACACCGAGGCGACGTTCGCCGTCTGGCCGACGTTCTGTGAGATCTGGTTGAGCGCCCGGGTGTCGTTGGCGCGCGGCAGCTCGGCGACGAGCTGCAGCGGCCCGTTCGAGCCCTTGCCGAAGCCCTCGGCGACGAGGTCGTAGGCCTTGCGCGTCGTGGTGCTGGTGGCGTTGTTGCCCGCGTCCGAGGCGCCGAGGCGCATCGACAGCGCCGGCACCGCGAGGACGAGCATGATCCCGAGGCCGGCGATGGCTGCCGTCCACGGGCGGCGCTGGATCAGCGCGACCCAACGCGACCAGAAAGGGGACTCGATCACCGAGACGCTGGAGGAGCGCCGTCGCTGCCGGCGTCCGAGCCTGCCAACGCGCTCGCCGCTGAATCGCAGCAGCGCCGGGAGCGCCGTCAGCGAGGCGACCATCGTCGCCAGCACGGCCAGCGATGCGGCGAGGGCCATGCCGTTGAGGAAGCTGATGCCGAGGGCGAACATCCCCAGCAGAGCGATGATCACGGTGGTGCCGGCGAAGACGACCGACCGCCCGGCCGTATCCATCGCTCCCGCGATCGCGTCATCGACCGATTGCCCGGAGCGGAAGTTCTCGCGAAAGCGGGTGACGATGAACAGGGCGTAGTCGATGCCGACGCCAAGCCCGATCATCACCGCGAGCTCGGTCGAGAAGTCGGGCATGTCGACGACGTGCGTCCCGAAGGCGATCAGGCCGACGCCGGTGCCGAGCCCGAGCAACGCGGTGGCGATCGGCAGTCCCATCGCCACGAACGAGCCGAAGGTGATCAGGAGGACGGCGATCGCGGCGATCAAGCCGATCGCGGTCGCCGTTCCCAGCGATGCCTGTTCGGCTTGCTGGATCGCCTGGCCGCCGAGCTCGACTTGTAGCTGCGGCGTGCGCGCGGATTCGGCGGTATCGATTACCCGCTGGACGTCGGATTTGGCGACGTCGAAGCCGCGCTGGTCGAAATTGACGGTGGCGAAGGCGATCTGCCCGTTCGGCGCGATCTGACCCTTGCCGGCGGCGCTGTAGGGGCTGACGACCCCGGAGACGTGGGGGAGCTTCGCGACTTTGACGAGCATTGGCTGGATCTGCGAACGCACGGTGGGGTCGTTGACGCTGCCGCTCTTGGCCTTGAACACGATCTGGTCGGTATCGCCGGCCTGGGTCGGGAAGTCGCGCTGGAGCAAGTTGGTCGCCCGCTGCGACTCGGTGTTGCCGCTCGAGGAGTTGTTGGCGTAGTTGGTGCCGACTGCGCTCGAGCCGACGGACACGCCGATCAGGACCACCACCCAGGAGGCGATCACGGTCTTGCGGTGTGCGGAGCACCACCGGGCGATTCGGGCGAGTGGTCCGCGGTAGTTCAAGTTGTCGTTCATCTGGGAGCCTCCTGGAGGGATATACTGTGCTTTACCAAGTATTTAGAAGTTCAAACCATTTGAATTTCAATGGTTATATCATAAGGAGAGAGACCTGTGCCCCCGAAGACGGAGACAGCCCCGCGTCCCAAGAACGCCACCGACGTGCAAGCGCGCGAGGTCTTGGCGCTGCTCACAACGGTGGTCGGGGGCTTCAAGCAGCGAAGCAAGGAGCGAGGCAAGCCGGAGGCGATGGAGAAGGCGTTCGAGAGCGGCGAGCTCGGCGAGCGCCACGTCAACCCGCTCCTTGTGCTGACCACCGAGGGCCCCTTGAGCGTCAGCGAGCTCGCCGGGCGCCTCGGCTTGACCCTGGGCACGACAAGCCTCCTCGTCGGCGAGCTCAGCCGCGCCGGCCTGGTCGAGCGACGTGAGGACGAGGCCGACCGGCGGCGAACAATCGTCAGCGTCGCCGAGGAGCACGCAAAGGTGATGCGCCCGGTGATCGACGAAACCCTGGCGCCGTTGAGCCGCGCCCTGGGCCGCATGAAGCCGGCCCAGAGGGCCGCGTTCATCGATGCGCTGACGATCGTCGCCGAGGAATCCGGCGGCTCCGGCGAAGTCTGCTGACGACGCCGCGACTCTCGTCCGCGGCGAGTCGGCACACCTAGACTCCGCTCCGTGAGCAGCTACGCGCCGCGCGAGATAGAACGCAAGTGGCAGGCAGTCTGGGCCGCCGAGGAGACCTGGAAGGTCGCCGGCCCCGGCGAGCCCGGCCACGACGAATCGAAGCCGAAGAGCTACGTGCTCGAGATGCTGCCCTACCCCTCGGGTGAGCCCCACGTCGGCCACCTCAAGTGCTACGCCGTGGGCGACGCGATCGCCCACTTCCAGCGTCGCCACGGGTTCCAGGTGATGCACCCGATGGGCTACGACGCCTTCGGCCTGCCGGCCGAGAACAACGCGATCAAGACCGGCGAGCACCCGCGGGTCGC
>JAWVFN010000019.1:0-5050 GCA_033855935.1 Solirubrobacterales bacterium | reverse complement strand
AACGCGGTCTGAACGGGCGAGAGATTTGGAGTGGTGGGGCAGGACAGCACCCACCTCTCTCGCTCGCCGGTGCCCGGGTTGGATTCCGCTCGGCGGCCGCGTGCCGCCCACGGAGCTGGGCACTTCACGGGAGCCCTATGGCCCCCAAGCGCCCGGGCCTAGCGGCCCTGCACCTCCGATGTCCCGATAAGCAATGAACTCAACTTAGGACCACCTCCTTTCTTCGGTCTGACAATTCAAGCATGCCGCGCAGACCGCCCCGCGTAGGATCCACGTCGATGGGCCCACTTCCAAAGCTCGCGGCGCTCGGCGCGGCCGCTTTCGTCGCTCTGGTGAGCGGCTGCGGCGGCGGGGGAGGCGGCACCCAGGTCAGCGGCCCGGAGCTGATCACCAAGGGCGACGAGCTCTGCCGGGCTGAGCAACAGAACTTCAAGCAGATCCAGGCCACGCCGCCGGCCAACGCCTCCGCCGCCGCCGATCAGACCGGCCAACTCGTCGCCTCGGCCCAGAAGGAGCTCGACGCCCTGCGCAATCTGAAGCCGCCCGGCGATCTGAGCTCGAAGTACGAGGCCTACCTCGAGGCCCAGCAGCGCGCCCTCGATCTGCTCGAGCAGGGCCAGAAGGCGGCCGAGCAGCAGGACGGAAACACCTACGGAAAGCTCCAGAAGCAGATCTCCGACGGCGCCCAGAAGCGCCACGAGTTGGCGCGGGCGGTCGGCTTCAAGAACTGCAGCAACCCGGTCGCCGGCAGCAGCGCGCCGGGCTAGCGCTTCATCTCAGTAGTTGCCGCCGCGGTTTGCCATGTGGGCGAAGCCCAGCGTCATCGCCAGGTTGGCGACGCCGGCCAACACCAGCCCCGCCTTGGCGCCCGGGCGCGACACCGCCGGCGAGCGCGCCCAGACGGCGTCGGTCGCGAGCTCGGTCCCGCGCAGCCAGGCGAGCGCCCACCAGTCGTCGCGGCGACCGCGCCGCTCGGCGACGAGATGGGCGGTGGCGAAGGTGAGCCAGATCGGGCCGCAGCGCTGGAAAAGGTGCTTGGCGTCCTCGCTCGGGGCGTCGTGGCCCAGCACCCGGAGCGTCGCGGTGGGGGCCACAAGCGCCGCGGTGCCGAGCGCCAAATCGAAGCCGATCATGTTGCGGTTTGTCTGCCGCAGCAGCTCCTCCAGGCTCATCTATGCGCGATACAAGCAGATTCTGGAAAGGAGAATCACCCGGGGAGGCGAAATGGACCGCCGTGGCACGAACGGCTACCCGCAACGCGCAGGCTCGCAAGAGCCTCTCCGAATACATCACCGAGCGCTTCGACGATTTCTCGCGCTCGCAGAAGGAGGTCGCGCGCTACATCGTCGATCACCTCGACGAGGCCGCGTTCCAGACCGCCGAGGAGCTCGCCCGCCGGGCCAGCACCTCGTCCTCGACCGTCGTCCGTTTCTCCCAGGCGCTCGGTTTCGAGGGCTACCCGGAGCTGCAGCAGGCGGCGATCGAGGAGTACCGCCATAAGGTGGCCAACGGCAACGGTGACGCCAACGGCAACGGCAAGGCCGAGATGCCGCTGTTCAGCTTCGACCACTCAGACTTCGAGGCATCGCTCGGCTCCGACCACGCCAACATCGAGGAGACCGCGCGCAGCCTCACGCGTGAGCAGATCGAGTCCTCGGTCTCGGCACTCGCCAACGCCCGCCGTGTCGTCATCGTCGGCGTCGAGCAGATGGCCTTCTTCGCCAGCTACCTGCGCCACCTCCTCGGCCTGCTCGACATCCGGGCCGAGATCGTCGCTTCGACCAACCAGGAGGCGCTCTCGCGGCTCAATCGCATGGACGAGGACTGCCTCGTCGTCGCGATCTCCGCCGGCAAAGCCCATCCGCTGATCCTTCGCTCGCTGAAGCTCGCCCGGCACCGGCGCGCTCGCTCGCTCTCGATCACGGACGCCACTCTTTCCGACGTCGCCGAGCACTCCGAGCTCGTCCTCTACTACTCGTCGAACAGCCCCTCTTACATCCGTTCCAACGCCGCGCTGATGTCGCTGGTCCAGGCTCTCGCCCACGGTGTGTACGCCAAGGACGAAGCCGCGCACCGCGATCGGATCCGCGCTTTCAAGCTCAAATAGCGCGGCTCCGTAAGATGGTGGCGTGACCGAACGCGCCACATTCCGCGTCAAGACCGGCCTCGCCGAGATGTTGAAGGGCGGGGTGATCATGGACGTGGTCAACGCTGAGCACGCAAAAATCGCAGAGGACTCGGGGGCCTGCGCGGTGATGGCGCTCGAGCGCGTGCCCGCTGATATCCGGCGCGATGGCGGCGTGGCGCGGATGTCCAATCCGCGGATGATCAAGGAGATTCAGGCGGCGGTCTCGATTCCAGTCATGGCCAAGGCGCGGATCGGGCACTTTGCCGAGGCGCAGGTGCTGCAGGCGCTCGAAGTGGATTACATCGACGAGTCGGAGGTGCTGACGCCGGCCGACGAGGCGAACCACATCGACAAGCTTGCGTTTGAGGTGCCCTTCGTCTGCGGCGCGACCAATCTCGGCGAGGCGCTGCGGCGGATCGCAGAGGGCGCGGCGATGATCCGCTCCAAAGGCGAAGCCGGGACCGGGAATGTTGTGGAGGCCGTGCGCCACATGCGCGAGATCACCGACGGGATCAAGTGGCTGTCCTCGCTGCGGCCCGAGCAGCAGTCTTCTGCCGCCAAGCAGCACTCGGCGCCGCTCGACGTCGTCCAGGAGGTCGCCAAGCTCGGCTGGCTGCCGGTGCCGTTGTTCTGCGCCGGAGGCATCGCGACCCCCGCCGACGCCGCGCTGATGATGCAGCTCGGCGCCGAGGGCAACTTCGTCGGCTCGGGGATCTTCAAGAGCGAGGACCCCGAGAAGCGCGCCAAGGCGATCGTCGAGGCGACGACCCACTTCAACGACCCGGAGCGCGTCGCGGCGGCCTCCGAGGCGCTCGGCGACCCGATGCCGGGGATCGAGATCGAGGCGCTCGCCGCCGACGGCGGCCTGCTCCAGCACCGCGGGTCTTGAAGGTCGGCGTCCTAGCTACGCAGGGTGACTTCGCGCGCCACGCGGAGATGCTGCGCGGGCTTGGCGCCGAGACGACCGAGGTGCGCACCCCCGCCGATCTCGTCGGCCTCGATGGCCTCGTCATCCCCGGCGGCGAGAGCACGACGATCGCCAAGGGCATGGCCCGCGACGGACTCGACGTCGCCGTCCGCGACCTCCACGGCGCCGGCGCGCCGATCCTCGGCGCGTGCGCGGGGATGATCATCTGCGACCGCAACCATCTGGCGCTCGCCGACTACGCCTGCCTTCGAAACGCCTTCGGGCGTCAGCTCGCAAGCTTCGAGTCGGACCTCGCGGTCCAGGGGATCGGGGAGGAGCCGCTGGGCGCCGTCTTCATCCGCGCGCCCTGGGTCGAGGAACACGGCCCCGACGTCGAGGTGCTGGCAGAGATCGATGGGCACCCAGTCGCAGTCCGCGACGGCCACGTCCTGTCGGTCGCCTTTCATCCCGAGCTGACCGACGACTCCCGCGTCCACGCGCTGTTCCTGGCGATGGTCACATCGAAGACCGAGTCCCCGGCATGAACGATCCGCGGGTCGAGAACCTCGCGCGGATCATGGTCGAGCACTCGACCGGGGTGAAGAAGGACGACGTCTGCCTGATCGAGGGCGAGATGGCGGCGGCGCCGCTGCTCAAGGCGATCTTCGAGCAGGTCGTGATCGCCGGCGGCCATCCGGTCACGAACGTCGGGCTCGAGGAGCAGAACGTCACCTTCCTCGAGCACGCATCCGACGAGCAGCTCGCCTGGGTCGCTCCTCCCGCGAAGTGGGCGGTCGAGGAGGCCGACGTGCGCTTCGCGGTCATGGCCTCGATCAACAACCGCGAGCTCTCCAAAATCCCGCCCGAGCGCCAGCGCGCCCGGCAGATCGCCCGCCAGCCCCTGATGAAGACGATGATGGAGCGCGCGGCCAAGGACGAGCTGCGCTGGTCTCTGACGCTGTTTCCGACCAACGCCTACGCGTCCGAGGCGAAGATGAGCCTCTCCGCCTACGAGGATTTCTATTACGCCGCCTGTCTGGCGACCGACGACGACCCGGTCGGCGCCTGGAAGCGCGCGTCGGAGGAGACCAAGCGCCTCGCCGATTGGATCCAGGGTCGCGAGGAGGTCCACATCACCGGCCCGGGCACCGACATCAAGCTCAACGTCGCCGGCCGCACCTTCATCGCCGCCGACGGCAAGCACAACATGCCCGATGGCGAGTTCTTCACCGGCCCGCACGAGGACTCGGCCGAGGGCGAGATCACTTTCCATCTGCCGGCGACCTACGCCGGCCGCGAGGTGTCCGGCGTCAAGTTCCGCTTCGAGGGCGGCAAGGTCGTCGACGCGACCGCCGAGCGCGGCGAGGAGTTCCTCAACGAGATGCTCGATTCCGACGAAGGCGCGCGGCGCCTCGGCGAGCTCGGCATCGGCACCAACTTCGGCATCACCAAGGGCACCGGCGAGATCCTCCTCGACGAGAAGATCGGCGGCACCGTGCACCTCGCGGTCGGCGCCTCGTATCCGGATACCGGCGGCGTCAACGAGTCCGCCGTGCACTGGGACATGATCTGCGACCTGCGCCAGGGCGGTTCGATCGTCGTCGACGGCGAGGAGCTCGAGAAAGACGGTAGGTTCGTAGTCTGATTTCAACCTCCCGCAAAGGGCCCGGGATCGCTGCTCTTGCCGCAGTCGTCGCGCTGTTCGCCGGCCCCGGTGCCGCAATAGCGCGAACGACGACCGCGACGTTCGCCTTCACCGGCGCCGAGCAGACGCTCAAAGTCCCAACGGGAGTCAAGACCGTGCGCGTCATTGCGATCGGCGGCGTCGGCGGGCGCGGCGGCAACGGCTCGGTGCTTGGGGGCTTCGGAGCACTCGCGGTCGCTGATCTGGCGGTCAAGCCCGGCGCGATCCTCTACGTCGAGGTGGGCGGAGGCGGTGGCAACGGCGGGCCTGAGTCAGTCACAGCCAACGCCGGCAGCCCGGGATTCAACGGTGGCGCAGCTGGTGGACTCTC
>JAWVFN010000018.1:0-3797 GCA_033855935.1 Solirubrobacterales bacterium | reverse complement strand
AGCCCTTGAGGTCGCGAAGCACGCGGTGGAGGATGCCGCCGTTGCGGAAGTACTCGGCCTCGTTGGGCGTGTCGATCCGGACCTTGGCCTCGAAGGAGACCGGGTCGGCGCCCTCGCGCTCAGCGGTCACGGTCACGGCCTTGGCGTTGCCGTTGTCGAGGTCGGAGACCGAGAACGTCTCCTCCCCGGTGAGGCCGAGAGAGGCGACGGACTCGCCGTCGGGGAACTGGAGGGGCGCGACGCCCATCCCGATCAGATTGGAGCGGTGGATGCGCTCGAAGCTCTCGGCGATCACCGCCCGCACGCCGAGGAGCTTAGTGCCCTTGGCGGCCCAGTCGCGCGACGAGCCCGAGCCGTACTCCTTACCGGCGAGGACGACGAGGGGCACGCCCTCGTCGGCGTACTTCATCGCCGCCTCGTAGATCGTCGTCTCTTCTCCGTCCGGGAAATGCCTAGTGAAGCCGCCCTGCTTCTCGACGAGCTGGTTGCGGAGCCGGATGTTGCCGAAGGTGCCGCGGATCATCACCTCGTGGTTGCCGCGGCGGGCGCCGTAGGAGTTGAAATCGCGGGGCTCGACGCCGTTCTCGACCAGCCAGCTGCCCGCGGGGCTGTCCTTCTTGATCGCGCCGGCCGGCGAGATGTGGTCGGTGGTCACCGAGTCGCCGAGCAGCGCCAGCACCCGGGCATCGGTTATCGGCTCGACCGGCGCCGGCTCGGCCGGCATCTCCTCGAAGAAGCTCGGCTTGCGGACGTAGGTCGAGTCGGGCCAGGTGTAGCGGTCGCCCTCGGGCACCTCGATGCCGCGCCAGGCCTTGTCGCCGGTGAAGACATCGGCGTAGTTCTTGGTGAACATGTCGGCGCGCACCGCCTCGGCGACGACGTCGGAGATCTCCTTGTTCGAGGGCCAGATGTCGCGCAGATGCACCGGCGCGCCGTCAGCATCGAGGCCCAGCGGCTCGGTGGTGATGTCGAGGTCCATGCGCCCGGCGAGGGCGTAGGCGACGACCAACGGCGGCGAGGCCAGGTAATTCGCCTTGACGTCGGGGTTGATCCGGCCCTCGAAGTTGCGGTTGCCGGATAGCACCGCGCAGACGGCGAGGTCCTTCTCGTTGACGGCCTTGGAGATCTCGTCCGGGAGCGGCCCCGAGTTCCCGATGCAAGTGGTGCAGCCGTAGCCGACGAGGTTGAACTGGAGCAGGTCGAGGGACTTGTCGAGGCCCGACTTCTCGAGGTACTCGGTGACGACCGTCGAGCCCGGCGCCAGCGAGGTCTTGACCCAGGGCTGGCGCCGCAGGCCGCGCTCGAGCGCCTTCTTGGCGACCAGGCCGGCGGCGACCATTACCGAGGGATTCGAGGTGTTGGTGCAGCTCGTGATCGCGGCGATCACGACCTTGCCGTGGTCGAGCTCCACCACTTCGCCGCTCTCGAGCTGGACCGAGACGGCGTCGCTGGTCTTCGCCTTGGTCGCGGCGCCCACCGGTCGCGGCTTGCCCGCGTCCGAGTCGTGGTCTTCGGCAGGCGGATCGGAGGCCGGGAACGACTCCTCCATCGCCTCGTCGCGGCCGTTGGTGAGCTGCTCGGCGGCCTCGGGATCGAACTCCTCCATCGCGGCGAGGAAGCCGTCGCGCGCCTGCGCGAGGGGGACGCGGTCCTGGGGGCGCTTGGGGCCGGCGAGGCTCGGCTCTACGTCGCCGAGATCGAGCTCGAGCGTGTCGGAGTAAGTCGCCTCCTCGGATTCCTCGCCGTGGAAGAGGTCCTGCTCGCGCGTGTAGGCGTCGGTCAGCTCGATCACCTCGGTCGGGCGGCCCGTGAACTCGAGGTAGCGCAGCGTCTCGGCGTCGATCGGGAAGATCGCGCAGGTCGAGCCGAACTCCGGCGACATGTTGCCGATCGTCGCCCTGTCGGCGAGCCCGAGACCGGCGATGCCGGGTCCGAAGAACTCGACGAACTTGGAGACGACGCCCTTCTCGCGCAGCATCTCGGTGACGGTCAGCACGAGGTCGGTCGCGGTCGCGCCCTCGGGCAGCTCGCCGGTGAGCTTGAAGCCGAGCACCTGCGGCAGCAGCATCGAGATCGGCTGGCCGAGCATCGCCGCCTCGGCCTCGATGCCGCCGACGCCCCAGCCGAGCACACCGAGCCCATTGATCATCGTCGTGTGCGAGTCGGTGCCGACCAGGGTGTCGGGGAACGCCTGGGTAATTCCTTCTGACTCCTTGGTCCACACGCCTCGGCCGAGGTACTCGAGGTTGACCTGGTGGCAGATGCCGGTCGCGGGCGGAACGACGCGGAAGTTGTCGAAGGCCTCCTGGCCCCAGCGCAGGAATGCGTAGCGCTCGCCATTGCGCTCGTAGTCGCGCTCGGCGTTGTAGGCGAAGGCCTTGGCTGTGCCGAAGGCATCGACCTGGACCGAGTGGTCGATGATGAGGTCGACCGGAACCAGCGGATTGATCGCGGCCGGGTCGCCGCCGAGGTCCTCCATCGCATCGCGCATCGCCGCGAGGTCGACGACCGCGGGCACGCCGGTGAAGTCCTGCATCAGCACCCGAGCGGGCTGGAACGGGATCTCGACGCTGGGCTCGGCCTTGGCGTCCCAGCCGGCGATCGCCTCGACGTCGGCTGAGGTGACCGAGGTGCCGTCCTCCAACCTCAATGCATTCTCTAGGAGGACCTTGAGCGAATAGGGAAGGCGGGCGACGTCGAACTTGGCCTGCAGCGCGTCGAGGCGGTGGATCTCGTATTCGCGCTCGCCGACCTTCAGCGTGTCGCGGGCTCCGAAGCTGTCGCTTTGGCTCACAGCTTCAGTCTATGAGGACAAGATCACGGGGATATGATGCAGGCGTGGCAAGGGGATTGCGCTGGACTTTGGGCGTCGCCGCCGTCGCGCTTTTCGCGGCGCCATCCGGGTACGCGTCGGTGACGATCGGCAGCGATCTGACCCACACGGGGAACACGTCGGGCACCACCTGCGGGACGCCGCCGCCGTACCAGTGCACCTATTCGCCGGCGGCGATCCCGGGGCGCATGGTCACCTCGCCAGTCAACGGCGTCGTCACCAGCTGGAGCGCGCGCTGGCAGTCCGGCGCCCAATCTGCCCGCTTTCAGGTGCTCCGCCCGCTGGGCGGGACCAGCGCTCTGTTCGTCAACTCCGGGTCGACGCAACTCAATCCGCCGCCCGGCATCGGCGCTTTTGCGACCTCGCAACCGATCTCGATCGGAGACCGGATCGGCATCGACGACGTCAACGTCTACGTATACGCGCAGGACCCAATCCCGGGGGCGGTGCTGGACGTCTGGGTCACACAGGCCGACGGCGCGACAGCACCCGCAGCCGGAACCGTGCAGCACCGCGAGCTGCTGATGAACGCCACGATCGAGCCAACCACCGACTTCAGCTTCACGACCGAAGCCCGGAAAAAAGGCATGGCGACCGTTACGGTCTCGGTACCGAACCCGGGCACGCTGTCCGTGACATCTGGACGGACCAAGATCGCTACCGCCACCGCGAACGCGCCCGGGGATCTGGTCCTCAACCTCCGCCCGACGAAGAAGACCCGCAAGAAGCTGCAGCACAAGTCAAAGCTGAAGACGGCGCTCCATATCGCTTACGCGGCGAGTTTCGCCACGCCGATCACCAAGAGCGCAACGCTGGAGCTGAAAGCCAAGTAGCGGCTAGCGCTTGTCGCTCTGCCCGGAGGCGACCTTCGAGGCGACCTTGTCGGCGGTGCCGTTGGTTGCCTTGCCGGCCAGCTCGGGGTGACGGCCGGCGAACTTGGCGAGGCGCACAGCGCGCCACGGAG
>JAWVFN010000017.1:0-4459 GCA_033855935.1 Solirubrobacterales bacterium | reverse complement strand
CGAAGAGGATCGTCGAGGCGACGTGCATGTGCGTATCGGCACCCTCGAGATGAAGGAACGATGCGTCAAGCCCTGTGAGGCGGTCTCCGTCCACGTTGACGATCATTCCACAGTGGGGTGGGGGTTGAAACGTCCCGTGCAGACAGATTGCTATGTGACCGTCGTCACAGAGTTAATTGTTAGTAACTCCTAACGTCGCCGGCGAACGAGAAAAGCTATCTGCCGAGTCTGCCTCCTCACGGTGGCAGAGCGGGGGACCCAAGAAGTTGGGGCGAACGGGGCGGTTATCCGCCCCCAGCGGGATCGCAGGAATGGCCAAGGAGCAATCCGGCGGCTGCCTGCGCTCGCGAGCCCGTCAGCTAACCCCGTAGGCAGGACAGAAAGAACAGGTGTTTTGGAAGTGCATCGCTTCCGGATCAAGCGGAGGCGGATGGCAGCGCTCGCGCTGCTCCCGCTCGCCGTAATCACAGCATCGAATGGAATCGCCCTGGCCGCCGCGGTCACCGGTGCCCCGCTCGCGGGCACCGATCCGACGGCAACCGCCGCGACCGCGTCGGGCGTCGAGCTCCAGCTCGGCAAGCGCAACGTGCTCGCCGTGGACAAGGTCAAGGTCAAGGGGAAGGTCACTCCAGGCGGCGTCCACTCGGTCGAGATCGACGTCAATGGCAAGCGGGTCAAGGACGCAAAGACGGATGCCGGCGGCGGCTTCCGCACCGAATGGCGTCCCCAGAGCCCAGGCGTATACAAGGTCCAGGCGATCGTCAAGCACGACGGTGTCGCGCCGGTCAGCTCGAAGACCAAGCGACTGAATGCCTACCGGGCGGTTGAGGCCTCGTATTACGGGCCCGGCCTCTACGGCAACGGCGTCGCCTGCGGGGGGGTCCTGACCCCGAGCAAGCTCGGTGTCGCCAACAAGACGCTTCCGTGCGGGAGCAAGGTGACCCTGCATCACGGGAGCAAGACGGTCACGGTTCCGGTCATCGACCGCGGGCCCTATTCCGGCAACCGGGTCTACGACCTGACCACGGCAACCAAGAACAGGCTCGGCTACGTGGGCATCGGCCCGATCTGGGCCACCAAGTAGCCAGCTAAAGCAGGGGACTCAGACGTCCAGTGACAGCGCTCCGGTCGATTCGTCGGCCGGGGCGCTTTCGCGTTCGCCTCCCTCGAGGCCGGCGAGACCGACTCCAATCAGGCGCACGGCGGCGTCGAGCTCGAAGTTCTCGAGCAGCTCGCCGGCAACGGTGCGGACGACCTCCACGTCGCTGGTCGCCTCGGCCAGTGTGCGCGAGCGCGTATAGGTGCGAAAGGGGTGGAGGCGGATCTTCATCGTCACCGTCCGGCCGCGGCGGCCGTGGCTTTCGACGCTCGCGCAGACCGAGCCGGCGAGCCGCTCGAGCGTCTCGCGGAGCTCGGCGCGGTCGCTGACGTCGTACGGGAAGGTGGTCTCGCGGCTCTCGGACTTGCGCACCCGCTCGGTGGTCAGCTCGGTGGCCCCGATGCCACGGCCGCGATCGCGGAGACCACGGCCGTGGTTGGGCCCGAACGCGCGCTCGAGCAGGCCGTCGTCGGCGCTTGCAAGATCGGCCACCGTCTCGATTCCGGCGCCCTGGAGCCGCTCGAACGTCTTGGGCCCGACCCCGGGCAGCAGCGAGGCGGGCTTGTCGCCGACCGCCTCGAGCCAGTTCTCCTCGGTCAGTACGAAGAGGCCGTCGGGCTTGTCGAGGTCGGAGGCGATCTTCGCCATCAGCTTGTTCGGCGCCAGGCCGATCGAGCAGACGAGGTTGGTCGCCGCCTTGATCTTGCTCTTGATCTCCCGCGCCCGCGACTGCGGCACCGGCGACCCCGAGAGGTCGACGTAGGCCTCGTCCATGCCGACGATCTCAACCGTGTCGCTGAACTCGGCCAGGGTCTCCATCACCTTGACCGAGCCGCGCCGGTAGAGCTGCATGTCGACGGGCAGCACGGTCAGCTCCGGGCAGCGGCGCCTGGCGACGACCAACGGCAACGCCGAGTGGACACCGAACTTGCGGGCCGTGTAGGAAGCGGTGGTGACGACGCCGCGAGGCCCGTCGTGGGCGACGACCACCGGCTTCCCCCTCAACTTGGGGTGGCGGAGCATCTCGATCGAGACGTAGAAGGCGTCCATGTCGACGTGGGCGATCACCTCCAACGATCGTACGGAGGCTTGTAGACGCCGCCAGGGTCTCGCTACATTGACGGCGGTGGGATCTTCTGAAGTCAAGAACCTGGAAGCGATCTCCAAGGCGATCGACCAGCACAACTCGAGCTGCCCCTTCCCGGCGGCCGAGGTGCGGATGAACCCGTTCGAGATCGAGCGCCTGGGCTGGGAGGAGATCCGCGGCCTGCCCGTCGTCCCCGACCCCGAGCTTGGCACCGGCCGCTTTCGCATCGTCTGTGCCCGCGATGCCGAGGGCGAGGGGATCACCGAGGCCGAGGCGCTTGGGATCCCGGTCGAGGTTGCGGTGCCTAGCGACGTCAGGCCGCCCTCTTTGGAGGGCGAAGGGCAAAGCCCGTAGCGACTTATGCCGGGCGGCCGCTACGGAGCGACCTGATGGCGAAGCCCTCCCTGATCGACCGCTACTGCCAGGCGCGCACGTAGTCGATCACGAATCTCGCCGGGAACGGTGTGCTCGGCGCGACCGCATTCGGGAACCAGCCGAGTGCCTGCTGGAGGATCATGAAGAAGGGCTGATCAAACGGCTGGGGTGCTGTCAGCGGGGCTCCCGGATCCCAGTTCGACACGGTCAGGCAGGGCTCGCCGTCGTAGAGGAAGGTGAAGCTGATCGGCTTCCACTCGACGGCGTAGGTGTGGAACCCCTTGTCGACGGCCGAAATGTGACAGTCGTAGGTGGTCTTGGTTTGGTCGAGGCCAAGCGCATCGTGCATGTGCAGGGTGGGAACGACGAGATCGGGATACACGCCGTACCACTCGGCGACGTCTATCTCGCCCGACCTGTCGCCGTAGGCCATGTCGCGCGGCCACATCCAGAACGCCGGCTGCAGGCCGGTGCCGACGGGCACCTTGGCGCGAATCTCGAACCTGCCGTAGGTCTGGGCGAATTGGTCCCGGCTGGTGACCATGCCGTTGCGGTAGGGAGTCGAGTACCAGGGCATGCATGTCTGCGGGAGCGAAGACCTGGTCGCCGTCAGCGTCAGGTAGCCGCTGCCGACGCTGACGTGCGACCTGTCGTCGACGTAGCACTCGCCGGCCACGCTGAAGCCCGTCGTCGCCGTCGTCAGCGGCGTCCAGTTGGCGGCGTTGAGGCTCGTGCCCTTGAAATCGTCGCCGAAGGTGCAGGTGCGGTAGCCGCCGGCGCCGTCGGGGAGCTGCGCGCCGCAGGAGGTCGTCACCGCGCTCGCGGCCGCCGGCAGCAGGGCAAGGGCGGCGGCACAGGTGATCATGGCCGCAGCCAGCAGCGAGTAGCTCGACTTCCCCGGGGCCCCGACGCCTCTCATCTGAGCCATTATTCCTGACGCCGCAGATATCTGCCCGCAGCTACCAAATGCTTGAGCGACATCCTGCGGCGCGGCCGGCCGAGAGGGAGCTAGACGTTCGAGAAGTCGAGCCCGAGGCCGTCGAGCCAGTTGATCGCCTCGTTGTTGAGGCGGGTCAGCTCGTTGGTCCAGACCAGGACGCCCATCGCGATCAGGATCAGGCCGCCGGTCGCCATGATCGCGGGGTAGTGGCGCTTGATCACCGCGAACGCGGTCGTCATCCGGGTGAATGCGAGAGCGCTGAGAAGGAAGGGGATCGCGAGACCAGCGGAGTAGACGGCGAGCAGCAGCGCGCCCTTTGCAGCCGACCCCGTCGTGCTGGCGAGGGTCAGGATCGCGCCCAGGGTCGGCCCGATGCACGGCGTCCAGGCGAAGGCAAAGGCGGCGCCGACCACGATCGGGCCCCCGCGGCCGGCGCGCTCCATCAGCGCGTCCATGTGCCACTCCTGGTTCAGCCGGGTGATGAACATCGCCGAGATCAGGAAGACGCCCATGGCGATGATCAGCACCGCTGAGATCTTGTTGAGCGTGTCGCGGTGGTCCTGGAGGAAGCTGCCGAGCCCCGTCGCGGTGACGCCGTAGGCGATGAAGATCGCCGAGAAGCTGCCGACGAAGAGCAGGCTCGGGACCAGCACGTGGCGCCAGTCGGCGCGCTCGAGGTCGGGCGCCGAGACGCCCGTGACCGTCGACAGGTAGCCGGGAACGAGCGGCAGGACGCAGGGGGAGAGGAAGCTGACGAGGCCTGCGCCGAGCGCCGCGAGGAGTCCGACGCCACCCACCGAAAGACTGGCGATCACGGGCTCAATGTAGCGTCGCGCTTAGGGCCGCCGCGTTGGCTGGAGCGAAACCACGCATGTCGTCATTGAAATACGCGAAAACCTCGCGACGGGATCTCCAGGCGGCGATCTTGCGCGCCCATTCCTTCAACTCGGCCTCTGAG
>JAWVFN010000016.1:0-15201 GCA_033855935.1 Solirubrobacterales bacterium | reverse complement strand
AGCCCGGCGCGTGGGGGGCGGTGTTCGGCGCGCGGTCGGGCCGCTGCGGGACGTGGCGCTTGCGCGCGAAGCGCAGCTGCGTCGAGGGGTCCCACATCCGCACCTCGAGGCCCGGCCAGGCAGTGGTCGGATCCGTGCCGCGCGATGTCGCGTCGGCGTCGCGGTCGGGCGTCTCGCCCTCGAGCCAGCCGCTGCGGTTGTCGGGCCGCGGGTTGGCGCCGTTGTCGGCTTGGCGCCCGACGTCCAGGCCCAGGCTCTCGAACATCGCACGGTCCTCGTCGGGCGTGTTGCCGAGCGTGGTCAGGAAGTTGCCCATCATCACGCCGTTGATGCCCGCCCGCACCGCGAGCTGCTGCAACTCGCCGATGTTCTCCACGCGCCCGCCGCAGAGCCGGAACAGCGCATCGGGCAGGATCAGGCGGAAGATCGCGATCCACTTCACGGCCTCCCACGGATCCATGTGCTCGCGGCCGCCGAACTTCGTCCCGGGTCGCGGGTTGAGCAGGTTGATCGGCACCGAGGTCGGATCGATCGCCGCCAGCTCGAACGCCATCTCGATGCGCTGCTCGCGCGTCTCGCCGAGGTTCAGGATGCCGCCGACGCACGTCTCCAGGCCGGCCTCGCGGACCGCGCCGATCGTGCGCATGCGGCCCTCATACCGGACGGTCGTGGAGACCTCCGGGTAATAGGACTCGGCCGTCTCGACGTTGTGGTGCACGCGCTGGACGCCGGCCTCCTTGACCGCGTCGATCGTCCGAACTCTGCCTTCGTACCTGACCGTCGATGAGACCTCGGGGTAATAGGACTGCGAGGTCTCGACGTTGTGGTGGACGCGCTGGATGCCGGCGTCCTTGAGCGTCTTCGCCCGGTCGACCGACATGTGGCCGATCGAGGCGCAGCGCTTGAGGTTGGTGTGCTCGGAGACGAGCTTGGCGCCCTCGACGATCTTCTCGAAGTCCTTCTTCGAGAGGCCCTGGCCCTGGGTCACCATGCAGAAGCGGTGGGCGCCGGCCGCCTCGGCCGCCTTGGCGTGCTCGAGGATCTGGTCGGGCTCCATCATCGCGTGCATCGGCGTGTCTGCCTCGGCGTAGCGGGACTGGGCGCAGAAGCCGCAGTCCTCGGCACAACCGCCCGACTTGGCGTTGACGAGCGAGCACATGTCGGTCGAGTCGCCGAAGTTCTCTTTGCGCACGGCCCAGGCGCGCTCGACCAGCTCGCCGATCTCCTCTTGACTGGAGAGCTCGCCGAGGGCGAGAGCCTCTTCGAAGCTGATCAGCGATGGCACCCTGCGCAGGCTAAGAATCGGCCCGGACGCTTCCTTGCTAGAAACCGCGCATGGCCAGGGCCGGCGCAGCGGGACTCCTCCTTGCGGTATGCGTGCTGATCGCCGCGCCGCCGGCTCCGGGCGAGACGCAGCGCAGCGCGCTGGCCGACCTCACGCCGGCTCAGCTCGCAGGGCAGCGCGTCGTCTGCGGCTTCGCCGGTCACCGCGTCCCTGCCACGGTCTCGCAGAGGATCGGACGCGGCGAGCTCGCGGGGGTGATCCTCTTCTCCAACAACGCCGGCAAGCGGCCTCAGGTTCGCCGCCTGACCGCGTCGCTGCAGGCGATCGCGCGCCCGGCCGCTCTACGCCAGCCTCTGCTGATCGCCGCGGACCAGGAGGGAGGCCAGGTGCGCCGGCTTCCCGGGCCGCCGACCGCGAGCGCCGAATCGATGGCGGCGCGGGGCGCCGCCTACGTCGAGCGCCAGGGACGGAGGACCGGGAGGAGCATGGCCGCGCTCGGCGTCAACGTCGACCTTGCTCCGGTCCTCGACGTAGCCCGCCGCAAGGGCTTCATCGCCGATCAACAGCGCGCTTTCGGCGCGACGCCGCCGGACGTGGCCCAGTTCGGAGTCGGCTTCGCGAGGGGCCTGCAGGCGGCCGGGGTCGCCGCGACGGCAAAGCATTTCCCGGGCCTCGGCTCGACGGCGGCCAACACCGATCTGCGCCCGGTGATCATCAACCTCTCGCGCGCCAAGCTGCTCCGCATCGACGAGGCTCCCTACCCGAGCTTCATCGCGGCCGGCGGCAAGCTGGTGATGGTCTCCTCGGCTCGGTATTCGGCGCTCGACCCGATCCTGCCGGCATCGCAATCGCGCAAGGTGGTCACCGATGAGCTCCGCGGGCGACTCGGGTTCGCCGGGGTGACGATCACCGACGCGCTCGACACGCCCGGGGTCGAGAAGCTCGCCGGGACCACCAAAACGGCGACCCGGGTTGCGGCGGCGGGCACCGACCTGTTGCTCTACAGCTCCTGCTCGACTGCGGCCGAGGCCGCCGCTGCGCTGGCGAGCGCGCTCGCCGCCGGGACGTTGCCGCGAGCCGAATTCGAAGCCTCGGTCGAGCGGGTACTCGGCCTCAGGGCAGCAATTCCCTCGAGCGGCACGAGTGGTTAGGCTGCCCGGCGCGTGGACACGGAGGTCCGTTGAAAAAGTTCGCTTCCACAGTCGCCGGGCGCCGCGGCAAGTGGGTCGTGCTTGCGATTTGGGTCGTGGGCCTGTTCGCGCTCTTCCCGCTGGGAGCGAAGCTCGCCGACAAGACGACCGACGACACGCAGTCATTCCTGCCCGCGAGCGCCGAGTCGACGAAGGTCGTCAAGGCGCTCGACAGTGAGTTCCCCGGCGGTGAGACCGACAACGGGCTGATCGTCTACAAGCGCAGCGGCGGCCTGACCGCTGCCGACAAGCAGAAGATCGCTACCGACGCCCAGAAGATTGCCGCGGCCAAGAACAAGGACGGCAAGCCCCTCGTCCCGCTGACCCAGCCGCCCCAGCTGCCGTTCAATCCCGCTCCGGTTCCGGGTCTCGTATCCGCGGACGGCAGCGTCGCCTACACCGTGCTCGCGGTCCCGACCGACTTCAAGAACGAGGGCGACTGGGGCAAGTCGGTGCGCGACATCACCGGTCAGGGGAGCGCCGGGCTGCAGGTCCAGCTCACCGGCGGGCTCGGCTTCAGCGCCGACGCCAAGGAAGTCTTCGGCTCGATCGATACCAAGCTCCTGCTCGTCTCGGCCCTTCTCGTCCTAACCCTGCTGGGGATCATCTACCGCGCCGTGCTGGTCGCGCTCAGCCCGCTGCTCGTCGTCTTCTTCGCCTACGGCGTCTCCCAGGCATTCATCTACCTGCTGGCGAAATCGGGGGAGACGGTCTCTTCGAACTCGACGACGATCCTCGTCGTACTGATCTTCGGGGTGGGGACCGACTATTGCCTGTTATTGGTCTCGCGTTACCGCGAGGAGCTGCGAAAGCAGCAGGACAAGCACGCCGCGATGCAGCGCGCCCTGAGTCGGGTCGGGCCGGCGATCCTCGCCAGCGGGCTGACGGTGGCCCTGTCGATGCTCGTTCTCGTGCTCGCCGACAGCGGCAACACCAGTTCGCTCGGGCCGGTGGCCGCGATCGGCGTCGCCACTGCTTGCCTCGCGGGGCTGACGCTGCTGCCGGCATTGCTGACGATCTTCGGCCGCACCGCTTTCTGGCCCCGGAGGAGCACCGTTCAGTACGACCCCGAGCATCCGTCGCTCGCCCGGCAGGGGCTGTGGAGGCGCTTCGGCGACAAGGTCCTCGCCCGCCCCGGGGCGGCCCTGTTGGTGACGCTGATCGTCTTCATCGGCGGCGCCTGCGGGCTCCTCGCCTACAAGGTTGACTATTCGACCACCTCTTTCTTCAAGAAGGACGTCGAGGCCGTTGACGGCTTCAAGACGATCCAGCAGTCGTTCCCGGCGGGACTTCTCGCCCCGACGACGGTCCTCGTCGAACGGGCGGACGGCCCGGTGACCCCCGCCGACGTCGCGAAGACGGTCGCGAAGCTGAAGACCGTTAACGGAGTCGCCGCGGCCGCCGCGGACGGTCAGATCTCGAAGGACGGGCAGATCGCGCAGGTCAAGGTGATCCTCGCCGGCGATCCGCTGAAGAAGACGGCCCTCGACATCGTGCCGCGGATGCGCGCCGTGGTCGAGGATCTCGGGCCGGGCGTGACCGCGCTCATCGGAGGCAGCACCGCGATCAACTACGACCTCGACCAAACGACCTCGAAGGATCTGAAGCTGATCGCCCCGATTGCCCTGCTGGTGATTGCGATCATCCTCGCGATCCTGCTCCAAGCGCTGGTGGCGCCGCTGGTCCTGATCGCGAGCGTGATCATCTCCTTCCTCTGCACCATCGGGCTCTCGGTGCTCTTCATCCGCTTCGTCGTCGGTGACGCCGGCATGGACGCCTCGATACCGACGTTCGCCTTCATCTTCCTCGTCGCGCTGGGGATCGACTACACGATCTTCCTGATGGCCCGGGTGCGCGAGGAGTCGCGCGAGCACGGCACGCGTGAGGGAATGCTGCGGGCGATCGCCGCCACCGGGCCGGTGATCACGAGCGCGGGCATCATCCTCGCGGGCACTTTCTCGGTGCTGATGACGCTGCCGGTCACCTTCACGTTCGATCTCGGCTTCATGGTCGCGCTGGGGATCCTGCTCGACACGTTCGTGGTCCGGTCGATCATGGTTCCCGCAGCCGTCGAGTTGATCGGCGACAAGATCTGGTGGCCCTCGACCTCGAAGGGCGGCGCCGAGTTCCTGCACGAAGACACCGGCGAGCATCCGTTGCCCGCCGGTTCCGAGAACTAGCTAGCGGCCTTTCCCGGCCGCATCAGCGGCCTTTCCAGTTGGGCTTGCGCTTCTCGGCGAAGGCCTGGATGCCCTCGCGAAAGTCCTCGGAGGAAAAGCACGACTCGCGCAGCTCGATCAGCTCCTTCTCCTGCTCGGGGCTTAGCACCGGGTTGGCGGCGAGGGTGTCGATCGCGAGCTTGTTGCCCTTCATCGAAAGGGGGGCGTTGGCGGCGATCTCGGCCGCGAGCTCGACGGTGTCGGCCTCGAGGTCGGCGGCGTCGACCTCTTCGTGGATCAGCCCGATCTTCTCCGCCCGCGTCGAGCTCAAGGTGTCGCCGAGCAGAAACAGATATCGCGTCCAGGGCACGCCGATCGTCTCGATGAACCGGCGCAGCCCGGTGTGCCCGTAGATCAGTCCGAGCTTGGCCGGCGGCATCCCCAGCTTCACTCCCGACGTGCAGACGCGCAGATCGGCGCAGAGCGCCAGCTCGAGCCCGCCGCCGAGGGCGTGGCCGTTGATCGCGCAGAGCGTTGGCCACGGGTGGCCGGCGACGGCGTCGAGCGCTTTTTGGAAAGGGTGGGCGACGAGCGCCTCGGCCTCGTCCTCGAAGCTCTGCTCCGGGATCGAGGCGATGTCGTAGCCGGCAGAAAAGGCTTTGCCTTTTCCCGTGAGGATCACGCAGCGGACCTCGATCCCGCGGTCGAGCGAAGGCATCGCCTCGGCGATCGCGTCGAGCGTCTCGTGATCAAGCGCGTTGCGGGCGCTCGGCCGGTTGAGGGTGAGGCGCGCGACGGCCTCGGCCGGGTAGTCGAGGAGGAGCTTGCCGCCGGCCAGCTCTTCGGTGCTACTCGAGGACGACGAGGACATCGCCTTCAGAGACCGACTGGCCTTCCTCGCACTTGATCTCGGCGACCTTGCCGTCGTCCTCGGCCTCGACCGGCATCTCCATCTTCATCGATTCGAGGATGACGACCGTGTCGCCCTCGGAGACGTCGTCGCCGACCTTGACCTCGATCTTCCACACCGTTCCCGTTATGTGAGCTTCGATGTCAGCCATCGCGCGGCACAATATCCGCCCGTGCCGCCGTCAAGCTCCGCCCGTGCCGCGATCGTGGCTGCCCACAACGAAGCCGACGCGATCGGGGCGACGCTCGAGGCGCTGGCGCGGGCGATGCCCGGGGCGACTCTCTACGTCGCCGACGACGCTTCGACCGATGGCACTGCCGCTGTCGCGGAGGAGCACGGTGCGGAGGTCGTCGGCCGCATCGAGCCGCTCGGCAAGGGCGGCAACGTGACCGCCGCGGCCGAGGTTGCGCTCCGCAATCTCGGCGACGACACGATGGTCCTACTCTGCGATGCGGATCTAGGCTCTTCGGCGGGTGAGCTCGTCGCCCTGGCCGAGGCGGTCGAGAGCGGCGACAGCGACTTGGCGATCGCTGCTTTCGCCCGCCGCGAGGGCGGCGGTTTCGGCATCGCGGTCGGCTACGCCCGCGCCAAGATCGAGGAGCTCAGCGGTTTCCGCGCCGAGGCGCCGATCTCGGGCCAGCGAGCGATGAAGGCGGGCGTCCTCCGCGACCTGCTGCCGTTTGCCGACGGCTGGGGTATGGAGATGGCTATGACGGTCGACGCCGTACGCGCCGGCAAGCGGGTCGCCGAGATCGAGCTGCCGCTCTCGCACCGGTCGACCGGGCGGACGCTGGGTGGGTTTGCGCACCGTTCCCGCCAGCGGCGCGACTTCGGCCGCGTATACCGTTCGCGCAGAGATATCTAGTGATCCTCGCGATCGACCAAGGGACGACCGGGACGACCTGCCTCGTCTTCGACACCGACGGCCGCATCGCCGGCCGCGGCTACAGCGAGTTCGAGCAGCACTTCCCCAAGCCGGGCTGGGTCGAGCACGACGCCGCCGAGATCTGGAGCACTACGCGCAAGGTCGCCGTCGCGGCGCTCTCGGACGCGTCGATCCAGGGGTCTGACCTCGACGCGATCGGGATCACCAACCAGCGCGAGACGGTCGTCGCCTGGGACCCGGCGACCGGCGAGCCGGTTCACAACGCCCTGGTCTGGCAGGACCGCCGCACCGCCGCGCGCTGCGACGAGCTGCGCGAGGCCGGGCACGAGCCCCTTGTGCGCGAGCGCACCGGGCTCGTCATTGACCCCTACTTCTCCGGCACCAAGATCGAGTGGTTGATCCGCAACGTCGATCTGCCGGAGAGAACCGTGTTCGGCACGATCGACTCCTGGCTCGTCTTCAAGCTCACCGGCCGCCACCTGACCGACTACTCGAACGCGTCGCGGACGATGCTCTTCGACATCCACAAGCTCGCCTGGGACGCAGATCTCTGCGGCCTGCTCGGCGTCGACCCCGGCAGCCTGCCCGAGCCCGTGCCCTCCTCGCAAATCTACGGCGCGACCTCGGAGTTCGGCGGCGAGGTGCCGGTCGCGGGCATCGCCGGAGATCAGCAGGCGGCGCTCTTCGGCCAGGCCTGCCACAACCCCGGCGACGCCAAGAACACCTACGGCACCGGCAGCTTCGTCCTCCTCAACTCCGGCACCGTGGCGACGCCGCCGTGCGAGGGGCTGCTGACCACCGTCGCCTGGGGCCTGGGGGAGCAGCCGGTTGCTTACGCGCTCGAGGCCGCGGTCTTCGTCACAGGCGCCGGCGTCCAGTGGCTGCGCGACGGCCTCGGGATCATCTCCGAGGCCGGCGAGACCGAGGGGCTCGCGTCCTCGCTCGACTCGAACGACGACGTCTACTTCGTCCCGGCGCTGACCGGGCTCGGCTCGCCGCACTGGGACCCCTATGCCCGGGGGACGATCGTCGGCCTCACCCGCGGCAGCACGCGCGCACATCTCGCCCGCGCGACGCTCGAGGCGATCGCCTACCAGACGGTCGACGCAGTCCGCGCCGAGGAGGCCGGCTGCGGCGAGCGGCTGACCAGCCTCAAGGCCGACGGCGGCGCCACCGTCAACAAGTGGCTGATGCAGTTCCAGGCCGACGTCCTCGGGGCCCCGGTGATCGTTCCCGAGGTCTCGGAGACGACTGCGCTGGGCGCCGCATATCTGGCTGGAATCGCGACCGGGTTCTGGGAGCTCGAGCAGGTCGAGGCGAACTGGCGCGAGGCGGCGCGCTACGAGCCACAGATGGGCGACGCCGAGCGCGAGCGACTGCTCGGGCGCTGGTCCGAGGCCGTGGCCCGTTCAAAGGGCTGGGCAGGGGCAGACGAGGGTGATCCGGCCGCGTAACCCCCTGCGCAGGCCAGGGTAGGAATCCGCAGTGGCTGAGGGGAAAAAGAAGGAATCGAAGCTCAAGCCGCAGGTCTACAAGGACCCGCGGCCGGCCGAGTACTTCACGCAGTACCACCAGTCCGTGCGCAAGAGCATCGGCAAGATGTACGAGGTCGTCCGCGTGATCCTCAGCGCCCCGACGATCCTGATTTACCGCGTTCGCCAGATCGGGGTCGAGAACGTGCCCTCACACGGCGCCGCGATCGTCACGCCCAACCACTTCAGCCAGATGGACCACTTCTTCGCCGCCGTCTGGCTGCGGCGGAAGGTGGCGTTCATGGCCAAGTCGCAGCTGTTCAGCAATCCGGTCTTCAGGTTCATCTTCAAGCACGGCGGCGTCTTCCCCGTGCGGCGCGGCTACCACGACGAGGAGGCGTTCATCACGGCCGAGACGGTTCTCAACCGCGGCGATTGCGTGCTGATGTACGCCGAGGGCGGCCGCTCGCGCAGCGGCGAGCTCGGCGAGCCCAAGCGCGGCGTCGGCAAGCTCACGCTCGAGTCCGGCGTCCCGGTCGTCCCCTGCGCGATCCACGGCTCGGCGAGCGTCCGCAGCTGGAAGCGCCTGCGCTTCCCCAAGGTCACCGTCCAGTTCGGAGAGCCGATGACCTTCCCCCAGGTCGACGACCCGACCCCCGAGCAGCAGCAGGAGGTCGCGAACAAGGTCTTTGACGAGGTCCGCAAGCTCTACGTCGCTCTCGAGGAGAACGGGCGCAAGGGCGTGCTCAAGGCTCTTCGTGAAGCGGTTCCCGACGGCGTCGAGGCGCCGCGGGCAAAGTCTCACTCCGCGTAACGGTCCTCGAGCTTGTCGTAGAAGTCGACGTCGTGGCCCGGCGTGATCACCGCATATGGGTACTCGCGGTGGAAGAGCTGCATCTCCTTCAGCGAGCGCTTCCAGTTGTGCTCGTCGTAGGGGCGCGGCTGGGGAGGGCCGCCGACCAGCTGGCGGAAGGTGTAGACGAGGTCGCCGCCGACGACGAAGTCGCGCCGCGGCAGGCGCAGGATCACCGACATGTGACCGGCGCTGTGGCCCGGGGTGTAGGCGAGGCGGATGCTGCCGTCGCCGAAGAGGTCGAAGGTGCGGGCGAAGGAACCGTAGGAGTCGATCGGCGCCTCTTCGTCCTCTGATTCGAAGTCGACCATGAGGTAGTCGAAGAGCAGGTCGTACTGGGAGGGGATGTAGCCGCGCAGCAGCGGTCGCGATCCGGCCGTGGCGTCGGCCCACTCGGCCGCGCTGAAGACGAAGGTCGAGTCACCGAACTCCGACATCGCCGAGGCGTGATCGAGATGAAGGTGGGTCATGATCACGGCGCGGATGTCGCGCGGATCGATTCCCTTGGAGCGCAGCTGCGCCGGGATGTCCTCGCCGGTCTCGAGCTTGGGGGCCGCGACACGGCCCGCGAGGCTGCCGAAGTTGTGGCGAGGATCGGAGGCAATCGACGGGTGGAGCCCGGTGTCGATCAGGACATCGCCGGCGGTCGGGTGGCGAACGAGGAACGCCGGGCAGGGGACGAGGTGCTTCTTGGCGCCGATGCCGAGCGCCTTCATCCGCCACAGCGGCCCATCGGACTTCTCCATCGCGTCCTTGGCCCACATCACGCGGCCGCCGATCATCGGCTCGACGACGACGGTGGCGCCGTCCTGTCCGCCCTGCAGGGGCGCGACAACGACCTGGGGCTCCGCGTGGATTCGCATTACCGACATATTCTCCGCCAACGCGGATGGCAGAGGCACCTCCCTCCCAGATCTTCACCCCAGGGCTGCTCGACGGCCAGGTCTGCGTGGTCTCCGGCGCCGGCAGCGGCATGGGGCGCGCGACCGCGATCGAGCTTGCGGCGCTCGGCGCGACCGTGATCGGCTGCGGTCGCCGCGAGGAGCCGCTGGCCGAAACAGTGGCGGCGATCGAGGGCGTCGGCGGCAAGGCCGAATACGAGTCGCTCGACATCCGCGACGAGGAAGCCGTCGACAAGCTCTTCGACGGCGTGCTCGAGCGTCACGGCCGCCTCGACCTGCTCGTCAACAACGCCGGCGGTCAGTTCATGAGCCCGGCCGAGGCCATCACGCCGAAGGGATTCCGCACGGTGATCGAGCTCAATGTCGAGGGCACCTGGCTGATGACCCACGCCGCCGCGACCAAGATCTTCATTCCCCAGGAGAGCGGCAAGGTGATCTCAGTGACGCTCTCGCCGCACAACGGCATGCCCGGCATGGTCCACTCGGGCGCCGCCCGCGCCGCGGTCGAGAACATGATGAGGACGCTCTCGATCGAGTGGGCGCGGTTCGGGATCAAGCTCTGCGCGGTGGCGCCGGGGCAGTTCGGCACCGAGACCTTCCGCACCAAGTACCCGAAGATCGTCACCGACAACGTCGAGCGCTCGATCCCCGCCGGCCGCGTTGGCGAGCCCGAGGAGATGGCGTGGCTGATCGCCTTCCTCGCCTCTCCCGCCGGCGATTTCTTCTCGGGTGCCGTGCTGACGATCGATGGCGCCCGCGACAACTGGTTCGGCCCGTGGCCGCCGCCGAACCTCGTCGACGAGTCGGGCGCGCCGCCGGCGGAGGAACGCCGGACCGACGCCTGACTAGGGCGCGAACCGCGCGGCGACCATCAGCCCGAGCCTGCGGTAGCCGGCGACCGACGGGTGCTCGCCCTCGACGGTGAGGCGGGGCGGCATCAGGTCGGGATTCGCGGGGTCCGCAAGGGTCTGGTGGAAGGGGAGAACGGGCACGTCCTCGTCGCGGCCGATGGCGTCGATCAGCCGGTTGAGGCGGCGAATCTGCGCGGCTGAGCCGGCGGGGCCCGTGTTCCAGGGCAAGACATCGGCGATCGCGACCGGGACGTGGAGTGCCTTGCCTCGGCGCACCATCTCCCGCAGGTCGGCCGCTGCCGCGGTGATGGGACGTCCCTGGACGATGTTGTTGATCCCCCCTTGGACGATCAGCGCCTCGGCACCGTCGGTGCAGTCGTCGAATTGGGCGGCGATCTGGTCGGTGCGCAGGCCGAAGTGGCCGCAGTTGCGAAACACCAGTTGGGGATTCTTTCTGCCGGCCCAGTACTCGTAGGAGCTGCGCGGGTCGTCGCCGAAACCGAAGAGGTTCTGCGTGCCGGGGTCCGGGTCGTAGCCGGGCTGGCCCGCCGTGATCGAGTCGCCGAGCGCCGCGACGAGGGTGCGCGGGTCTTCGGTGTGGGCCGCCTTCACGGAACCGCCCCCGCAGCCCGAGGCCGCGAGGGCGGTGAGAAGCAGAGCTAGGAGCCCGGTGCGCAGCAGCTCAGGACATCATTCCGACGAACTGGCCGCCGGTGACGTTGATGATCTGGCCGTGCACGTAGTTGCCGAGCGGTGAGACCAGGAACAACACCGGGCCGGCGGCCTCCTCGGGCTGTGCCGGGCGGCCGAGCGGGATCACCATCGAGGCCATCGCCCGCATCTGCTCGGGGATGCCGAGATCGACGTCGGCATCGGAGTCGCCGGCCGCCTTCATCGTCTCCCCCTTCTCCTTGGCCTGGGTCAAGCGCGTCTCGACGAAGCCGAAGGCGACGGCGTTGACGTTGATCTTGAACTGGCCCCACTCCTTGGCGAGGGTCTTGGTCAGGCCCGTCACCCCGGCCTTGGCCGAGGAGTAGTTGGCCTGGCCGGCGTTGCCCATCGTGCCCGAGATCGAGGAGATGTTGACGATCTTGCGGAACACCTCCTCGCCCTTGTCGCGCTCGGCCTTGGCGGAGTCGCGGAAGTGAGGTGCGATCGCGCGGACCATGCGGAAAGGAACGACGGTGTGGATGTCGAGCATCGCCTGGAACTGCTCGTCGGTCATCTTGTGGACGACGCCGTCCCAGGTGTAGCCGGCGTTGTTGACGAGGATGTCGACCTTGCCGAACTCGTCGAGGGCCTTCTTGACGAGATCGTCGGGTACGCCCGGTTTGGTCAGATCGCCGGCGAACGCAGCGGTCTCGCCGTCGATCTCCTTCGAAGCTTCCTCCGCGACGTCGCCGTCGAGGTCGTTGATGAGGACCTGGGCGCCCTCGCTCGCAAACAGCTCGGCAGTCGCCCGGCCGATGCCGCGCGCCGAGCCGGTGACGATGGCGCTCTTTCCGTCAAGCAGTCCCAATTCGGTTCCTCCTCGATATATGTGGATTAGCGGCGAGATTGTGACGGGTTTGGGCTAGTCTCGCGGTGTGTCAGGGATGGTTCGCGTCTGCTGGGTTCTGCTGGCAATGGTCGTCGCCGGACTGGCGCTGGCCGCGCCGGCGAGCGCCGCCGACACGTACGCGTCGCCGACGGGCACTGCGTCGGAGAACTGCGACTCGCCGGCCACCGCGTGCAACATCGAGAAGGCCCTCAACGCGATCACCACTGCCGGTGACGTGGTGCACCTGCTCGGCGGAAGCTCGGCGGTCTATAACCCCACGACCTTCATCAGTGTCGGCGCCGGCGTCACGCTCGCGGGGACCGCGGGCGACCGCCCGCTGATCGACATGACCGGGACAAATGCGATCACCGCTGAAGGGGGGACGGTGAAGGACGTGCGCATCGACTCGGCGGCGACGGGCGTCATCGGGGCCGTGGAGGTCAACTCGGGCGGAACCTTCGACCGGGTGAGCGTGCAGAGCAGCACGATTACGCCCTGCTTTGCACAGCCGAACGCGACCTACCGTGACACCAGCTGCTGGTACTCCGGCACCTCGTTCCGGGCGGCGCTTGGCGTGCAGCGCAACGTCGGCACCGGGACCGCGAGTCCGACGAACCTACAAAACGTCACCGCCGTGTCGAACGCCGGCGTTGGTCTGGAGATCGCGATCGCGAACCCGTCGGGCGATTTCACCGTCAACGCCAGCAATGTGATCGCGGATGGCGTCGAGGATCTCGCCGCCGCGCGTGGCAGCGGGGCCGGGACCCTGACCGTCAACGCCGACCACTCCAACTACTCCGCGCCGTCGATCGGGACGGGGGTGACGCTCAACGAGACCGCGATCCAGTCGACGCCACCTGTCTTCCTCGACGCCGCCACGGGCAACTTCCACCAGCTCGCGAGCTCTGCGGGAACGATCGACCAGGGGTCGGCTACCGGGATCGGGGCGTTCGACTTCGACGGCCAGGCGCGTAGCGTTGGCGCTGGGCCCGACATTGGCGCGGATGAGATCCGGGAGACAGCCGTTCCGATCATCTACACGCCGGTCTATGCCGGCTCCACGAGCATCAGTGGCATGGAAATCGACGTCCCCTCCACCCAGGTGGAGGTATTCGTCAACGGGAGCCCTGTCGGAACCACGACCGCCACCCCGGGTTGGACGGTCGGCGTCCCCGCGCTGATCGAGGGACAATCCGTGACAGGGAGAGCGACGGCCCCGGTCGCGGCGACCACGAGCCCGCTTTCTGCGCCAGTGATAGTCACTCTGGGGCCGATGGCCAGCGCCCCGCCGCCCGTCGTCAACTCCATTCCGGCCCCGACGCGCAAGAAGTGCAAGAAGCCCAAGAAGCTGAACAAGCGCACCGGCAAGTGCGTCAAGAAGAAAAAGAAGAAAAAGTAGCCGGGCCCTAGCCGAAGCGATAGGTCGCGATGCCGCTGGCGATCGGCTTGCCGTCGGGGTCGGAGACCTCGACCTCGCAGAAGCTGAGCTCCTTGCCGCGTTTGGTGACCCGGGCGGCGGCCGTCAGGTCGCAGCCGCGCGCGGCGCCGACGAAGTTGACTGAGAGCGCCACCGTCGCGCCAGCCGGCGACTCGGTCGGCTCGTCGCTGGCCCAGGCGGCGGCCATCGCGGCGGTGTCGATCAGGGTCGAGATCGCGCCGCCGTGGACGACGTCGCCGATCGTCGCCAGCTCGGGCTTGTAGGGCATCTCGAGCACGGCCTCGTCGGTTCCGATGTCGTCGAGCGAGATCCCCAGGGCGATCGCGTGCGGGGAGTGGGGGATGAAGGCCTCGATCAGCTCGCGCCGCGTGGCATCACCGCTCATGCGCGCAGCCTAATCGCATTGGCCGCGGACGAGGGACCTGGTTTATCGCCGTCGATAGTGGGTACGAACCAGCGCGGATGAGAGGTTGGAAGACGAAGACGCTCCTGACGCTGGCGCTGGCTGCGTGCGGGCTTGCGATCCCGGCGAGCGCCTCAGCCTGGGCGCCGGCCGCCACCGCGACGGTCCACCCTGGCGTGCAGACGATCACCGCCGGCGGCCAATGCACCTCGAATTTCGTCTTCAGCGACGGATCGAATACTTACCTGGGTCAGGCGGCACACTGCTCGAGTACGGGCGGCCAGACCTCGACCGATGGCTGCGCGACCGGTTCTCTCCCGCTTGGCACGCCGGTGACGATCGACGGCGCCGGCCATCCGGGCACCCTCGTCTACAACTCTTGGCTCGCGATGCGCGCGGCGGGCGAGACCGACCCGGACACCTGCGCCTTCAACGACCTTGCCCTCGTCCGCATCGACCCGGCCGACGTGGCCGGCGTCAATCCCTCTGTGCCCGGCTTCGGCGGCCCGACCGGGGTCGGCGACCTCGGCGACCTCGGCTCTGTCGTCTACTCCTATGGGAACTCGTCCCTGCGGCAGGGCATCACCCTGCTCAGCCCCAAGCAGGGGATCGTCGCCCAGATCGACGGTGGCGGCTGGAGCCACACGGTCTACACAGTCACGCCCGGCATCCCGGGGGATTCGGGGAGCGGTTTCCTCGATGCCTCGGGTCAGGCGTCCGGCGTCCTCAGCACGCTCCAGCTCCTGCCGCTGCCCGCTGCAAACGGGGTCGGCGACCTGAGCCGCGAGATCGCCTACATGCACTCGCACGGCTTCGGAGCGGTGAACCTGGTGCCGGGAACCGAGGCGTTCAACCCCGACCTCGTCGGCGCCATTCTCGCCGGCGGCGTCGGCTAGAGCCCGAGCAGCGCGGCGCCGACGTCGAGCGGGTTGCGCGGGTCCTTGCCGTATTTCGCCTCGAACTGCGTACGCAGCTTGTCGTCGAAGATCGCCAGCAGCAGCTCCTCGCGGCTGGAGCCGATGTCGCACGCCGCCCGGTCGAGGGCCTCGAGGCTGAGTCCCTGAAGCGCGCCGCCGATGCCTCCCGTGTCTGGGATCTGGCGGCTTTGACAGGGGTCCTTGATCGCGACCTTGGTCTGACCCTCGCGGTCGTAGGCGAACGCATAGACGCCGATCGCGACCATCGCCGCGATCGCGGCGGCGACGATCGGCGAGGCGCCGGGCCGCGGGAGCGGCCCGCCGGCGGTGAGGATGATCGCCGCCAGCAGCGCCATCGCCGCCGTGACGATGAATGGGATCCGGAACGAGGAGCG
>JAWVFN010000015.1:0-3553 GCA_033855935.1 Solirubrobacterales bacterium | reverse complement strand
AGAAGATCCGCCGGGTCACGCCGTGGCTGCTGCCCGAGGGCGAGGTGCCCGAGCGCGAGTACATCGTCCCGCCCGAGTCGATGATCGACATCACCCAGTCGATGGCCTGCATCCAGTGCGGCGCCTGTGTCTCGTCCTGCCTGTCGATGGAGGTCGACCCCGACTTCATCGGCCCGGCGGCGCTGGCCAAGGCCTACCGCTTCGTCGGCGACCCGCGCGACGGCCAGCACGAGGAGCGGCTCTACGACCTCGCCCAGGACCCGCACGGGATCTACGACTGCACCCACTGCTTCTCGTGCATCGACGCCTGCCCCAAGGGCGTGGCGCCGATGGACCAGATCATGCGCCTGCGGCGCAAGGCCGGCGAGGCCGGGATCGAGGACAAGAACAACGGGCACAGCCACGAAAACGCCTTCGTCAAGATCATCGAGAAGAAGGGCACGCTCGACGAGTCGCTGCTGCTCCAGGAGTCCTACGCGCCGGGCGTCAAGGGCAAGCTAATCCCGAAGATGAGCGCGATCAAGGGCATGATCGGCTCGCTGCCGACCGCCTTCCGCGGGATCAAGACCGGCAAGATGCGCTCGCTGCCGAAGCTGATCCCCGGCGTCCACCACAAGCTCCCCGACCAGGACAAGGTGAAGAAGATCTACGCCCACGCCGAGGAGCACAAGATCGAGCTCAACCTCTACATCAAGGGCGAGGACAGCGACGACGAGGAGGTCGCGCCCGATGCCGAGGAGGCAAAGGCATGACCGACCTCAAGGTGGCTTACTGGCCGGGGTGTGTCTCTCGAGGCTTCACCCCCGAGCTCCACGGCTCGATGGCGCTGATCGCCGAGCGGATGGGGATCGAGCTGGTCGAGCTCGACCGCGCCAACTGCTGCGGCGCCGGCGTCATCGCCGAACACAACCAGGAGCTCGCCGACACGCTCAACGCCCGCACCTTCGCGCTCGCCCAGCAGACCGGGCTGTCGATGATGAACATCTGCTCGACCTGCCAGGGCGCCCAGTCCGAGTGCCAGCAGAGGCTCGACGCCGACTCGGCCTACCGCGCCCACATCAACGAGGCGCTCGCCGACGAGGGGCTCGAGTACACGAGCGGCATCAACAACAAGAACTTCCTCTGGCTGCTGGTCGAGGACTACGGCCTCGACAACCTCAAGAAGCTGGTCCAGCGCCCGCTCGACGGGCTGCGCGTCGGCCCGTTCTACGGCTGCTACGTGGTTCGGCCCAAGCACCGGCTCGGCTACGACGAGAATCCCGAGCGCGACCTCTATCTCGAGAAGGTGATCGAGGCCCTCGGCGGCAAAGTCGTCGAATACGACGGCGCCCGCAAGTGCTGCGGCTTCCCCGTGATAACGATGAACCGCGACACCTCGCTGCGCCAGGCCGGCACCCACCTCGGCGACGCGCTCGACGCCGGCGCCGACTGCCTGGTGACGCCGTGCCCCCTCTGCCACCTGAACCTCGACATGCAGCAGCCCGAGGCCGAGAAGGTCGTCAACCGCGACCTCGGCCTCGCCGTCCTTCACCTCCCCCAGATGGTCGGCCTCGCGCTGGGCTTTGAGCCCAAGGAGCTCGGGATGCCGAAGCACATCGCCTCAACCGAGTGGGTCGAGCACCGGCTGACGGCGACCGCGGCGCCCGCGGCCTAGCGCTCCTCCATCCGCCGCTCGACCCACCGTGCCCCGACCGTGTCGGTCAGCCCATGGGCCGTGATCGAGGCGAGGATCGCGAAGGCGGCGATCGGGAATATCAGCGAGCGTTCGGCGACGCCCGAGTCGAGGACGTAGAGCGCGAACAGCATCGAGGCCACTCCCTTGGGCCCGAACCAGGCGATGAACAGCTTCTGTGCCATCGGCAGGCGCTCGCGGAGGAAGGAGAGGAGGATCGCCGCCGGGCGGGCGACGAGCAGGGCGAAGGCGATGAAGACGACGAGCGCCGGGATCGATGCGTGGTAGCCGATGCCGACGATCAGCGCCCCGAAGACGAAGAAGGTCAGCACCTGGGCGATGGTCGAGACGTTCTCGGCGAACTCGACGAAGGCGTCGGGGACCTCGTGGGCCGAGGCGCCGAGGGCGATGCCGCAGACGAAGGCCGCGATCAGACCGTTGCCGAAGGTGACCTCGGCGAGGCCGTAGGCGGCGAGCCCGAACCCAACGGCATAGATCCCCTCGTAACGAGGCGCGAGGCCGCCCGCCGGTAGGCGGTGGTGGAGCTGTCCGGCCGCGAAACCGAGCGCCACTCCGAGCGCCCCGCCGAAGGCCGCCTCGCCGAGCACCTTGACCGCCTCGTGGCCGGCGTGGCCGCTCGGCCCGGCGAGGGCGAGGAAGAAGAGCACGAACGGCAGCGCCAGCCCATCGTTGAGGCCCGACTCGAGGTTCAGCGTGTGGCGGATCTTTGACGGCACCCTTCGTGAAGTGACCACTGCGGATGTGACCACGGGGTCGGTCGGGGTCAGCACCGCGGCGAGCAGGAACGCCTCGGCCCAGCTGAGCTCGCTGAAAAGGCCCTTGGCGCCGAGCGCCAGCAACCCGAGCGTCAGCGGCATCGCGATCACGATCGCCCGCGCCACCGGCCCCCAATGCTTGGCAAGCAGCTCGCGCTCGACGAAGAGGCCGTCGGAGAGCAGCGTCAGCACCAGTGCCAAGGTGATCAGGTCCCGGACCGGCTCGCTGCCGGCGTTAACCGAGACCAGATTGGTCGCGGCCATCACCACGCCCACGGCGACCGAGAGCACCGAGGCCGAGAGCACCGTGCCCCGCATCAGCCCCGAGAGAGAGGCGACGAGAACCAGCAACCCACCGAAGACGAGCAGCGCCTCGGCGAAGCTCAGGTCCACGCTATTTGAGCAACCCGCGCTCGACCAGCAGCTCGGCGAGCTGGACGGCGTTGGTGGCGGCGCCCTTGCGCAGGTTGTCGCCGACGACCCAGAGGTTGAGGCAGCGCTCGTCCGAAGGGTCGCGGCGGATGCGGCCGACGAGCACCTCGTCCTGCCCTGCGGCGTCGATCGCCAGCGGGTAGAGGCCCTCGCCGGGGGCGTCGACGACGGCGACGCCGAGCGCGTTGGAGAGCAGGTCGCGGCAGTCCTCGGGCGAGAGGTCTTCTCTCGTCTGCACGTTGATCGACTCCGAGTGGCCGTTGAAGACCGGCACCCGCGCACAGGTCGCCGAGATCCCGACCTCTTCGGACAGGCCCATGATCTTGCGGGTCTCGCCCATCATCTTGCGCTCCTCGGTCGTGTAGTCGTCGCCGGCGGCGAAGGTCTCAACCTGGGGGACGACGTTGAAGGCGACCTGGTGGGGATAGACCTCGGGCTCGGGGATCGGCTTGCCGCCGAGGATCGCGGCGCTCTGCTCGCGCAGCTCCTCGATCGCGCGGTTGCCCGTGCCGGAGACCGACTGGTAGGTGGAGATCACGAGGCGGTCGATCCCGACCGCAGCCTGGATCGGCTGCAGAGCGACGACCATCTGCATCGTCGAGCAGTTGGGGTTGGCGACGATCCCGTTGTGGGCGTCGATCGCCTCGGGGTTGACCTCGGGGACGACGAGCGG
>JAWVFN010000014.1:0-7050 GCA_033855935.1 Solirubrobacterales bacterium | reverse complement strand
ACGAAGAACTCCATCTCCATCTGCTCGAACTCGCGCGTGCGAAAGACGAAGTTGCCGGGCGTGATCTCGTTGCGAAACGACTTGCCGACCTGCGCGATGCCGAACGGCGGCTTGCGCCGGGCGAACTGCAGGACGTTCTTGAAGTTGATGAAGATGCCCTGCGCGGTCTCCGGGCGCAGGTAGGCGACCGACGCGGTCTCCTCGACCGGGCCGATCTGCGTCTTGAACATCAGGTTGAAGTCGCGCGCCTCCGTGAGGTCGCACTCGTCCGTTTCCCCAGGGTGCCTGGACGGTTTACGCCCGCATTGAAGCTCCTGGAGATGGTCGGCGCGAAAGCGCTGCCCGCAGGTGCGGCAGTCCACGAGCGGGTCGGTGAAGCCTTCCAGGTGGCCCGAGGCCTCCCACACCCGGGGGTGCTGCAGGATCGCCGAGTCGATCGCCACGATGTCATCGTGCTCCTGCAGCATCGCCCGCCACCACTCGTTCTTGACGTTGCCCTTCAGCAGCACGCCGTAGTGCCCGTAGTCGTAGGTCGAGCCGATCCCGCCGTAGATCTCCGACGAGGGGAAGATGAAGCCGCGGCGCTTGCAGAGCGCGACGACCTCTTCGAGGGTGATCTCGGGCTTGGTATCTGTCTGTTCGGTCATCTGGGTTGGTTTGCAAGACTATGGCCATCACGGCGAGGCGGAGACGACGGAAGGGGTTGCAGTGGCTGATCGCGGCCACCTGCGCCGCGCTCGCCGTCGGCGCCATCGCCGCGGCCGGGGCCGGGGCCAAGGGCAACTCCAAGCCGAAGTTCGAGATCAAGCACGTCTTCGTCGTCGTCCTCGAGAACGAGAACGCCGACACCAGCTTCGGTCCGGCCTCGGCGGCGCCATACCTCTCCCAGACCCTGCGCTCGCGCGGCGCCTTCCTGCCCAACTACTACGGGATCGGGCACAACAGCCTCGACAACTACATCGCGATGATCTCGGGCCAGGCGCCGAACCCCACCACCCAGGCCGACTGCACGACATACACGGACTTCACTCCCGGAATACCCACGGCCGGGGGACAGTTCATCGGCGCGGGCTGCGTCTACCCGGCGTCGACTCTCACCTTGCCCAACCTGCTCGAGAAGCGCCACCTGACGTGGAAGGGCTACATGGAGGACATGGCCAACGGCCCGGGTCAGCCGACCACCTGCCGCCATCCCGCGATCGGCGCGCCGGACACGACCGTTGGGGCGCGGGTCGGCGACCAGTACGCCACCCGCCATAACCCGTTCGTCTACTTCCACTCGATCATCGACAAGCCGACCTGCGCCCGCAACGTCGTCGACCTGACCCACTTGAAGGGTGATCTCGCATCGAAGAAGCGGGCGCCGAACTTCGCCTTCATCACCCCCAACGTCTGCCACGACGGCCACGACGCGCCGTGTGTGAACGGGGAGCCCGGCGGCCTCGTCAGCGCCAACCAGTGGCTGACGACGAACATCCCGGCGATCCTCGCCTCGAAGGCCTACCGCGATCACGGCGTCTTGATCGTCACCTTCGACGAGGCCAAGGGCGGCCCGTCAGGCGACTCGAGCGCATGCTGCGGCGAGCTACCCGGGCCCAACACGGCCCTGCCCGGCGGCGTCGGCCCCGGTGGCGGCCGCGTCGGGGCGGTCGCGATCTCGAAATGCATCAGGCCGGGCACAACCGACGCGACGCCCTACAACCACTACTCGCTGCTGCGCAGCCTCGAAGGATTCTTCGGCGTGCGCAAGCTCGGCTTCTCGGCGCAGAGCGGCCTCGCGCCGATCGGCAACAAGACCTTCACCAAACGCAGAGCCTGCACCAGCAAGAAGTAGCGGTCAGCTGCGCCGGGGTTTGGCGCCCGCCCACGAGTCGGGATCGAGGATCAGCCTCTCGTGGTCATCGGGGTCGAACACAACCGCGAGTTGCGTGCCGGGCTCGCGCGGGGTGTTCTCGGGGAAGCGGATCCGCCGCTTGACCTCGAAGGCGGTACCGCCTTCGGGCTCGACCCGTAGGTGGGTCGTGACGGCGTGAGTGCCGGTGCCGGTGCGGACGCCGCCGAGCTTGGCGAAGCGGATCGGCGTCTTGCCGAGGGCCAGCGTCTTGGCGTCGAGGATCACGGCGTCGGCGTGCTCGCCGGTCTCCATGAGTGCCGCGTGCTCCTTCTTCGAGATGCTGCCGAACATGGTCAGTGATACTAGGGACACAGCCTTATGCCGATCTACGAGTACAAATGCGAGAACGGGCACGTCTTCGAGGCGCTGCAGAAGATGGCGGACGATCCGCTGACCGTCTGCGAGCAGTGCGGGGCGCCCGTGCAGCGCGTGTTCCACCCGATCGCCGTCCACTTCAAGGGCTCGGGCTTCTACACGACCGATTACGGATCGGGCAAGGCGGCGGCCGCTAACTCGTCGAGCGAGAACTCCTCTGATTCCGGCTCATCTGATTCGTCCGGCGACGGCGGCGACTCTGGTTCGTCGGAGAAGGCGTCGGACACGAAGTCGGACTCGAAAACGAGTGACTCGACGACGAAGTCGAGCTCGAGCTCCAGCTCGAGCTCCGATTCCTAGGGCGAGCAAGCCGGAGTCCGGTTGGGATCGCCGCCGATGAGGCGCTTGACGGCCTCGACGCACTGCGACTTGGAGACGATCAGGCTGCCGCCGGGCCCCGACCCCGAGGGCTTCAGCACGTTGGTCGTCGGGTTGCCCCCGAACACCGCGGCAATCGCGAGCTGCGGAAGCGTGAAGGCCCCCATGTCGGTGATCAGTGCCTTCGGCGCGGTCCAGCCGATGAGCGGGCCCTTGAGGAAGTTGATCGGGAAGCGCAGCGGGTCGGTGAGGCGATCCTTGATCCCGCTGATGATCAGCTGCTGGCGCGCGGCCCGCTGGAGGTCGGTCTCCGCGGGCACGCAGGTGTTTTCGCGGATGCGGGCGAGCGCCAGCGCCTTGTCGCCCTGGAGCGTGTGCTCGCCCGCGCTGAGGTGGATCGTCACGCCGCCGTTCTTCTTGCCGCCGGAGACCTCGCCGCAGACCCGCTTCGGCAGGGTCACCTTGACCCCGCCGACGGCGTTGATGAAGTCGACGAAGCCGTTGAAGTCGACGATGATCAGGTGATCGATGTTGATGCCGAGGAAGTCCTTGACAGTCTTGATCATCAGCGCCGCGTCGCCGTTCTACACGCCGGTCGCCGAGAAGCCGCCGTTGATCTTCTGCGCCCCGTGCCCGGGAACCTCCGCGTAAGTGTCACGGGGGATCGATAGCTTGCGAAACGAGGTGAGGCCGGCGTGGATGACCATGATCGTGTCCGCGCGCGGTGGCGCCGAGAGGCTCGCGCCCGGGTCTTTACCCCCGACCTGAGCGCTGCGCTGGTCGCCGCCGAGGACGAGGATGTTCTGGCCGGCGAGCAGCGCCGGCCCGCCGGAGAGCTCGTTCTTCGCCGCGTCGGAGAGCTTGCCCGTCTGGATCTGGGCCGAGATCATGAAGGCGAGGATGCTGATCAGGATCCAGACGCCGCAGGCGTAGAGCACCCACTTCCACCATGGCCGCCGGCCGCCGCCCCCGCCGCCGCGCCGCAGGCGGCGCAGGAATCCGCCCCCGCCACCGCCGGAGCGGTAGCGGCGCATCTCGGGGCCGTCCTTCTCTGCGCCCTGCTTGCGAAGGCTGCCGAGGTCACGCTTACGCAGCCGATCCGAGAGCCTCGGCCGGGAGCGATAGACCTTGTAGTCGGGCCGCCCTTTCGGCCGCTGCTCGTCATCGGGGGGCATTCGGCTATCAATACTGCCAAGTGTCGCCGCCGGTAAACATGAGGCCTTGAGCGCACGCGAGGCGATTGGGGTCGATCTGGGCGGCACCAAGATGGCCGTGGGGGTCATGGACTCCGATCGTCAGGTGCATTACGAGGGGCATGAGAGCTCCGTCGGGCGCACCGAGGATCAGCTCGTCGAGGACCTCGCGCGCGAGATCGGCGAGGCGCGAGAGGCCCGCCCGGACGCTGTCGCGGCTGGGCTCGGCATCCCCTGCACGATCGACCGCGAGCGCGGCATCGCGATCGCCGGCGTCAACCTGCCGATCACCGACGTCCCGATTCGCGACCTGATGACCGAGCGGCTCGGGATGCCGGTCTTCATCGACAACGACGCCAATTGCGCCGCGCTCGCCGAGCACCGTTTCGGCGCCTCGCGGGGGGCGGAGAACGCCGTGCTGCTGACGGTCGGCACCGGCATCGGCGGCGGGCTGATCATCGGCGGCGAGCTCTACCGGGGCTCGACCGGCGCCGGCGCCGAGCTCGGCCACATGGTGATCCAGCTCGAGGGCCCGAAGTGCCAGGGGGCCTGTCCGTCGTACGGCTGCGCCGAGGTCCTCGCTTCGGGTACGGCGCTCGGCCGCTACGGCGCCGAGGCCGCCGAGCGCTATCCGGACTCGGCGCTGGGCAAAGCGCTCGCGGCCGGCACCGAGTTCAACGGCCGCATCGTCGTCGAGGCCGCCCAGGCCGGCGACCAGGCCGCCGTCGGCGTCCTCGAGCATGTCGGCCGCCACCTCGGCGCCCACCTGACCGGTCTCGCCAACGCCTTCGACCCCGACGTGATCGTGATCGGCGGCGGCGTCTCCGCGGCCGGCGATCTGCTGCTCGGCCCCGCCCGCGAGGAGCTCTCCAAGCGGGCACTGCCGCCGATGAACAAGGTCGAGGTCGTCCGCGCCGAGCTCGGTCCGGCCGCCGGCATGATCGGCGCCGCGACGATGGCGCTCGAGGAGTCGGCTTGATGGGGGGCCCCTAGTGGCGGGGAAGCTGGTCGTCTGCCCGACGCCGATCGGCAACCTCGGCGACCTGACGCCGCGTGCCCGGGAGGCTCTGCGCACCGCCGACGCCGTCGCTTGCGAGGACACCCGCCGCGCCGGCCGCCTGTTCGAGCTGCTCGAGATGGAATCGCCGCCGTTCGTCTCCTTCCACGAGGAGAACGAGGTCGAGCGCGCCCGCGAGATCGCCCAGCAGATCGAGCGCGGCGCCGTCGTCGCGCTGATCTCCGACGCCGGCACCCCCAGCATCTCCGACCCCGGCTACCGCCTGATCCGCGCCTGCATCGACCGCGACCTCGAGATCGAGGTGCTGCCCGGGCCCTCGGCCGTGATCACCGCGTTGGTCGCCTCGGGCCTGCCCACGCACCGCTGGCGCTTCGAGGGCTGGATGCCGCGGCGCTCGGGCGAGCTCGAGCGGGTGCTGCGCTCGACCGAGACCGTGATCGCCTTCGAGTCGCCGCGGCGGTTGCCCGAATCGCTGAGGGCCTTGGCGGCGCTCGCCCCCGACCGCCCGGCCGCCGTCTGCCGCGAGCTGACCAAGCTCCACGAGGAGGTCGCCCGCGGCACGCTCGGCGAGCTCTCGCGGCAGTTCCGCGAGGAGGTTCGCGGCGAGATCGTCCTCGTCATCGGCCCCGGCGGTGCCGCCGAGACGCCCGACATCGGCTTCGCTGTCGACGCCCTGAGGGGATTGGTCCGCGCAGGAGCCAAGCCTCGCGCCGCGGCCGGGGTGGTCGCCGCGCTCACCGGCGTCCCCGCCAACGAGCTCTACCGGCACCTGACCGGACGGGAGCCGCGGCGCTAGGCTCTACCGTCCCATGCGTCTCGCAGCCTCGATGGCGATCGGCGCAGTTCTCGGGCTCATTCTCGGCCTGTTCGTCAACGCGGTCATAGGCATCTCGCTCGCCCCCGAGATCTGCCTGCTGCTCGGCGCTCTTGTGGGCTGGGTGTACCGCCCGACGGCACGCCTGTAAGGGGTTGTTCGCCTGCCCCGGGCGTATCCTCCGAGCAGATGTCCAAGAGAGAGCCAAGGCTGGTTTCACTCGGGTACGGTCGATTCGCCCGCGCCGACCGCATCTACGCGCTGGCGCCGCTCGACGCCAAGGACCGCGGCCACGGGCGGCGGACCTACGTCCACATCGACGGCATGGACGAGCCCCTCGTCGCCTCGCGCTCGGAGTCAGCGATCATGGCCGACATCGAGGCGGCGCTGACCGAGGCCGCCGGCATCCCGAGCGGCGCCCGCAAGGGCAAGAACTAACCCCGACCCGCGCCAAGTAGATTCGTAGGGGCAATGGGCTTCTACGTCACAACGCCGATCTACTACGTCAACGCCGAGCCGCACCTCGGCCACGCCTACTCGACGATCGCCGCCGACATCGTCGCCCGCCACATGCGCCAGCGTGGCGAGGAGGTCTTCTTTCAGACCGGCACCGACGAGCACGGCGAGCCGACCGCGCGCGCGGCCGAGGAGCAGGGGCTGACGCCGCAGGAGCTCGTCGACCGCAACGCGCCGCGGTTCAAGGAGCTGATGCCGAAGATCAACGTCTCGGCCGACTTCTTCATCCGCACCACCGACCCCCAGCACATCGCCAAGGTCCAGGAGGTGATCACCCGGGTCAAGGAGAACGGCTTCGTCTACGAGGGCCTCTACGAGGGCTGGTTCTGCCCGAAGGGCGACGGCTTCATGACCGAATCGGAGATCGGCCCCGGCAACACCTGCCCGATCCACAACATCCCGCTCGAGTGGGAGTCGCAGGAGAACTGGTTCTTCAAGCTCTCCGCCTTCCAGGAGCGATTGGAGAAGCTCTACGAGGAGCAGCCCGACTTCGTCATCCCCGACTTCCGCCGCAACGAGGCGGTCGCCTTCATCAAGCAGGGCCTCGAGGACGTGTCGCTGTCGCGGCCGAACCTCGACTGGGGCGTGCCGCTGCCCTGGGATGAGAGCCAGGTGATCTACGTCTGGTGGGACGCGCTGCTCAACTACGTCTCGGGTCTCACCTACGCGCGCGAGGGCGAGGACCTGACCGAGAAGTTCTGGCCCCCCGACCTCCATGTGATGGCCAAGGACATCCTCAAGTTCCACGCGGTCTACTGGCCGGCGCTGCTCTGGGCCGCCGACATACAACTCCCGCGGAGGATGGTCATTCATGGGTATCTCCTGATGGAGGGCCAGAAGATGTCGAAGTCGCTCGGCAACGTCCTCGACCCGTTCGAGGTGATCGAGCGCTTCGGCGCCGACGCCCTGCGCCACTACTGCA
>JAWVFN010000013.1:0-24388 GCA_033855935.1 Solirubrobacterales bacterium | reverse complement strand
CGCGTCCGGGGGCGCCTGCGCGTCCGGGGGCGCCTGCGCGTCCGGGGGCGGCTGGTCTGGGATCAGGATGAGGCAGAGCACACCGGCGACGATCGCCGCGTCGGCGAGGTTGAAGGTCGGCCACAGGGGCAGGTCGACCCAGTCGATCACGGCCCCGATCCGCACTCGGTCAGCGAGGTTGCCGAGCGCGCCCCCGATCAGCAGGCCCGACGAGACCCACATCCGCGGCCCCGTACGGCCGTTGGAGACGTAGGCGAGCACCCCGATCAGGGCGACGATCGTCAACCCGATCAAGGCCGCGCTCGCCCCTGTGAAGGCGCCGAAGGCGATGCCCGTGTTGCGGACGTTGGCGATCGAGAGGAAAGGCAGCACCTCGGACTCGTGCCCGCGAGCGACGCCGGCCACCGCGACGGCCTTCGAAGCCTGGTCGACGGCGACGACCACCCCGGCGAGCGCGGTGGCCTTGGCCCCCGCCTCGATTGCCTCGCCCAGCGAAACGCTCAAAGGTTGGAGACTGCGCTCACGAGGATGCCGCCGACGAGGCTGTAGACGACGATCGCGATGATCGGGCTCGGATCGAACGCCACGGGACCGCCGCCGATCGGCCTGATGAAGCTGCGGAAGATGTTGAGATATGGATCGGCGGTCTCGTGGATGAAGGTGATCGCCGCATTCAGCGGGCGGTTATAGGGAATCCGCGGGATCCAGCTGAGCAGGATGTTGACCAGGAGGATCACCAGGTAGACGGCGAAGAGGTTGGAGGCGAACTCGCCCACGCTGAAGCTCATCCGCGCATCTTCTCCAAAGAGGCGTCGATCGCGCGCTGCAGCATCTTGCGGAACTTCTTCTTCTCGAGCACCCTGAGGCCGGCTTCGGTCGAGCCGCCCGGCGAGGCGACCGCGCGACGCACGTCCTCGGGCGCGTGCTCGCGCAGAAGAGCACCGGTTCCCGCGACCGTCTCGACCACCATCCGCCGTGCGAGATCGGGGTCGATCCCCTCGCGGACCGCGCCTTCGATCAGGGTCTCGGCGACGAGGGCGACGTAGGCCGGCGAGCAGCCCATGACCGCGGTCGCGGCGTCGATCTGCGAGTCGTCGACCTCGATCACGGTGCCGAGCAGCCCGAGCAGCTCCTTGAGCCGGGCGTCGAGCTTCTTGTCGACCTCGTCGCCGGCGTCGTAGCAGAGCACTCCCTGGCGATTCTCGACGGCGAGATTGGGCATCACCCGCGCCAGGGGCAGGGTCGGCAGCGCCTTGGCGAGAACCGCGAGGGACGTCGCCCCGAGCACCGAGAGGATCGGCTTGCCCGGTACGGTCAGCCCGGTGATCACCGGGCCCAGGTGGGCGGGCTTCACGGCGAGCACGACCAGGTCCGCGTCGGCGGCGAGGGCGCCATTGTCGGGCGCCGTCCGCCCGCCGACCTCCTTGGCGATCGCGGCAGCCCGGCCCGAGCCGCCGTCGGTGAACAGCAGCTCCCCGTCGAAGCCGTCGGCGCCGGCCCAGCCGCGCGCCATCGCCGCCGCCATGCTTCCCGATCCGATGAAGCCGATCTTCACCGGGTCAAGGTTATTGAGGGATCCTCCGCTGCAGGTCGTCGACCAGCGAGCCGAGTGCCTCGGTCGCGTCGTGTAGCGCCGCGAGGCGCTCATCGGGGAGCTCCTCGAGATCGCTCAGCAGCGCCGCCCGGAAGTCGGCTCGCAACCCGTCGAGCTCTGAGGTCCCGTCCTCCGTGATGCTGATCATCACCACGCGGCCGTCCTCGGGCAGCCCGCCCCGTGTGACCAGGCCTCCCCCCTCCAGCCGCTTGATCAGCACCGTCATCGTTGGCTGCGCCAGCCCCTGTAGCTCGGCCAGCTCGGTGATCCGCCGCGGTCCCTCGCTCAGCGTCAGCAGGATCTCGCCTTCGGTGCGGGAGATCTCGCGGTCGGGCACCTGCCGGCTGAGCAGCCGGACTAGCAGCCTCGAGCGCTGGAGCAGGTGGTGCACGACGTTGTCGGTTTGCTCCCCCCGCGATGTCTTTGTGGCAGAAACCATATAGGCAAACTATATAGGAGTACGATGGATCCAATCAACGATTCCGACCAAGGAGCAGATCATGTTCAAAGACATCCTCGTCGCCGTCGACGGCTCCGCCGACGCCGACCAAGCTTTGACCGAGGCCATTGATCTGGCCGAGGGCGAGAACAGTCAATTGACCGTTTTCAGCGTCGTCCCCACCCCACCCGCGATCAGCTATCTCGGCGTCAGCGGTGACGTCGTCGAGAGCATCGTCGCCAACACCGAGCACCAGAGCAAGGAGCTGCTCCGCTCAGCCATCGAGCGGGTTCCCAACGACGTCTCGGTGACCACTCTGCTCGGTCACGGCCCGGTGCGGCCGACTTTGCTGGGCCAGATCAAGGGAGGCGACCACGACCTGGTCGTCATGGGTTCGCGCGGACTCGGCGCACTCCGCTCCGTGCTGCTTGGAAGCGTGAGCCACTACGTGCTCGATCACAGCCCCGTACCCGTCCTGATCGTGCACGCCAAGTCGGCACCGATGGAGGACTCCGCCGGCAGCGTGGTTCACCTTGGGGCCCGAGATCATCGGACTGCCGCCGCGACTGGATCGGGCGCCGCTACGACTGGTTGAAGAAGCCGCTCTCGAGCATGCGCTCGGCTTCGGCGGCGGAGACCTCGACGTTGCGCGGGGTCAGGAGGAAGGTCTGGTCGGCGATCTTCTGCATGCCGCCGCCAAGCGCGTAGGTGAGGCCTGAGCCGAAGTCGATCAAGCGCCGGGCGAGGTCGGCGTCGGTGTCCTGGAGATTGAGGATCACCGGTCTCTGGTTCTTGAACTCGTCGGCGACCTTCTGGGCGTCGTTGAAGCTGCGCGGGCTGACGAGCTTCATCTGCACGTTTCCGCCGCGCCCGCCGTTGCCGCCGGTTTCGACCGGAGCCATGTCCGGGTCGGCGCCGCGGCGCCGCCTGGGCGGCGGGTCGTCGTCCCCGAAGATGTCGTCGATGTCGGCCGAGGCGCCGGATCCGCTGCCGCGGCGTCCGCGCAGCGGGCTGCGCGAGCTGCCGCCCTCGCGAACGGGCTCGCGGATCGGCTCGTCGGGCGCCGATCGATGCGAGCCGGTTCCGACGTCGTGCTCGTCGGTGTACTCGCCTTCCTCGATGTAGTCGCCGTCAACGAGCCCGAAGTACTCGAGAGCGCGTCGCCATGTGTCGCCTAGGGCCATTGTCTGCCTCAGTTCGGCTGGGGGGCCGAGATTCCTCTACTGGGATTATGCCTACCTAGACATACAAGATCGTTCCCAAGCGCACGATTGTGGCTCCTTCTTGCACCGCGACTGCGTAGTCCTGGCTCGTTCCCATCGAAAGCCGGGCCAGTCCGTATTCGCCCGCGAGCTCGGCCAAACGGGCGAAATACGGCCGAGAGGACTCAGGATCCTCGCTGAACGGCGGCATCGTCATCAGCCCCGAGACGCGCACGGGGCAGCGCTCGATGAACTCGCCGAGCCCGGCCGGATCGACTCCCCCCTTCTCCTCCTCGCCGGCGACGTTGACCTCGACCAGGACCTCGGTATCGGAGTCGCCGTGCGTGCCGAGCTGCTCGAGCGCCGATTCGCTGGCCACCGAATGGATCAGGCGGACCGCCGGCAGAATCCGCTTGACCTTGCGGCTCTGGAGGTTGCCGATGAAGTCCCAGGCGAAGTCGTCGCCCCAGCGCTCGCGCTTCGCCTCCAGGTCCTGGAGCCGGTTCTCGCCGACCAGTTCGATGCCGGCCTCCGCGAGGGCGCCCATCTCTTCCACCGGGACGTACTTGGTCGCCGCCAGCAGCTCGACCTCGGGGCCGACCTGCTCCCGAATCCGCTCGAGATTGGCGCGCACCTTGCCGGCTTCGATGCCGTGGATCAGCCCCGCCATCAGGGCTCGATCCAGACCAGGCCCGCCTGGCGGCCGGTGACGCCGTCGTCGCGGCGATGGGAGAAGAAGAGCTCTCGGTCGGCGGTACTGAGGTCCGCCTGCTCGATCTCGCCGACGCCCGCAGCCCGCAGCTTCCGCTCGGCGATCACCGCGAGGTCGATCTTGCGTCCATCGGCCACCGCGTCGTCGTATCCGGCGAACGCCGCCAGGACCTCCTCGCCGACCTCGTAGTCGCTCTGGGCGATCCCGGGTCCGATCGCGGCCGCGGTCGCTTGAACCTCGGCGACGGCGCGCTCGAGGACCCCGGCGGCGAGCCCGCGCCAGCCCGCGTGGGCCATCGCGACGCCGCCCGGCCCGGCGAGCGCGACCGGCAGGCAGTCCGCGACGAGTACGAGCGGGGTCAGGGCCGAATTTGATGTCGCCTGGGCGTCGCCCGTTTGGGGCGCGGGGAGCGCCTCCGCATACGGGCTCGGCGATGGCGCCGCCTCACGCCGCAGCAGCTCGGCGCCGTGGACCTGATACCCGGTCAACACCCCGTCGGGATCCCGCCCGAGCGCCGTCGCCAGACGGACGCGGTTCTCACCGACACGCTCACGGGCGTCGTCGGTGCCGACGCCGAGGTTGAGGCTCGCGAACGGCCCCTCGCTGACGCCGCCGAGCCGCGTGCTGAACGCCGCCCGCGCACCCGGCATTTCGGCCTCGATCCAGCTGATTCCGTCTTTGTCGACCCGCTTCACCGCTGCGAGGGTAGCCGCGCGGCCGCTCCGGTCAGGCGCCCTGGGCGGCCTTGACGGCGAGGGCGAGCTCCGCCTCGCGCCCCGATATCTCCCCGTCGAGCTTCGCGCCGAGCGCCGCCTTCAGGCCGCGCCCGATCGCCGGCCCCTCCGGGACGGCCGCCTCGAGCAGATCCTCGCCGTCGATCTCGAGCTTGACGTGCCGCCACTCGTCCGCATAGCGGTCGAGCCACTCGCCGCCGAGAGTGCGGGCGAGGACCAGCTGTGCTGGATCCAACTCGCTCGCGAGCTGCACCGCCTCCGAGGGTTTTTCGGGCTTCGCCGCGGCGAGGTCGCGCACCGGCGCGGCCGGCTCGGAGATCGAGAGCATCATCGCCGCGGCCGGGTCGACCCATCCCGACCACGGAGGCCGTGACGCGACGGCCGCGGCCGCGGCGACGCGCTCGGGGCCGTCCGGGTCGAGATCCGGAACCACGCCCCAGTCACGGAGGAGCGCCAGGGCCTTCTCGGGCTCCGGCTCGCCGAGCAGCCGCGCCAGCTCGGCTTGGACGCGGTCATCCGAGACCGTGCTCAGCTCCGCCTCGCGCAGTCGCGCCTCGGTATCGGGGTCGAGAGCGAGATCGAGGCGCGCGGCGTAGCGAGCCGCCCGCAGGGCGCGAGTGGGGTCGTCGCGGAACGACCCGGCGTGGAGCACCCGGAGCACGCCTGCTTCGAGGTCGGCGAGCCCCCCATGGGGGTCGATCAGCTCGGGCTCGCCCGCCAGGGGCACCGCCATCGCGTTGATCGTGAAGTCGCGCCTGGAGAGGTCCTCGGTCAGGTTCGCCGGGGTCACGTCGGGCAGCGCGCCGGGCTCGGCGTAGGTCTCGGCTCTGGCGCTCGCCAGGTCGATCGTCGAATCGTCCTCGCTGACCGAGGCCGTCGAGAAGCGCTCGTGCTCGCGCAGCTCGCCACCGAGCGCGGCGGCGAGCGGCGCGACGTCGCCCTCGACGACGACGTCGAGGTCGGCGCGGTCGCGCCCCAGCAGCAGGTCCCTCACCGCGCCCCCCACGAGGTAGGCGGGCATGCCGACCGAGGCCTCGCGTAGCCGAGCTACGCCCGGCAGCTTCTCCATGCGCTCGGCGAGCTGGCCGGCGTCGATGTCACCCCGTTTATTGGCCACTGATCAGGTTTCCCTACCATGCCTGGCTGCCCGGATGTCCCTGCTCGACGATCTCTTAAAGCGGATCCTCCCGCAGCCGCGCCGCGAACCGCCCCCCACCGGTATGAAGCGACTCATCCATCTAGCCCGCAAGCTGTGGAAGGAACATCCCCGCGAGGTGGTGGTGGGCGCAGCCGTGCTCGTCGGCGTCATCGGATTGCTGGGCTACCTCACGATCAAGCGGCCCGGCGACATCCTCAACACGAACGCCGGGTTCGACCCCTCCGAGCAGAAGATCACCCGCGGCGTCGTCGACTGGCCGACCTACGGCCTCAACAACGACCGGACGCGCTTCCTCCCCCGTAAGGGCCTGCAACCACCGCTGAAGCCGCGCTGGGAGTACGTCTCGGGGGCCCTGATGGAGTTCTCGCCGATCCTCGTCCGGGGCCGCATCTTCGGCCTCAACAACGCCGGCCTCGCCTTCTCGCTCGACTCGAAGACCGGGAAGCTCAACTGGCAGCACGACATCGGCACGCTCAACGCGTCCTCCCCCGCCTTCGGCGACGGCCGCCTGTTCATGGTCAACCTCGACCCCAGCCAGATCGTGGCGCTCGATGCCGACAACGGGCACGAGATCTGGCACAAGGCCCTGCCCGGCCGCTCGGAGTCCTCGCCGGCCGTCCAAGATGGAATGGTCGTCTTCGGCTGCGAGAACGGCGACCTGTTCGCGCTCGATGAGGCGACGGGCAAGGAGATCTGGCACCTCAACGTCGGGTCGGCGATCAAGGGAGGACCTGCGATCTCCAACGGCGTCGTCTATGCCGGTGACTACGGAGGCACCCTGACCGCGGTCAACCTCGACGACGGCTCGATCAAGTGGCAGTCATCGGGCCAGGGGCAGAGCTTCGGCCGCGCCGGCAGCTTCTACGCGACCCCAGCGGTCGCCTTCGGCCGCGTCTACATCGGCTCGAAGGACGGTCGCATGTACAGCTTCGAGGCCGATACGGGCAAGATCGCCTGGAGCCACACGACCAACGGCGAGGTCTACGCCTCGGCGGCGGTGGCCGATACACCCGCCACCCCGCCGAGCGTCTACTTCGGCGGCCTCGACGGCACCATCTACGCCCTCGACGCCAAGGACGGACACGAGATCTGGACCGCGAAGGCGGGTGGCAGCGTGATCGGCGCGGGCTCGGTGATCGGACAGGTCTTCTTCGTCTCGAATGTCAGCAAGCGTGCCACGGCCGGTTTTGCGACCAAGACCGGCAAACGTGTTTTCGGAGACAACTTCGGGGCATACAACTCGGCGATCTCCGACGGCAAGCAGATCTACTTCAACACCTACGCGGGCGTGATCGCGATGAAGCCCAGGCCTGGGGGCGGACTGACCAAGGAACAGAAGCGGGCTGCGGCCAAGGCCGCGCAGGCCCAGGGCAACACGGGCGGACAGAGCGGCGGCAAGAATTAGCGGTCGGCTGAAGAGCATGATGCGGCTGGTGAGGACGCCGCGCGGGATGATCGGCCTCGGCGTCCTCGTCGTCGTCGCGGTCGTCGGCGGTGTGATCGCCTACAACCACCTCAAGCGCCCCGGCGACATCAGCAACAGCAGCGCCCCGTTCTCCTCAACCGAGCCGGCGGTGATCCGCAACCGGGTCGAGTGGCCGACCTACGGCTACGACGCCGCGCGCACCCGCTACCTGCCCGAGAAGGGCATCAAGCCTCCGTTCCGGAAGCTGTGGACGTTCCAGACGCACGGGGTGCTGACCGAGTTCTCACCCGTGGTCGCAGCCGGCACCGTATTCGGCGCCGACAACCACGCCAACGCCTTCGCCCTCAACTCGGTCACCGGGCAGGTGCGCTGGAGAAAGAAGATCGGCACGCTGAGCGCCGCCAGCCCCGCTTACCATGATCGCCGCGTCTTCTATGTCGACCTCGCGCCGCAGCGGGCGATGGCGCTCGACTACCGCACCGGCAAGACGATCTGGCAGCGCGATCTCCCGGGCCGCTCGGAGTCCTCGCCCGTCGTCATCAACGGAATGGTGATCTTCGGCTGCGAGAGCGGCGACCTCTTCGCCCTCTCGGAAAAGACCGGCAAGACGATCTGGGAGCGCCATCTGCCCGGCGCGATCAAGGGCGGCGCCGCCGTCGACGGCGGCCTCGTCTTCGCCGGCGACTACAGCGGCCACCTCACCGCGGTACGGCTCAACGACGGCTCGGTGAAGTGGCAGTCCTCGAGCCTCGGCCTCAGCCTCGGTCGCGAGGGCAGCTTCTATTCGACTCCGGCGGTCGCGTTCGGCCGTGTCTACATCGGCAGCAAAGACAGTCGCATGTACAGCTTCGTCGAGGACACCGGCAAGATCGCCTGGACGCATTCGACCGGTGGCGAGGTCTATGCCGCGCCGGCGGTCGCCGACACCAAGGCGACGCCGCCCAGCGTCTACTTCGGCGGCCTCGACAGCACCGTCTACGCCCTCGACGCGAAGACCGGAAAGGAGCGCTGGACGCGGCCCGCCGGTGGCAGCGTGATCGGCGCCGGCAGCGTCGTCGGCCAGATCTTCTATGTCTCCAACGTCAGTAAGCGCGCCACCGCCGGGTTCAGCACCAAGACCGGCAAGCGCGTCTTCGGCTCCAGCTTCGGCGCCTACAACCCCGTCGTCTCGGACGGGCGGCGCATCTACCTCACCGACTACGCCGGTGTGGTGGCGCTCAAGCCCCGCCCGGCGACCGCCCAGGTGACCAAGAAGGAGAAACGGCGCGGGCAGCGCCAGGACAAGACCAAGCAGCACAAGAAGAGCAAGCACCACAGGAAGCAGCCCCACAAGCACAAGGACCACAAGCACACGAACTAAGAAACAGCGGAGAACTACTGAGTTCTGGTGCGGGGAAACACCCTTGCGGGAGCCCGTATACCGACTAATCTCGCTACACAGGGACCACAACCGCTTTTGTGGAAACAGGCTGCGTGGAGCACCGTCGAGTCTGACAGCGGCAACCTCCTCCGGACTGCTTCTCCTGAGGCCGATTCGGGACCGGTCGCGCCATTTCCCTGGTGGCATCGGCAGGGTCGAGGAGGTACTTCAATGCAAGCTCAACGAACTGTCTCTGGACGGCGCCGCGGATCAACGCCTGTCGTCCTGTCCATCGCCTTCGTCCTTTCGCTCGCGGTGCTCGTCACCGGAGCGCTGGCGGCCCAGCCGCCGGTCGGCCTCGGTACCGCCGATAGCTTCGCGGTGCTGGCGGGCTCCGCCGTCACCAACACCGGACCGAGCACGATCAACGGCGATCTCGGCGTCAGCCCCGGGACGGCCATCTCGGGCTTTCCCCCTGGCACCGTCAACGGAGCCACCCATGCCGCGGACGCGGTCGCAATCCAGGCCCAGTCGGACCTGACCACCGCCTACAACGATGCCGCCGGGCGAACGCCGCCGGCCGCTGTCCCAGGCGGAAACCTCGGTGGACTGACGCTTACTCGCGGTGTCTACAACTCCGCATCGTCGCTCGACCTGACCGGGGCTCTGACCTTGGATGCCCAAGGCAACCCCAACTCCGTGTTCATCTTCCAGGCGGGCTCGACCTTGACCACAGCCTCGGCGAGCCGGGTGAACCTGATCAACGGCGCACAACCGTGCAATGTCTATTGGAAAGTCGGCAGCTCGGCGACGCTGGGAACGACGACTGCCTTCGTCGGCAATCTGCTCGCCCTGACCTCGATCTCCGTCAACAACGGGGTCGTCGTCAACGGACGGCTGTTGGCGCGCAACGGGGCCGTGACCCTGATCAACGACACGGTCACAGCGCCGCACTGCACAACCACCGGCGCGGTCCCCCCCGGGAACGGCACCGCCTCGCTGACGACCGTCCCACCATGGGTGTCCAATACGGTATCGACCCCAGGCACGCCCACGGGCACGATCCCGGGTGCGCCCGACTGCGTTGACAAACGGTTCAAGGCGGTTGTGAACGGTCTGTTCATCCGGCAAGTCGTCTTCTCCCTCGACGGCAAGAAGATCGCGCGGAAATCCAAGGCCCCGTTTGCGGTGTCGATATCGGCCGGTCCCGGAGTCCATAACGTGAAGGCTCATGTGACCTTCACCGACGGCACGGCCCCCGCAACGCTGCGATTCCGGTTTAGAGAGTGCAACAACGCCGCGGCCAATCCGCCGCGACGGCCCCGCGGGCCGGGCGGTTTCACCGGTTGAGCGCCTGTTCGGGTGGAGGGACGGCGATGCACCGGTCCCTCCACCGAATCAATCGGCGCGATCACCGCCTTGGCCCGGCGAAGCGTTCGCTGGCGGTGGTGCTTTGCCTTCTGCTCTTCGCCGCGGCACAGACCGCGACGGCGACCGCCGAGGTGATCCCGCCGGAGCAGGAAACCGTCGTGCTGCTCGAGACCCACGCGGTCTGGTCCGCCCCGGGGGCGAATGCCAACCGCGTGGCGACCGTCCGCCGCCACAGGCCGATCACACGCATGCAAACCGTCCTGCCGGTACTCCGCCACGGAACTGGGGCGTCCGGTGACAGCTGGCTGCAGGTTCGCCTGCCCGGCCGTACGATCGCCCAAGGGTCTCCCCAAACCGGTTGGATCAGCGCCTGGGAGACCCGTGCGGCGTCGACCTCGTGGCACCTCACCGTTGACGTCGGCGCCCGGCGCGTGGCCGCGTATCGAGACGGCAACCGAGTTCGGAGCTACCGGGCGGTCGTCGGCAAACCCTCGACGCCTACCCCCCACGGCGAGTACTTCGTCGAGGAGAGCGTGCGCGTGCCCGGCAGTCACCCGGGTGGGCCTTTCGCTCTGGCGACCAGTGCGCGCTCCAACGTGCTGCAGGAATTCGAAGGCGGCCCCGGTCAGATCGCCATCCACGGACGCAACAACCTCGGCGGCCGGCTCGGAACCGCTGTCTCTCATGGCTGCGTTCGCCTCGGCACTCGCGCCATCCGATGGCTGTCCGCGCGCATCGGGCCGGGCGTCCCGGTGACGATCTTCTAGTGGTCAGGGCTCACTTGGAGCCCTGACCGGGATCCCGGCCTCGCTCATGCGCTGCTTGGCCTCGGCGATCGAGTGCGTCCCGTAGTGGAAGATCGAGGCGCAGAGGACCGCGTCGGCGCGGCCGTCCTGGATGCCCTCGACCAGGTGGTCGAGCTCGCCGGCGCCGCCCGATGCGATCACCGGGATACCGACCGCGTCGGCGATCGCCGCGGTCAGGTCGAGGTCGTAGCCGTCGGTCGTGCCGTCGCGGTCCATGCTCGTCAGCAGGATCTCTCCTGCGCCTCGCTTCTCCGCCTCCAGGGCCCAGGTGATCGCGTCGCGTTCCTCGACGCGAGTGCGGCCGCCGTTGACGAACACTCCCCACACGTCGCCATCGCGCTTGGCATCGATGGCGACTACCACGCTCTGGCTGCCGAAGACCTCGGCGAGCTCCGAGATCAGCTCGGGGCGCTCGAGCGCCGCCGAGTTGACCGAGACCTTGTCGGCGCCGGCGTCGAGCACCGCCTGCGCGTCCTGCACCGAGCGGATACCGCCGCCGATCGTGAACGGGATGAAGACGTTGTCGGCGGTGCGGCGGGCGAGCTCGACGATCGTCTCGCGCCTCTCGTGTGAGGCGGTGATGTCGAGGAATACGAGCTCGTCGGCGCCCTCGGCGTCATAGCGCTCCGCGAGCTCGACCGGATCGCCGGCGTCGCGGATGTCGACGAAGTTCGTGCCCTTGACAACGCGGCCGGCGTCGACATCGAGGCAGGGGATCACCCGCTTGAGAACCATGTCACGAGGTTAGACGCCGGCCCCGCTTCGCCATTAACCGCCGCCTCCTCCGCTTCGCGTCCGGGGGCGGCGGTCCAGGGCTCTCCCTGTGGTGGCCCGTATCAGCCGGGACTAGGGCTCCAACGAGAACGGCGGGTATTTGTCGGTGACGAGAAGGAACGCGTAGCCATCGACCCGCAGCACCCAGCGGTGGACGCCGACGAGGAAGTCGAAGATCCCCTTCGGGTAGCGGCCGGTGAAGACGACGGCGAACCAGGCGCCGATCAGGGCGAAGAAAGCGACGAAGCCGAGGACCGCGAGGACGATGTAGTGCGGGATCGCCAGGAACCATTTGATCAGCGGCATGCCTTGGCTGAGGTCGTTCTCGACGTCGGGGTAGTCGATGTCGAGATGCACTGTCTGCTGCTCATCCGTCGCCGGGTACTCGTCGTTCATCAGGGCGCCGTAGACGCCGACGCGAGCCAGAAAGCGGCTCAGCTCGAGGTTCCAGTCGAACCACCAGCGCGGGTATTTCTGACGGAACAGAATCATCAGCAAGGTCGGTAGAACGAGAATTCCGCCCGCCGCGACGTACTGAGCCCCGGATCCAGCGCCGATCGCCGCATGCCCAATCAGCGCGGCGATGATCGCGATCGGAATGATCGTGATGATGCGGAAGGCCGATGTCAGCCTGTTGAGGTCGCGGTCCGGGTAATCGACGTCGAACCGGACCGGGTAGTCGCTGTTCATAGAGCTCTCTCTCCTTGTCGGGTCTCCCCTGCCCGACGACTGTAGGTCACCTACCACTCGAAGACGAGATGGAAGCCGATGCCGAGGTCGGCCCATCGCCGCGCGGCTCCGAGCCACGACTCGACCAAACCCCCGGCAAGCTCGGGCTGGCTCTGCCACAGAGCTCGAGCGTTCTCGACCGTCAGCTCGTGGTTGCCCGTCTCGAGCCAGGAGAGGTCGCGGAGGCTGTCGTCGAGGGCGTCCCAGTTGGCGCCGAAGTGCCCGGGAAATTCGAAGGCGGCGGCGAGGGCGCTCATCAGGTCCGCCTTGGAGGAGATCTTCGAGCCGTCGACGCTCGCCGCCTGCACACCGAGCCTCGACAGCGACTCGTGCAGCGGCGCCGAATCGGTGAAGTGGATGCACTGCCACATCGGCTTGGCGAGATCCTCGGCGAGCAGGGTCATTCGAAACGCCCCTTCATCTCAGTTCCCGAGCGCCGCCCGGCCCTCGGCGACCGTGAAGCGGCCCTCGTAGAGGGCACGGCCGACGATCACCCCGGTCAGCGCCTCCAGGTCGAGCGATGCGAGCTTGCGCAGGTCCTCGACGGTGCCGATGCCGCCCGAGTAGGTCAGCGTGGCTTGGCCGGCCAGAGCCGCCTCGGCGACGCCGGCGATGTCGTCCAGGATCGGCCCCGCCATCAGGCCGTCGGCCTCGACCGGCGTGTAGACGAAGCGCCGCACGCCGCGGTCGACGAGGCGCGCGATCAGATCGCCGGGCCCGGTCTCAGTCGCCTCGGTCCAGCCCTGGCGCGCCACCTTGCCCGAGCGGGCGTCGACCGAGACGACGATGCGATCGGGGTGCGCTTCGGCGACGGCGGCGACGAACTCCGGATCGTCGATCGCCGCGGTCCCGAGGACGACGCGCTCGACCCCGGCCGAGATCGCCTCCTCGACCTTGCCCGAGTCGCGCAACCCGCCCCCGAGCTGAACCTCGCAATCGATCGCCGCGACGATGCGCCGCACCTGGTCGAGGTTGCGCGGCTCGCCGGCGCGGGCGCCGTCGAGGTCGACGACGTGGAGCCAGCGCGCACCGCCCGCCTGCCAGCGCCGGGCCGCATCGACGGGGTCGTCGTCGTAGGCGGTCTCGCGGTCGTAGTCGCCCTGGGTCAGCCGCACAGCCTTGCCGTCGCGGATGTCTATCGCCGGGTAGAGGATCATTTGCCGCAGAGCTCGACGAAGTTCTTCAGCAGGCCGAGGCCGGCGCCGCTCGATTTCTCCGGGTGGAACTGGAAGCCGAAGAGGTTCTCGCGCGAGACCGCGCAGGCGAACTCCTCACCGTAGGCAGCGGTGCCGAGCACGTCGCCGCGCTCGGCCGGGATCGGCGCGAACGAGTGGACGAAGTAGAAGGGCGGATCCTCGCCGAGGCCCTCGGCGATCGAATCCTGCTTCTGCCAGTGGACCGGCGACCAGCCGATGTGGGGGACCTTGAGGCCGTTTGCATCGAGCGGCTCGACCGTTCCGGGCAGCAGCCCGAGGCCGCGCTCCCCCTCCCCTTCGCTCGAGGACTCGAACAGGAGCTGCATGCCGAGGCAGATGCCGAGTACCGGAACCTCGGAGCTGCCGACCAGCTCGTCGAAGCCGAGCTCGCGCACCCTGGCCATCGCCTTGGGAAAAGCGCCGACGCCGGGCAGCACCAGGCCGTCGGCGCCGCGGGCACGTTCGGCATCGGCGGTCCGTTCCGCGTCCGCGCCGACCCGCTCGAGGGCCTTCTCGACCGAGCGCAGGTTGCCCATCCCGTAATCCAGGATGGCGATCCTCATTCCGTCAGGGTCCCCTTCGTCGAGGGGACTCCGGTCTCGCCGGGGTCGAGCTCGACCGCCACGCGCAGGGCGCGAGCGAAGGCCTTGAAGGCAGCCTCGATCATGTGGTGGGCGTTGGAGCCGCTGCGCACCGAGAGGTGCACGGTCAGCTTGGCGTTGGTCGAGACAGCGCGGAAGAATTCCTCGGTTAGCTCCGACTCGAAACCGGCGATGGTGACGACCGGCAGGTCGGCCTTGAACACGCACAAAGGCCGCCCCGAGACGTCGATCGCGCACTCCGCCAGCGACTCGTCCATGGGAATCAGGGCGGCGCCGAAGCGGCGGATCCCGGCGCGGTCGCCGAGCGCCTTGTCGAGCGCCTGCCCGAGAGCGATGCCGACGTCCTCGGTGGTGTGGTGTGAGCCGGTCTCGAGGTCCCCCTTGGCCTCGACTTCGAGCGCCAGGCGACCGTGCCGGGCGAGCAGGTCGAGCATGTGGTCGAGAAACCCGACGCCCGTGGAGTTGCTCGAGCTGCCGCCGTCGAGCCCCAGCTTGAGGCTGATCTCGGTCTCACCGGTCTTGCGGTTTATCTCAGCTGTTCTGGTCATCGGCTCGCGCTTCCATCGATTCGGCGTGCACGGGGAAGCCCTCGGCGCGCGCCAGCGTAGCGCCCGCCGGGGCCAGCGCCCGGGCGGCTTCGGCCGGGATCTCGACAACCGAGACTCGGCGACGGAACTTCGAAGGGCTGAGCGGCCCCTGGAAGCGGCCGGCGCCTCCCGTGGGCAGCACGTGGTTGGAACCGGCGATGTAGTCGCCGAAGGCGGTTGCGCCGCGCTCGCCGATGAAGACGCAGCCGGCGGTGTGGATCGAGCGCGCGAGCAGCTCGGCGTCCTCGACCGCGAGCTCGAGGTGCTCGGGGGCGATCGCCTCGGCGAGGGCGGCCCCGGCGTCGGTATCGGGGACGTCGATCAGCGCGAGGGGCGCATCGGTGACGCTCGGGCGCTCGGCGGCGAGCGCCTGCAGCCGTTCCTGGAGCCGATCGAGGAAAGAGGACTCGACCGCGGCGGCGACCAGCAGCCCGTCATCGCCGTGTTCGGCCTGGGCGCAGAGGTCGAGTGCGGTCCAGTCGGGATTCGCCGTCTCCCCCGCGATAACCATCAGCTCGGAGGGCCCCGCGATACCGTCGATGCCGACCCGCCCGAGGAGTTGGCGCTTCGCCTCCTGGACGTAGCGGTTACCGGGACCGGCGATCACGTCAACGGAAGCGATCGTCTCGGTGCCGAGCGCCAGCGCGGCGATCGCCTGGGCGCCGCCGACTGCGTAGACCTCGTCGGCGCCTGCTATCGCAGCCGCTGCGAGGACGGTGTCGCTAACGGCTCCCCCCTCGCCGGCCGGAGTCGCCAGCGCCACGCGCTCGACGCCGGCCGCGTTCGCCGCGATGCACCCCATCAGCACCGAGGACGGGTAGGCGGCCTTGCCGCCGGGCGCGTAGATCCCGGCGGCGCCGACTGCAACCTCATCGATCTCGACCGTCTGGCCCTGGGGCAGCGAAACCGAGCGCCCTTCGCCAATCTGGGCTTCGGCGACGGCGCGGACGTTGTCAGCCGCGAGCTGCAGAGCTTCGAGCAGTTCGCCGTCGATGCGATCAGGCGCGCCGGCGACGTCCTCAGCCGGAACGCACAGCGCCTTCGGGGCATCGCCGAAGCGCGCCTCGATCTCGAGCAGGGCAACGTCGCCGCGAGCCTCGACATCGGCGACGATCTCAGCGACGTCGCGGCTGACCTCGGAAAGGGGCGAGCCGAGGCCACGGAGCTCGGCGGCGAGGGCCGGCGCGTCGGAACCGTCCCAGCTGCGGCGCTCGATCTTCATCTCTTCGCCTCGTGCAGACGCTCGGCGAGGCGGTCGACCTCCTCAGCCCGCAGCTTGTGCGAGACCCTGTTCGAGACCAGGCGCGCGGTCGAGGCGGCGATCTCCTCGCGGATCTCGAGGTCGTTCTCCTCGAGCGTGCGCCCGGTGGCGACCAAGTCGACGATGCCGTCGGCGAGCGATACCAGCGGCGCCAGCTCGACCGACCCCTTGACCTCGATCACCTCGGCGCGGCGCCCGGTCTCCTCGAAGTAGCGCTCGGTGATCCCCGGGTACTTGGTGGCGATCCGGACCGTGCCGAAGCGGCGCTCGGCCTCTGCAAGCCGATCGTCACCGCGACGCGCGGCGAGGACCATGCGGCACGCGCCGAAGCCGAGGTCGAGCAGCTCGAAGACGTCGCGGTCGCCCTGCTCGAGCAACACGTCCTTGCCGGTGATACCGAGATCCGCCGCCCCGGCCTCGACGTAGGTCGGCACGTCGGAAGGCCGCATCGTGACGATGGTCAGCTCGCCGGCGTCGAAGATCAGCGAGCGCGAATCAGAGCGCAGCTCCTTGGTCGAGACACCGATGCCGTCGAGCGCGTCGAGGGTCTCTTCGAACAGAGCGCCGCGCGGAATCGCGAGCTTCAGTGCGCCGTCGAGGCTGCGCCGGGTCGCGCCTTCGACTCCGCTGACCATCACTTCTCCTCCTCGTGGATTCGCTGCTCCTCGGCCTGGGCGAGGTGCAGGCGCTCGAGGTAAAGCGCGAAGCCGACCGCGGGCAGATCGCGGCCGTAGCGACCGAGCAGCTTGTCGTAGCGGCCGCCGCCCCCGAGGATGTGGCCCAGCGCCGGGTCGTAGACCTCGAGGATCGCCCCGGTGTAGTAGCCGAGGTCGCGCAGCAGGCCGAGGTCGAGCTGGACCCGGTCCGCGACTCCACGCTTCTCGAGCTCGTCGTAGGTTGCTTGCAGGCGGCTGGTCGCCCGCTCGACGGCATCGCCTCCGATCTCCTTGGCCCGGTCGAGGATCTCCCGCCCGCCCCGCAGATTTGGGAGCTTGAGCAGGGTGTCGCGGCGACCTGTGCCGAGCGGCTCGAGCTCGCCGACCTCCACCGCGAGCCCGACCAGGTCGTGCGCCGCGAGCCGGTCCAGGATCCGCGCCCGGCGCTCGTCGTCGACGTCGAGCTCGGTCAGCAGCTGGCGGTAGAGGTCGGCGTCGCCGAGCCCGATCACTGCGCTGCCCAGCCCGGCCGCATCGAGCGCCTCGCAGAGCACCTCGATCACCTCGGCGGTCCCGTCCGGGGCCTCGGCGCCGATCAGCTCGACCCCGGCCTGCATGAACTCGCGTAGCTGGGCGCGCTGGGGACGGACCGTCCGATACGCGGCGCCGAGATAGAAGAAACGCAGCGGCGGCTCGGCGCCGGCGTAGCGGGTCGAGACGACGCGGGCGATCGGGATGGTCATGTCGGTGCGCATCGCCAGCAGGTCGCCGCGCTCGTCGAAGAAGCGGTAGGCGGCCGAGGAGGCCCGTTTGTCGCCGCGGGCGAGCACCTCGTCGTACTCGATCGCGGGCGTCGCGACCTGGCCGTAGCCGCGCGCCTCGAAGACCTGGCAGAGGGCGCTCTCGAGCGCGCGCAGCTCGCGCATCTCGTCGGGCAGGATGTCTCGCGTTCCCGGTGGGATCGGGTGCAGGTCGGTCATGGAGTGGCTCTCAGCCGGAAGTTGTTAGGCAGGGACTTTGTCCGTGGCGACACGCTCGATATGCGCGCCCAGGTCCCGCAAGCGTAGGTCGATGCGCTCGTAACCGCGGTCGATCTGGACCACGTTGCCGATCTCCGAGGTGCCCTCGGCGGCGAGGGCGGCGATGAGCATCGCCATGCCGGCTCTGATGTCGGGGCTCTCGAGGCGCTCCCCATGAAGCCGGCTCGGACCGCTGACGATCGCCCTGTGGGGATCGCACAGCGTGATCCGAGCGCCCATCGCGACGAGCTTGTCGACGAAGAACAGCCGGTTCTCGAACATCTTCTCGAAGATCAGGATCGTGCCCTCGGCCTGGGTGGCGAGCGCCAGCGCGATCGAGGTCAGGTCGGCCGGGAAGGCGGGCCAGGGGCCGTCGTCGATCTTGGGGATCGCATCGCCCATGTCGTCGCGCACTGCGAGCTTCTGCTCGGGCGTGACCAGCACGTCGTTGCCCTCGACCATCGAGGAGAGGCCGAGGCGCCGGAACTGGCGCCGGATCATCTCCAGATCCGCGGGCGCGGTCTCGCGGATGCGGAGGTCGCCGCCGGTGACCGCGGCGAGGGCCATGAAGCTGGCGATCTCGATGTGGTCGGGGGTGACCTTGTGTTCGGCGCCGCCGAGCTTGTCGCGGCCGTGGACGGTCATCACGTTGGAGCCGATCCCGTCGACGGTCGCCCCCATCGCGGTGAGGAGGCGGGCGAGGTCCTGGACGTGGGGCTCGGAGGCCGCGTTCTGGATCGTCGTCGGGCCCGGCGTCAGTGCCGCGGCGAGCAGCGCGTTCTCGGTGCCCATCACAGAGGGCTCGTCCATGAAGATCCGTGTCGCCTTGAGGCCCCCGGAGGGAGCCGTGAGCTCGAGCCAGTTCTTGCCGTCGATCTTGGCGCCGAGGTCGCGGAAGGCGTCGAGATGCGCGTCGAGGCGACGGCGGCCGATCGTATCCCCGCCGGGAGGCGGCATCTTCGCTTCGCCGAAGCGGGCGAGCAGTGGGCCGGCGGCCAGAAACGATGCCCGGATCCGGTTAGAGGCCTCCTCGTCGACCTCGGTCCCGTTGACAGCGTCGGCCTGAAGCGAGACCTGGTTCTCGCCGCGCCATTCGACCTTGACGCCGAGCCGCTCGAGCAGCACGAGCATCGCTTCGACGTCGCGGATCTTGGGCACGTTGCTGATCACCAGCTCTTCCTCGGTGAGCAGGCAGGCGGCGAGGATCGGCAGAGCCGCGTTCTTGTTTCCGGCCGCGACGATCTCCCCGGACAGGGGCACGCCGCCTTCGATTACGAACTTCTCCATAGGCGTCGCTAGGGTAACGGCCGCTATGCGCCGCCGTTGGAAGATCCTGATCGCAGTCGTCGCCGGCATTCTCGTGCTGCTGATCCTCAACTCGATCGTCGTCACCAACCAGACCAAGGACGCAGGGACCACAGTCGAGGGCGGGCAGATCATCGACGCCTTCGGCGGCCAGCTACAGGTCACCGACACCGGTAATCGCACCGGCTCCCCGATCGTGCTGCTCCATTGCTACACCTGCGATCTGCGCTGGTGGGACGGGATGCTGCCGGAGCTCGAGAAGGACCACCGCGTGATCCGCGTCGACCTGCTCGGCCACGGCGGCTCCGAAAAGCCGGCCGAGGGTTACTCGATGCAGAATCAGGCCTCGACCGTCGCCTCGGTCCTCTCCCAGCTCGGCGTCGCCCACGCGACCGTCGTCGGGCACTCGCTCGGGTTCACCGTCGCGACCTCGCTCGCCGAGCAGAGCCCGGGCCTGGTGTCGCGGCTCGTCGACATCGACCAGGCGCCGGACTCGAGCTACGGCGACGAGCCCTTCCTCGCCAAGCTCGGCTACTTGCCGCTGATCGGCCCGGCGGCGTACCGGCTCACCCCCGACTTCGCCATTCGCGACGCGATCAAGGTCGCCTTCGCCCCCGGCTTCAACCTCGCCCAGGGCTTCGAGAACCCCGACCAGCCGGTCGAGGATTTCCACGCGATGACCTACAGCTCCTACAAGAAGTCCTCGAAGGACGAGAAGAGCTTTACGGACGACAAGCCGCTCAACGAACGCCTCGCGGCACTGCCGTCGCCGATTCCGCTGCTCGTCATCTTCGGCAGCGAGGACCAGTTCTACGACGCGCAGAAAGCGGCCGACGCATACCGCGATGTGCCCGGCGCCAGCATCCAGATCATCGACGGCGCCGGCCACTCCCCCAACGTCGAGAAGCCGCAGGAGACCGCCTCCCTCGTCCTCGAATTCGCCGCCACCCCGAACCAGACGCCTGCGGCTCCGGCCAAGCCCGAGTTCAAGCCGCCGAACAAGGGCAAAGCTCCGAGTAAGAAGAGGCGGCAGCGCCAGAAGTCCAGCGCGGGCAAATAGAGCTCAGAGAAGCGGAAGGGCCCCTTGCCCGGGGCCGTGTCTCAAAAGGCGTCGAACGCGGCGCAATTCGCGGCAACACCGTGTCTACGGTTCACTGGGTGAAGGTCGAGATGCTCAACGTCGGATGGGTCACGGCGCCGGCCGGCATCTGGCGCCGCGGCGACGACCTCGACCGCAAGACGCGCTTTCCCGTCCCGGCCTACGTCATCGAGACGGCAGGGGAGCGGATCCTCGTCGACACCGGCCTCCACCCTGCTGCGGCCGCCGACTCTGCGCGCCACTACGAGGGCGCCGAGGCGGTCGGCATATTCGGACTCGAGCTCGAGCAGAGCATCGGTGAGCAGGTCGACCTCGCGACGGTCACCAAGGTGGTGCTGACCCACCTCCACTTCGACCACGCGGGAGGCTTGGCTGCGCTGCCACGCTCGGTACCGATCGTCGTCCAGCACCGCGAATGGGAAGCGGGCCAAGACGCCGCCGCGATCGAGAGGAATTTCTATCTGCCGGTCGACTACGCGCTCGCCGACGGGCAGGTCACCCTCATCGACGGCGACCACGATCTGCTCGGCGATGGATCGATCGAGCTGATGCTGACCCCCGGGCACACTCCCGGCCACCAGTCGGTTCGCGTCGGCGAGCGGCTGGTTATCGGCGCCGATGTGAGCCACTTTGCGTCTGGCTTGGACGACCACCGGTTCCCGATCTTCGCCGACGACTTCGAGGCTCAGGCCGCGTCCGCCGACCGCCTGCGCGCCATGCGCGACGCCGGTGCCCTCGTGCTACCCGGACACGACCCCGAGGTGCTCGAGCCGGGCCGGCTTCCCCTCTAGAAAGCGGAAGGACCCGGTTGCCCGGGCCCTTCCTGGAATCAATCTTGCGATCAATCCGTTGCGGGCAACCTATGGCGCGGCGTTCACCCATGTCAAGGGCCCCGGCGCAAAGACGCTGCAATTTAGGAAGATCAGTGCGACAGCCCCGCCGCTTCGAGCGCCTCGGCCCTGGTCTCGAACACTTCGAGCCTCGCGAGCTTGGCGTCGCGAATTTCAACGAGCACACCCGTGCGGGCTTCCACTTCGACGCCGCTGCCGCTGCCTCGCCCCGTGTTGTGAATCGTGGCGACCACGTAATCGCCTCCGCTCACTATGGCCTCCGGCTCCATGTGGAAGTCCGGAAACGCGGAAAAGATGTCTTGCCAATACTCCCCGGCTATCGCGGCTTCCCGGCCTTCGTAGGTCCGCTTCGGGAAGGGGCCCCACTCGACGAAGCGGAACTTTGCATCCGGAGCGATCAACTCCTCGAACGCTGCATCGTCGCGTTGGTTGAACAGTTCGTAGACCCGCCGCACGATCTTTATGTTCTCCTCCGACATCACCGCGAGTAAACCACCAAACAGGCGAGAGCCGTCCGTCCCAGAAAAGCGGAAGAGCCCGGTCGCCCGGGCTCTTCCTGGAATCAATCTTGCGATCAATCCGTTGCGGGCAACCTATTACGGGCCGCTCGCCGCTGTCAAGAGCGGCGCCGGCAAGACCCTGCAATTTGGGGCGATATTTGGCTCCAGAAGCGAGATTGGCGGCATAGAAGGACGCCGGTCACTGTCCTGCCTGCTCGAACGCCGCGCCGACGACGGCCTCGGCGGTGGCGCCGTAGGGGGGCGCGAAAGCTTCGAGCAGATCGCCTTCGCCGCGGACGAAGACCCCGCGCGGATTGGAGAACTCCCGGAAGCCCTCGACGCCGTGATGGCGCCCGGAGCCGCTCTGGCCGATGCCACCGAACGGCAGCGAGGGCAGAGCGCCGTGCACGGCCGCTGCATTCACGCACGCCCCGCCCGAGGTGGTGCGCCGCAGCAGGTCGTCGGCCTCCTCCGCGTCCTTCGAGAAGACGTAGAGAGCGAGGGGCCGTTCGCCGGCGTTCACGTACGCGATCGCCTCGTCGAGCTCGTCGTAGGCCTTGACCGGGAGGATCGGGCCGAAGATCTCCTCCTGCATCAGGGCCAGGTCCTCGGGCGGGTCGAGGACGATCGACATCGGCAGCTGGCGCCGGTCGGGGTCGCTTTCGCCGGTCTCCTCGAGCGCGCGCACGTCGCAGCCGCGCTCCTTGGCCTCCTCGATCAGGTTCTCGATCCGGCTGAGGTGGCGGTCGGTGATGATTCCGGTATTGCTCTCCGAGGAGTGGAACTCGGGCATGTTCTCGCGCATGTGCTCGGCGGCGAGGTCGGCGAAGTCGTCCATTCGCTCCCGCGGCACGAGGCAGTAGTCAACCGAGATGCACATCTGCCCGTTCTTGAGCGCCTTGGTGCCGAGGATCTGCTTCACCGACTCGGCATCGATCGAGTCGTCGGCGAGGATCGCCGGGCACTTGCCGCCCAGCTCCAGGGTCACGGGCACAAGCTGCTCGGCGGCCGCCTTGGCGATCTCACGCCCGATCGACGGGCTGCCGGTGTAGAGCAAGTGGTCCCAGCGCACGTTGGTGAAGGCCTTTGCCAGATCGAGGCCGCCGACCGCGACGTCGACGCGGTCGTTGTCGAACGTCGCGCGGACCATGTCGCGCAGCACCTGCGAGCACGCCGGCGTGTGCTCCGAGGGCTTCAGCACGACCCGGTTGCCGGCGGCGAGCATCTCGACCAGCGGGCCGACGGAGAGGTCGAAGGGGAAGTTCCAGGGGCTGATGTTGCCGACCACGCCCTTGGGCTGAGGCAGCACGAAGGCGCGGCCCGTGCCGTAGAGCGCGGGGTCCGAGCGCCGCTCTTCGGGGGCCATCCACTGCTCGAGGTGTTCCGCGGCGTACGCAGCACGGCCGGCCACGCCGAGGATCTCGATCAGGTCGGTGGCGAGCGTCGGGTGCACGGCGAAGTCGGCGCTCATTGCCTCCTCGATCTCGCTGCGATGGGTCATGACCATGCCCGCGAGCGCCACGAGCAGCGCCTGGCGCTCCTCGAGCGACGGGAACGGGTCGGCGAGGAACGCAGCGCGCTGGCGGGCGACTATCTCGTGCAGCTCCTCGATCGCAGCGGTGTCGTCGGTGCTCGTCTTGCTGCTCTGCTCCGTGGTCGACATTCGCTCTCCTCCGGTCGATTGCGACGTCCGCCGCGACTATACGCCGCGATGCCGGAGGCGCGCGTCGCGTTGCCCGTACTGGAGAAAGCGGAAGGGCCCGGTTGCCCGGGCCCTTCCTGGAATCAACCTTGCGGTCAATCCGTTGCGACCAACCTAGCACCGGCCCAGGGGCGAGGCAAGCAACAAATGTTGAGCAGCCCGCAATTTGGGCGCTTTACGCCGCTGATGCGGTGATGTCACTGCCAGCGGCCCCCGGCCTTGGCCCAGGCGGCCATGTGATCGGCCGAGCAGAAGCCGTCGGCGATCCGGTGCTCGCCGCGGTGGCGGATGAGAAGAACCTGGGTATTGGTCAGCTCGGCGTCGCACAGTGCACACACCGCCGGCTCCTCCGTTTCGCGTCCGAGGGCGGCGGGTTCGGCCGAGGCTTCCCAGGCCGGGCCCTGGATCTCCCAGGGGATGAGGTGCTCGAGCCGGCAGAAGACCGCCCTTCGCCCGCCCGCGGGTAGGTAGGCCCTGAAGCCGTCGTCGGCCTCGACCTCCTCCCCGCACCAGCTGCAGCGCTCCATCTAGGAGAGCTGCCCGGAGGAACCGCCCTGAGCGGGCGCCGCGCCGTTGGCGACCCGCGCCCAGTGGACGATCAGCCCGTCCTGGATCACGAAGGCGGTGCTCGCGGCCTGCCCGACGCCGGCCCCGCAGTGACCGCCGGGCCGTTCGGTGAGCTCGAAGGTCGCGGTCGTCACCTGTCCCTCGCTGCTCGCCGAGACGAGCTTGGCGCCGCAGGGCAGCGAGCTGTTGAAGGAGACAACGTCGTCGCGGGTCTTGAGCCGGATCGGCGGAGTGCCGTTCTGGACGATGCTCGGCAGCGCGAAGTAGGAGGCGGCCTGGTCGACGTCGCCGGCGCGCAGGGCATCGACCCAGGCGCCGATCACCTTGACGTCCCCGGTATCGGCGCCGCCCGGGATCGTGGCGGTGCTCAGCGTCATGCTCGAGCCAGAGTCGCCGCAGCCGGCGAGGACCGCCAGCGCTGCGAGCACCGCGGCGATCGAGATCGGGATTCCGGGTCGCTTCATCGCCGGCGGATCTTCTCAGTCCGGTGCATTCCCCTTGACCTTTGCCGCGCCATATACGAACATACGTTCGATAGTGGTCATCAGCGCCCTGATCCCCCGTTTTGAGCTGAGCAGCGCGCTCGGGGCTCGCCGCGAGCTCCTGCGCCGGGCGGTGGCGCTGGCTCCCGAGCCGGGCGGGGCGGCGCTGGTCGGCGAAGCCTCAGGTCCCGCCGAGGCGCACGGGGTCCGCGCCGGGATGCGTCTCGGCGAGGCGCTGGCGCGCTGTCCCGATCT
>JAWVFN010000012.1:0-11806 GCA_033855935.1 Solirubrobacterales bacterium | reverse complement strand
GGATCAAGGCGTCGCCGATCGCGCGCCGGATCGCCGAGGAGCGCGGCCTCGACCTCGCGTCGCTGAGCGGCTCGGGCCCGGGTGGGCGGATCGTCAAGGCCGACGTCGAGAAGGCCGGGACGGGTGCGGGCAGCGCGGGCCCCGCCCCGGCCCCTGCAGCCGCCGCCGCCCCCGCGGCGCCCACTCCGGGCGCACAGGAGAAGCCCGAGACCGCCAAGGGCCAGACCACGGTCCAGGAGCTGACCAAGCTGCAGCAGATCGTCGCCCGCCGCATGTCGGAGTCGAAGGCGACGGCGCCGCACTTCTATCTCGAGTCGGAGATCGATATGTCCCGCTGCTTCGAGGCGCGATCGCGAATCAAGGCATCGGCGAAGGAAGGCGAGGTCGTGCCCTCGTTCAACGACATGGTGATCAAGGCCGCGGCGCTGGCTCTGCGCGAGTTCCCGCGCGCCAACGGCGCCTATCGCGACGGCAAGTTCGAGCTCTACTCGCGCGTCAACGTCGGCGTCGCTGTCGCCGCCCAGGACGCGCTCGTCGTGCCGACGGTCTTCGACGCCGACCGCAAGGGGCTGCGCGAGATCGCCGCCGAGTCGCGCGCGCTCGCCCAACGGGTCAGGGATGCGACGGTGACCCCGCCGGAGCTCTCGGGCGGGACCTTCACCGTCTCGAACCTGGGGATGTTCGGGATCTCTAACTTCGCCGCGGTGATCAACCAGCCCCAGGCCGGGATCCTCGCCGTCGGCGCGATCGTCGAGAAGCCCGTCGTCCGCGACGGCGAAATCACGACCGCGCGCCTGATGAACGTCAATCTCGCCTGCGATCACCGCATCCTCTACGGCGCCGACGGCGCCGAGTTCCTCGGACGCATCCGCGCGCTGCTCGAGGAACCGCTCGGTCTCGCGCTCTAGCCGTGCAACACCCCACAGCCGAGGAGACGATCCAGATCGCGATAGACCGGCTGCCGCCGATCGACGAGCACGCGGTCGAGATCGCCGCTGACCCAACCCGAGTCTGGGAAGCGCTGGTCGCGATCCTGCCCCGGGTCTTCGACAATCGCCGGTCCCGGATCGGGGCGCCCGTCCTGGGAGCCGCGCACACCGAGGCGAAGGGTGAGCCGAGCATGACCGGGTCGACCCTGCCCGGCTTTGTCGTCTCGCGCTCGGTGCGGCCGGCGGTGCTGGCGCTGCTCGGCCAGCATCGCTACTCGCGCTATGCCCTGGTCTTCACCATCGACGACCTCGGCGCCGGGCGCTCGCGGCTTCACGCCGAGACCCGGGCCGAGTTCCCGGGGCGCAAGGGCCGCGTCTACCGCCGGCTGGTTATCGGCAGCCGCGGCCACGTCGCCGTCGTCAAGCGAATCATCGAGGCGGTGCGCAAGCGGGCCGAGCGCTCGGTCGCAAAGGTCAACCGGCGTCAGATCTCCGAATGGATCGCCGATTACGAAAAGGCGTGGCGGAGCGAGGGCACCGAGATGCTCGACGAGCTGTTCGCGAGCGAGGCCTCGTACTCGACGTCCCCTTACGAGAAGCCACATTTGGGGCGGCCGGCGATCAAGGAGATGTGGGCCGCCGAGCGCTCGAGCCACAAGGAGATCTTCACCATGCACTCGGAGATCGTCGCGGTCGAGGCCGATACCGGCGTCGCCCGCGTCGCGGTCCATTACGAGGATCCCCACCAGCAGGAGTACCGCGACCTCTGGATCATCCGCCTCGACGCGTACGGGCGCTGCGTTCACTTCGAGGAGTGGCCGTTCTGGCCTCCAGGCACCCCGGGCCACGTCTCCGGGGGCGCCGAGCCTGAGACACTTTGAGCATGGACGAAGTCTGGATAGTCCGCCCCGGGCAGGTGCCCTACGCCGACGCGGTCGGGGTCCAGAAGCGGCTCGAGGCGGCGCGCCATGCCGGCGATATCCCCGACGTCCTCCTGCTGCTCGAGCACCCGCCCGTTTACACCAAGGGCCGCCGCACCGATCCCTCCGAGCTGGCGATGGGCGAGGACTGGTACCGGATGCAGGGCATCGAGGTCTCGGAGACCAACCGCGGCGGGCGAGTCACGTACCACGGGCCCGGGCAGCTGGTCGGCTATCCGATCGCCGATCTCAAGGCGTATGGAGACGACGTCCACCGCTTCGTGCGCGGCATCGAGCAGACGATGATCGAGGCCCTTGCGGCAATGGGGGTCGAGGCGCAGTGCATAAAAGATCTGACCGGTGTCTGGACCCTCGGGGACCCGCCATCAGCCGCCGCTCCATCAGCCGCCTCCTCCTCCGCTTCGCGTCCGGGGGCGGCGGGGGTGGGGCTCGAGCCGGGTGGACCGGATCAGCCTAAGAAGATTGGGTCGATCGGGATACATGTCAACCGCGGGATCACCACCCACGGCCTGGCGATCAACGTCAACAACGATCTGCAGCCGTTCGAGTGGATCGTCCCCTGCGGCATCGAGGGAGTGCGGATGACCTCGGTCTGCCGCGAGCTCGGCGCCGAGCAGGACCTCGGCGCCGCGATGACCGCTGTCGCCTCCGCCTACGGCGAGGCCTTCGAACGGGCCCCGGTCGAAATCTCACCCGTCGAGCTGGCCGAGCGCGCGGGCATCGAGCCCATCGCCGCCGGCTCGGTACCCGCCGCCTAGCGGCGCGGCGGCGCCGCTAGATGCCGATGGTTTCGCGGCGCTAGGCTTGGAGACATATGACCGAGCGCCTGCACGTCACCCGCTCACGCGCCAAGCCCGGCGGCACCGCCGTCGACGGCGACGGCGTCGTTCCCTTCCGCGGCCAGCGCAAACCGCCGTGGCTGAAGGTGCCGGCGCCCGGGGGGCCGACCTACCGGCGGCTTAAGAAGGAGATGGCCGACCAGAACCTGAACACGGTCTGCGAGGAGGCCAACTGCCCCAACGTCGGCGAGTGCTGGGAGCGCGGCACGGCGACTTTCATGATTTTGGGCGATGTGTGTACGAGACGGTGCGGCTTCTGCAACGTCCAGACCGGTAAGCCGACCTGGAACGACCCACTCGAGCCGCTACGGGTCGCCAACTCGGTCAAGCGGATGGGGCTCAAGCACGCGGTGATCACCTCGGTCGACCGCGACGATCTTCCCGACTACGGTGCCGGCGCCTTCGTCGGCGTCATCCGCTCGATCCGCAAGCTCGCCCCGGGCTGCAAGGTCGAGGTGCTGACGCCCGACTTCCGCGGCCAGGAGATGCCGCTCGCCAAGGTGATCGCGGAGAAGCCCGACGTCTTCAACCACAACGTCGAGACCGTGCCCCGGCTCTACCCGGTGGCGCGGCGCGGCTCGCAATTCATGCGCTCGGCGCGGGTGCTGAAGATGGCCAAGGAGATGGGCGGCTCAGAGGTGCTGACCAAGTCAGGCCTGATGGTCGGGCTCGGTGAGGAGTTCGACGAGATGGTCGAGGCCTTCGGCATCCTCCGCGAGCACGGCGTCCAGATCCTCACCGTGGGCCAGTACCTGCGCCCGACCGAGAACCACCTGCCCGTCACCCGCTACTGGCACCCCGACGAGTTCGCGGAGCTCGAGAAGGCCGCCTACGAGATCGGCTTCGAGTCGGTCGCCGCGGGACCGCTGGTTCGCAGCTCCTACCACGCGGACCAGCAGATGCCCGACGCAGTCACGGCCTGAGCGCGGGCCGCCGCCGCGGATAGGGTTCGCGGCGTCGCGTGATCCCGCTCAAGGACAACATCCCGACGACGCGGTTCGCCGTCGTCACCGTGGCGCTGATCGCGATCAACGTCGCCGTCTTCTTCTGGCAGCTGAGCTTCTCGGGCAACGTCGATTCGCAGAAGGACCCGGGCCTGAAGACGCTCGGGCTCAGCCCGCGCGACGAGAACTCGATCGAGTACGGGGCGATCCCCTACCGGCTCGCGCACCCCGGCAAGGACTGCGCCGCGGGCGTCACCCAGTCGAGCAGCGGCGCCGAGGCGAGCGTCGTCTGCGAGGGAACCGCCGACTACCGGCACGCCCAGGAGCTGGCGGCGAGCGATCCGCAGGCGTTTCCGCTGGTCCAGCTCGACGAACCGCCTTGGTGGGAGACCGCCTTCACCTCGATGTTCATGCACGGCGGCATCCTCCACATCGCCTTCAACATGCTCTTCCTCTGGGTCTTCGGCAACAACATCGAGGACATGATGGGCCGGCTCAAGTACCTCGCCTTCTACCTCGTCGGCGGCCTCGTCGCGCTCTATTCGCAGGCCCTGATCGATCCGGGCTCTACGTTGCCGACGATCGGCGCCAGCGGCGCGATTGCGGCGGTGCTCGGCGCCTACGCGCTGTTACACCCGCGGGCCAAGGTGCTGACCCTGGTCTTCATCGTCTTCTTCGTGACGCTGGTCGAGATACCGGCGATGGTGATGCTCGGGATCTGGTTCGTGCTCCAGTTCATCCCAGCGCTCGGCCAGGCCGCGGCACCGGTCGCCGGCAGCGGCGGCGTCGCCTACTTCGCGCACGTCGGCGGCTTCATCTTCGGGATCCTGGTGATGCTGGTGGCGAAGCGATTCATCTCCGACGAGCGTTTGGCGGCGCTCCGAGCCGAGACCTAGCCTCGATGGACCCCGATCTGCGCACCGCGATCCTGGCCGGGGGCCTGATCTTCTGCGTGCTGTTTGGGGGCCTGACGATCTCGGCCGCCGTCGACACCGGGCCCGACATCTTCACCGTTGTGTCGTTCGTGATCATCGGCATGATCGCGGCGGGGCTGATCGGCGCGATCAGAAACCCGCCGCCGCGATGACCAGGTGCGCGATTGCCGTCGGCGTCGTGCTGCTCACCCTCGTCCCCGGATCCGCGCGAGCCGCGATCGTCAGCGTCGATCGGGTCGAGCACCAGGCGGCGGTCGAGCAGGCGGCGCTGGCGCAGAAGCTCGCGGCCAAGGATCGCCGGGTGAACCGCGTCGCAAGCCGCAGCGCGGCGCGCGCGACGCACAGCTACGACGCGATCGCACCGCGCGCGGCGCTCGTCTTCGACGTCGCCACCGGCGAGACGCTCTGGCAGCTGAACTCCGCGCAGCGGATGCCGATCGCGAGCCTGACGAAGATGATGACCGCGCTGATCATCGCCGACCGCCACCAGCCGGCCGAGACGTTGATGATCAGCCCGAAGGCGGCCCATACGCCGGGCTCGGCGATCGGGGTGCTGCCGGCGGACAAGCGGGTGCCGCTGGAGCCGGTGTTCGTCGGCATGCTGCTGGTCTCGGGCAACGACGCCGCCGAGGCGCTCGCCGAGGACGACTCCGGCACCGAGGCGGCGTTCGTCCAGAGGATGAACCGGCGCGCCCGGGCGATGGGCCTCGGCTGCACCCACTACTCGACCCCGCACGGCCTTCAGGACAAAGGCAACTACTCGTGCGCTCGCGACGTCGCCAAGCTCGCCCGCGCGGATCTCGAGAACCCGTGGATTCGCCAGGTGGCCGACTTGCGCAAGGCGAAATTCCCGTTCCCGATCAAGGGCGGCAAGCTCGAGCTCGCCAACAACGACTTCTTCGTCCAGCGTGGCCTGCGCCAGATCCCAGGCTCGCGGGTCACCGGGCTGAAGACCGGCTACACGGACCCGGCCGGCCGCTGCTACGTCGTCACCGCGACCCTGGGCGGGCGCGAGCTCGGCGTCGTCCTCCTCCACAGCCCCGATCCGCTGACGGAGGTGCCGATGCTGCTTGGACGGGCATTTGCGGGTCGCTAGGCTTGGCGCATGTGCAGAAACATTCGAACACTCCACAATTTCGAGCCGCCCGCGTCCACCGAAGAGGCCCGCGACGCTGCTCTCCAATACGTCCGCAAGATCAGCGGCTCGACCAAGCCGTCGAAGGCCAACACCGAGGTCTTCGAGGCCGCCGTCGACGAGGTCACGGCGGCGACCGAGCGGTTGCTCGACGGGCTCGTCACCAAGGCCCCGGCGAAGAACCGCGAGGTCGAGGCGGCCAAGCTGCGGGCCAGGTCCGCGGCGCGGTTCGCCGCCTGATCGCCGGCGCGCGACCGCCAGCTTCGAGCTGACGTAGGGCATTTACTAGAGTCGCGCCAGGATGCGGCTACGGAGGGCAACGCTGGTAACGGCAATCGCGCTGGCAGTCGCCGGGCTCGGCGTCGGCGTGGCGCTGGGCGATTCCAGCGGTCATTCCTCGCCCGACGCGGTCGCGACCAAGCTCAAAGACGACTTCACACAGCTACAAGCGAACTGTCCCGATCTCGTCACGCCGGCTTGCGAGCAGGCAGAGGAGCAGATCCTCGCCTACGGCCAGGCCCACCTGGAGGGCCAGACCGCAAACGACCCCGCGCTGATCCCCAAAGTCCAGGCCGTGATGGCGCTCTTCCAGCGCGGCATCGACGAATCGCCCGCCGGCGGCGGGCAGGGGAAGTAGGGATGCGCCGACTCGCGGCTTTGCTGCTCTGCCTACCGCTCGTCCTCTCGGCCTGCGGAGGGAAGGACAAGGACGCTCCCAACCTGACCGAGAAGGGCGCCTATCAGGCGCAGGTCGCGGGGGCCCTCGGCCCGGTGATCCTCGAGACCGGCAGGATCGCGGTCGCCGCGCCGCAGATCGGCTCGGCCCAGGCCTTCGCCGCGCGCGCCCAGATTCTCGAGCGAGCCTATGCCGACGCGGCCGACGTGCTGGCGACGATCGTCCCCCCGGACGACATCGGCGACCTCCACCATGAACTCGTCGTCGCCAGCCAGCATCTGGCGCAGGACACAAGCCAGGCCCTCCAGGACCTCCTCGCCGGGCGCGGCGACCTCAGCGCCTTCAAGGACGCCGCCAAGCGCTACAGCGACCAGCTCGGCGTGCTCGAGAAGGACTTCGCGGCGAAGGGCTTCGACGTGATCGCGGCTCAGCCTGCCAGCGGCTGACCAGGGAGTGGAGCCAGTGGGACTCGAACCCACGACCTTTCGGATGCAAACCGAACGCTCTTCCAACTGAGCTATGGCCCCTTGACAGGCCAATTGTAGGAGCCGGGGCGGGGTCGTCCGCAGTATGGGAGGATGCCAACCGACTTGCGGAATCCGAGGTAGGAGAGGGAATGGCGACGAAGACCAAGCGGGAAACAGACCAGTCGCCCGAGGCCGTAGAGAAGGCGAAGACCGAAGCCGAGGCGGGCGGCGGGGCGAAGCCGGGCCAGGTGGCCGAGGTCTCGAACCTCGACATCGTCCGCCACTACTTCGACGCGGCGGTGGAGCGCATGGGGCTGCCCGAGGACCTGCGCACGGTCTTCTGGAGCCCGTATCGCGAGGTGACCGTGCAGATTCCGGTCAAACTGACCGACGGCAAGACCCACGTCTTCTCCGGGTACCGGATCCAGCACAACGGTGCCCGCGGCCCCTACAAGGGCGGCGTCCGCTTCCACCCCGAGGTCGACATCGACGAGGTGCGGGCGCTCGCCTCGCTGATGACCTGGAAGACCGCCGTCGCCGGGGTGCCCTTCGGCGGCGCAAAGGGCGGCGTCAACTGCCCGGCGGCCGATCTCGAGCAATCCGAGCTGCAGGCGATAACCCGCTCGTTCATGGACAAGATCGAGAAGGTGCTCGGCCCGACCCGCGACATCCCGGCCCCCGACGTCAACACCAACGCCCAGACGATGGCCTGGATGATGGACGAGTACGGCAAGCTCCACGGCCACACTCCGGCGATCTGCACCGGCAAGCCGATCGAGCTCGAGGGCTCCTACGGCCGCGAGGCGGCGACCGGCCGCGGCTGCGTCTTCATGTTCCGTGAGGCCGCCCCCCAGATCGGGCTCAGCCCCGCCGAAACCACCTTCGTCGTCCAAGGTTTCGGCAACGTCGGCTCATGGGCGGCGCGGATCATGCAACAGCTCGGCTGCAAGTTGGTCGGCGTCTCAGACGTGAACGGCGCGATCCGCAGCGACGCGGGCATCGACGCCGAGAAACTCTCCGATTTCCTCAAGGCCGGCGGCACGATCACCGAGTTCGAGGGCGCCGAGGAGATCCCCGCCGACGACCTGTTCGCGATCGAGTGCGACGTGCTGATCCCGGCGGCGCTCGGCGGCACGATCCACGAGGGCAACGCCGGAGCGATCAACTGCAGGATGCTGATCGAGGGGGCGAACAGCCCCACCACTCCGGCTGCCGACGCAATTCTTGATGAGAAGGGCGTCCACGTCATTCCAGACGTGATGGCGAACGCGGGCGGCGTCGTCTGCTCCTACTTCGAGTGGGTCCAGAACCTCCAGCACTTCCGCTGGACCGAGCGCGAGGTCAACGACAAGCTCGGGACGGTCATGCGGCGCTCCTATCGAGAGGTCTCGGGGCGGGCAAAGGAAGAGAAGCTCTCCCTGCGCCACGCGGCCTATCTGGTCGGCATCGAGCGGGTCGTCGAAGCCGCCCGCATCCGTGGCTACGTCTAGCCGACGTCCCTGAGCTACTCGTCTTCGAAGTCGAAGTCCTTGGGGGGCTTCTTCTCGAACCAAAGGTCGTCTTCGCCCTCGGGCGTCTCCTCGAGGAAGTCGGGCTTCTCTTCGAGAACGCTCTCCTCCTCGTCGTCGTCCTCGGGCTCCTCGCCCGTGGCCGGCGGGGCCTCTTCCTCGGCCTCGTCGTCCTCGAACTGCGGGGCCGGCTCCTCGGCGGGCAACGTGTACTGCTCGGTCGGGTCGAGCGCCTCGCGCTCACTGGTGTCGGCGGTCACAGCCCCCGGACCCTCCTCGGCCTCGAAGTCGGCGTCGTGTGAGAGCGCCTCCTCGGCGGGAAGCTCGTCGTCCTCGAACGGCAACTCGCCGTCGCCCTGCCGCGATTCGCCTGGGCCGAGATCCGAGAAGGGGTCATCGGCATCCGATGGATCGGGGAGGGGCGGGCGCTCCTCGAAGTCGTCGTCGATCTCGGCCGGCGGCGGCTCGAGCGGCGGCCGTTGCTCTTCCGGTGTCTCGGGCTCGGCGGGAGCCGCCGGGGGAGGCGACGGCGCGGCGTCGGCCTCAAAGTCGTAGAGCATCGATCCGCCCCCGGCTTCGGGCTCCTCCGCTTCGGGCTCCGCTGCCGGTTTGGGGGCGGAGGGCGCAGAGCCGAACTCCTCCTCGAACTCTTCGGCGGCATCGGCGAACTCCTCCGAAGGCGGCTCGGGCGGCGGGTGCTCTTCCGTCGGCTGGTGGACGATCTCGCCGGCGCGATCGGGCTGCGGGGGGGGCGGCGGGATCGGCGTGTCCGGCGAGGGCGGCATCGGGGCCGAGGGCTCTCCGGCCGAGGGCTCTTCGGCGGCGGGCTCTTCGGCGGCGGGCTCTTCGGTCACTGGCGCCTCCGCCGCGGGAGCATCGGGCGCGGAAACATCAGCTGGCAGTGGGTCGAGGGTGGGTTCAGCGATCGAAGTCTCTGCCTCGGCCTCCGCGTCCGGGAAGTCCGGCGGCGCTTCGGTGGCCGTCTCGGACGCGGCCGCGGGCCCCTCACCCTCCTCGCCGCCCTTTAGCTGCGCCTCAGCGGCGGCCTTGAACGGGTCCAGCGGTCGCTCGCCTGTGCCGAAGGCCTCGTCTTCGAGCTCCTTCAGCTCAGCGTCACGCGCGCCGTGGCGGCGTTTGAGCTCGAGATGCTCGCGGATTGCGTCGTCGAGTTCACTCATAGCGGTAACTGCCTCGCGGCCCTCCTGGGCGGTAAGAGTAGGCGGTCTAGCGGCCCATTTGGGCGCCGTCATGCATGTTCGCCGCCGCGGGCGCCGTCCCTACCTGGGCTTGGGCTTGGCCGCCCGCTTGCGTCGCCTGGTCAGGCGCTTCCTGCCCGCGACCCGGGTCCGGTTCTTGCCCGCCGCCTTGGCCTCGTAGAGGGCCTCGTCGGCGGCGGCGATCAGAGCCTCGGGGTCCTCGATCGTGTCGTCCAGTCCCGCGACGCCGATGCTGGCGCTGACCGACGTCGAGCCGCTGCCGCCGCGCAGCCTCACCTCGAGGGATCCAATGCTGAGGCGGACCCTCTCGGCGAACTCGACTGCACCGTCGATGTCGGTCTCGGGCAGCGCCACGACGAACTCCTCGCCGCCGTAGCGGGCCGGCTCGTCGACCTCGCGCGACTCCTCGGACACCGCCTTGCCGACGGCGCGCAGGACGTCGTCGCCCTGGAGGTGCCCATAGGTGTCGTTGATCGCCTTGAAGTCGTCGAGGTCGAGCATCAGCAGCGAGAGTTTGTGTCCAAACCGCTTTGCCCGCCCGAGCTCCTTCCCGAGCAGCTCGGTGAAGCGCCGCTGGTTCGAGAGCCCTGTGAGCTCGTCTGTCACGGCCTGCTGGGAGACCATCCCGTGCAACTGCTGGAGAGTCCGGGCGAGGAAGACCGTGAAGGCGACGGCAGCGCCGAACAGCGCCAGCAACAGCAGCGCCACGCCGACGTTGATTGCAGGCAACCCCCCGGATGGGGTCGGCCCGAACATCGTCAGCACATCGTCGTCGCCCAGATCGACCGACCTGGCGCGGGCGTCGCTGCCCGCGACGTTGATCTGCTTGGTGGTGCCGATTCCCGGCAGCGCGTCGGAGCTCACCTGCACGGTGCCGCCGAGGACCTGGCCGGCACCGGCGACGATCGAGTCCCGCCCCGTGAGCGCCTGCACACGGCTCGTGTAGGCGGCGGCGGTGACGGTCGAGACCCGCAGGCTGCCGAGCGTCGTCTGCCCGTCCTTGAGGGTTATCTGGGCGAACTCGATTGCGTCGGGGGCACCGGCGCGGGCGAGCAAGCGTCCGTCGGGGCCGAGGATCTCGACTGCGGTCACGCCCGGCTGCGCGGCGAGCCGGTGAGCAGAGCGGTTCAGCGCCTTCGGGTCGCCCGAGCGCAGCCCATCGGCGAGCCCGCGATCCCCGGCCAGGCGCCGCGCCAGAGGCTGGGCCTGGGCCCCGGCCTCGTTGGCGAGGCGCACTGCGGTGTCCATGCTCGCCGCGAGGCGGGCGTCGGCCTTGCCCGTGCGCGACTCGCGGGTCACCTCGAACAAGAGCCCGGCGACGACGACCATCGGCAAGACGACGATCAACAGGAAGAACAGGGTCAGGCGGCGGCCAAAGCTCACTTCACGCAGCGTATCCTTCGCTCCCCTCGGGGCTATAGCTCAGTTGGAAGAGCGCCTGGATCGCACCCAGGAGGTCGTCGGTTCGAGTCCGACTAGCTCCATTGCATAGTTGCCTGGTTGGCAACTACTCCGACAGCCCAGCCGCGTCGAGGGCCTCGGCTCGATTCGAGAACCACTCGATGCGAACGGTTTTCCCGTGGCGGTGGGTGGTCACCACCCAGTAGCTGAAATTCACACCCACGCCGCTCGCCTTACCGCGCGCCTCGCGACGTGTGTTCACCACGACCGTGTCGGCTCCCGAGTCGATGATCTCAGCCAATTCAAACGCGCCGTCCTCCCAGGTTCCGCCTACCTCGTCATAGAAATCCCAGATGGCCTCGGCACCGCGAACGGGAGCGTTCTCCGGCCACTCGCGTGCGGGAATCATCACCGCGTCGGGGTGGACCCTAATGAGCCAGGCCGCCCTGTCCCGGCGGTTCTGGGCGTCGGTGATCCGGCGCACGCTTTCCACGTTCTCCTCCGACATCGCCCGATGAGTATCGCGCTCAACCGCCCGGGCCGCGACTGCCAGGGCGCCGCATCCACACGCCCCGGCGCGAGCGCTTCCCCGCTGTCCTCTCCTCCAGCGACGCCATCCGGCGAAAAGACATTCACTCGCCGGAGGAGAGGACGCACCTACTTAATCGTCACCGATCAGGCGGGCGTGTAGGTCAGAATCGTGACCCCGTCGGAGCCGACCTGCTTGGTGTCGGTGAGCTTCAGCGTCGTGTTGGCGGTGCCCTCTTCGAACAACCGCTTGCCGGAACCGAGGACGACCGGGAAGACCATCAAC
>JAWVFN010000011.1:0-17347 GCA_033855935.1 Solirubrobacterales bacterium | reverse complement strand
GTCCAACGTGCACGCCAAGGCGGGCAAGACGACGATCTGTCACCGGACCGGATCGGCGACCAACCCGTTCGTGTTGATCACCGTTTCCAACAACGCGCTTCCCGCCCACATGCGCCACGGCGACCTGCTGCCGGGGCCGAGCGGGACCTGCGTCGACGCGACCCAACCGATCCCGGCATCTACGGGCGCCAATCAGGTAGCCGGCGCCAGTCAGGGGTCGGGCTCCGGGGCGGGGTCTGGCTCCGGGTCGGGGTCTGGGTCCGGGTCAGGCGACCCGCCGACGACCCCCGCCTCGGTAGCCCAGCAGGCAACCTCGGACGATTCCGGCGATTCGCTGCCGTTCACCGGCGCCGACCTGCTGGTGCTCGCCGGCATCGGGCTGGCGGCGCTCGGCGCCGGCGTGGCGCTGCGGCGTTTGCGCGCGCCCGGCGCCTGAGGGGGTCAGGTTCGTTCCGCGACCGGCGCCGCCGAGCCACTCGGCGGCGCCTCGGTCGTGGGCGCCGAGGCGACCCGGGTCGGGCGACGGCGCCCAGCCTTCGGTAGTCGCGACTTGAGCTGCAGCATCGGCGCCTCGACCAGCCGCCACGAGACCAGCGCCAAAGCCCAGCAGACCGGCAGCGCGATCGCGATCACCGCGGACGGGCTGGCGCCGTTGCCGAGCCACGAGATCGTCAGTTGCTCGACAGGGAAGGCGAGCAGGTAGATCGCATATGAGGCGTCGCCCCAGCGAGTCAGCCATGGCATCGGCGGCGTGCGGTAGGCGAGGAAGATGACGAGGTACGCCAGCGCCAGCGGCAGCAGTACGGTGCGCGCGTCATCGCTGAGCCAGTAGGACAGCAGGAACGCCGCCCCGGCGAAGACGCCGGCGACCGTGCGCAGATGGACCCGCCGGCGCTCGATCGAGATCAGCATGCCGGCGACGAAGGCGATCATCACCGTCGTGCCCGAGGCCCCGGCGCCGACGACGTCGCGGATCGTGTGCTGGGCCGAGGGGTCGAGCGAGCTCCAGACCGAGGGCACGCTGAGCGCGGCGAAGGCGACGCCGATCGCGACCAGCAGCGCTACCCGCCACCCGGCGAAGAAGCCGAGCAGACCGCAGAACATCACCAGGGCGTAGGCGCGAATCTCCACGGCGAGCGACCAGAGCGAGCCGTTCGCGGCTGTGTTCGGGTGATCGGTGAAGACGCCGGGGAGCTGGTAGATCGGATCGAAGAGGGAGTTGTGGATCACCCAGGAGTGGGTCTGCCAGTCGCTCAGGTAGGCGCCGGCAGAGAGGTTCGTGACGAGAGGCCCCATCGCGTAGGCGCAGAGGAGGACGATGACGACCAGCGCCGGGACGATCCGCAGCAGCCGCTTGGCCGCGAACGGGTAGACCCTCGGCTGTGCGCGCCAGCTCGATGTGACGAGAAAGCCGCTGATCGCAAAGAACGTGGTGACGCCGATCAGGCCGAAGTCGAGGCCGTGGTCCGCCCAGGGGCCGAGCCGCCCTGTGAGCGCATAGGAGTGCGCGACGACGACTAGACTCGCCGCCAGCAGCCGCAGGGCGTCGAAGTTGTTGAGGCGGTGCCCCTGCGCCGGGGTCTGATCTGGGACCGCGTCCGGCATCGCGGCTGATTGAAGCAGGGTCAGGAGAGGCCGGAGCGGCCCGTCCCGGTACCTTGGACGGGAGATGAAGTGCCCGTCCTGCGGTACCGAGAATCGGGAGGAAGCGCGCTTCTGCGATTCCTGCGGTACGGCCCTGGCTGAGGCCCCGTCTTCCGCGCCTTCATCCGACCAGCGCCCCCGCGAGGGCCCGATCCCCCCGCCGCCCGGCTCGCCGACCGAGATCGCCGGCCGCTACAAGGTGACCGGCTACCTCGGGCAGGGCGGCCGCAAGAAGGTCTATCTCGCCACCGACTCCGAGAACGGCGGCGACGTCGCGGTCGCCGTCTTCGACACCGAGGGCGCCGCGGCGGCGATCGGCGCGCGCGCCCGCCGCGAGGCCCAGGCGATGGGCAAGCTCGCCGGTCACCCGCACGTGGTCAGCGTCTTCGACACCGGTGACGAGGGCGGCAACCCGTTCATCGTCAGCGAGTACATGGCCGGCGGCGACGTCGAGGGGCTGCTCGACGCCGAGCCTGACCGCCGGCTCGAGGTCGGGCGGGCGATCGAGATCGCCGGTGACGTCGCCCGCGCTCTCGAGCACGCCCACGGCCGCGGCATCGTCCACCGCGACATCAAGCCCGCCAACGTCTGGCTCGCCGAGGACGGTTCGGCGCGGATCGGCGACTTCGGCCTGGCGACGACCGAGGGCCGCTCTCGCGTCAACGAGTCGGGCAGCCTCGTCGGCACCGTCGCCTACCTGCCGCCCGAGCAGGCGCTCGGTCAGCCGTCGGGTCCGCGCTCGGATCTCTACTCGCTCGGCGCTCTGCTCTACGAGATGCTCACGGGCCAGCCGCCGTTCTCGGGCGACGACGCGGTCTCGATCATCTCCCAGCACATCAACTCCGACCCAATCCCGCCCTCGCGGCAGAACCCACAGGTCTCGCGCGCCCTCGACTCCCTCGTCGGAGACCTGCTCGCCAAGCGCGAGGAGGACCGGCCCGCGGGCGCCTCCGAAGTCCGCGAGCGGCTCGCCGCCGCGTCCGGTGAGCCGCCCGTCTCCGAGGAGGTCGAGGACGCCGCCAACCCGCTCGACGCGCTCGCCGGGGGAATCTTCGTCGGGCGCGAGAAGGAGGTCGAGCAGCTCCGCTCCGAGCTCGACGACGCGATCGCCGGCCGCGGCCGGGTGCTGATGCTCGTCGGCGAGCCCGGTATCGGCAAGACCAGGACAGTCGAGGAGATGGCGACCTACGCCCGCGTGCGCGGCGCCCCGGTGCACTGGGGTCGCTGCCGTGACGAGGAGGGCGCCCCCGCCTACTGGCCCTGGGTGCAGGCGCTGCGCTCCTACATAAGGGACGCCGATCCGGTCGGGCTGGCATGGCACGTCGGCGGTGGCGCTGCCGACATCGCGCAGCTGGTCCCCGAGCTCGGGGAGCGGCTCGGTGGCGTGCCCGAGGCCCCCGAGCTCGAGGGGGAGGAGGCGCGCTTCAGGCTGTTCGACTCGGTCACCACGTTCCTCACCGCGGCGGCCCGCGACCGGCCGATGATGCTCGTCCTCGACGACCTCCACTGGGCCGACGAGCCGTCGCTGCTGCTGCTCAAGTTCGCCGCCCGCGAGCTCGCCGACAGCGGCCTGCTGATCGTCGGCACCTATCGCGACGTCGAGCTCGGCCGCCACCACCCGCTGGCCCGGGTCCTCGCCGAGCTCGGCGAGGCCGAGGGCGCCCGCCGGGTGACCCTGCGCGGCCTCGACGCCCACGCCGTCGCCCGCTACATCGAGCTGGCGTCGGGCATCGCGCCGCCGCCGGGCCTGGCCGAGGCGGTGCACGAGCAGACCGAGGGCAACCCGTTCTTCGTCAGCGAGGTCGTCAACCTGCTGGTCAGCGAGGGCGCCCTCGCCGAGGGCACCGCCTCCTCCTCGACTCATCTGGCGATACCCCAGGGTGTGCGCGAGGTCGTCGGCCGGCGTCTCGACAAGCTCTCGGAGGACACCAACCAGGCCCTGCAGGTCGCGGCGGCGATCGGCCGTGAGTTCGACGGCAGGCTGGTGATGAAGGTCGCGGGAATGGAGGAGGCGCAGCTGCGGGTCGCCGCCGACGAGGCGGTCGGTTCGCGACTCGTCGAGCCAGCCGGCGCTGTCGATCACTTCTGCTTCGCCCACGCGCTGGTCCGCGAGACCCTCCACGACGAGCTCACCGACGCCCAGCGCGCCAAGCTCCACGCCAAGATCGCCGGCGCGATCGAGGCGATGCAGGAGGAGGGTGACGACGATCGCCTCGGCGAGCTCGCCTACCACTACCTCGCGGCGGGCGCGGCCGGCGATCCGCGGCGGGCGATCGACTACGCGAGCCTCGCCGCCGGGCGGGCGATGGAGCAGCTCGCCTACGAGGAGGCGGCCGAGCTCCACGAACGCGCGCTGGAGCTGTTCGACGTCGAGAGCGACGCCGATCCGAGGCAGCGCCTCGAGCTGCTGCTGGCCCTGGCCGAGGCGCAGGCCGCGAGCGGGCAGTTCCCGCGCACGCGCGAGACGCTCGACATCGCGGTCGTGCTGGCCCAGGAGCTGGGCGATACCGACGCGCTGGTCCAGGCGGCGATCCAGCTCGGCCGGGTGACCGAGGTCGGCTACGCCGACGAGGGAATCATCAACACCGTCGAGGCCGCGCTCGAGGCTGTAGGCGAGGGCGACAGCGCCGCCCGCGCCGGTCTGCTGAGCACGCTCTCGACCGAGGAGCTCTGGCGCGACCTCGACCGCGGCAACCAGCTCGCCGTCGAGGCGCTCGAGATGGCGCGGCGGGTCGGCGAGCCCGAGACCCTCGCCCTCGCGGTTCACCGGAGCCTGATCATGGAGCAGAACCCCGAGGGGACAACCGAGCAGCGCTTCGCCCTGCTTGACGAGATGAAGGAGGTCGCCGAGCGCTCCGAAAACCCCGAGTTCATGCTGCGCCAGCACGCGTTCCGGCTGCGCGAGGTGCTCGAGGTGGCGGACATGACCGCCGCCGACCGTGAGATCGATGCGTTCGAGAAGCTGGCCAAGGAGCTGCGGATGCCCCAGCACCTCTGGCACATCCCGCTGTTCAAGGGGATGAGGGCGATGATCGCCGGTGACCTCGAGGCCGCCGAGCGGTTCTCGATCGAGGCGATCACGGGCGGCCGCCGCGCCGGCGAGCCGATCGCCGACCAGTTCGCCGGGATCCAGATGGCCCAACTGCGCCGGCTCCAAGGACGTGCCGACGAACTGCTGCCCGGCTTCCGCGCGATGACAGAGCGCTACCCGGCGATCCCTGCGTGGCGCACGGCCCTCGCAGCCGCCCTCTCGCAGACCGGCAAGGTAGACGAGGGCCGGGCCGAATTCGAGCGGCTGGCATCACACGACTTCGATGACATCCCCCGCGACGCCCAGTTCCGGGCGGCGATGGCGCTGATCACCGAAGTTTGCGTCGCGGTGGGAGACGGCGAGCGCGCCAAGTTCCTCTACGAGCAGCTGTTGCCGGCCGAGGAAAAGATCATCGTCATCGGCCGAGCAGCCATGACTCAGGGTCCCTACGCACGGCTGCTGGGGTTGCTCGCAGCCACGAGGGGCGACGACGACGCGTCAGAACGCCACTTCGAACACTCCGCCGAGATCGCCGAGGGCATGGGCGATCGGCCGATGCTCGCCTGGACCAAGGTCGATCACGCTTCCGTGTTGCTCGGCGTGATCGGCGCCGCCGCTGGCCGCGAGAGCGAGCCGAGCTCGGCCGACCGCGAGCGGGCGTTGTCGCTGCTCGGCGAGGCGATCGAGGTGGGCCGCGAGATCGGCGCCGCCGGGCTGGTCGAGCGCGGGCTCGGCTTGCGGCTCGAGGCGCAGGGCCTATCGGGGGTGGACATCACGACCTCGATCGACGATGTGATCTCGGCGGTCGAGAGCGAGCGTCCCGACCTCCGCGCCCACGCCGCCCCCGACGGAACGGTGACGATCCTGTTCAGCGACATCGAGGACTCGACCATGCACACCGAGCGCCTCGGCGACGAGCGCTGGCTCGAAGTTCTCCGCGACCACAACACGATCTTCCGCGACCACATCGCCACCCACGACGGCTACGAGGTGAAGAACCAGGGCGACGGCTTCATGCTCGCCTTCCCCGACCCGCTCAAGGCGCTGCGCTGCGCGATCGAGGTCCAGCGCTCGTTTGCCGCTCGCGCCGAGGAGGAGGACTCGCTGCGGGTGCGGATCGGGCTGCACGCCGGCGAGGTGATCGCCGAGGAAGGCGACTTCTTCGGCAAGAACGTGATTCTCGCCGCGCGGATCGCCGGCAAGGCCAACGGCGGCGAGATCCTCGTCTCCTCCTCATTGAAGGAGGCAACCTGCGACGCCGCCGAGGAGAGCGCTGCCGAGCTCACCTTCGACGAAGGCCGCGAGCTCGAGCTCAAGGGCCTCGCCGGCACGCACCGCGTCTTCCGCGCCGAATGGGAGGAACGGGCGGCGACTAGATGATCCCGCTGGTTGCCGACGCGTCGTCGAATCTGATCGCGGCGCGCAACCAGATGGCGTTCACGCTCGGTTTCCACATCGTCCTCGCCAGCTTCGGCGTCGCCTTCCCGGCGATGATGCTGATCGCCGAGTGGCGCGGCCGAAAGAGGGGCGACACCGAGGCGCTGCTGCTGGCGAAGCGCTGGTCGAAGGTCGTCGCCGTCACCTTCGCCGTCGGGGCCGTGACGGGGACCGTTCTCTCGTTCGAGTTCGGGCTGCTCTGGCCCGAGTTCATGCGCCGGTTCGGCGCCGCCTTCGGCATCGGCTTCGCGATCGAGGGGATCTTCTTCTTCCTCGAGGCGATCTTCATCGCGATCTACATCTACGGCTGGGACAGGCTCTCGCCGCGCGCCCATCTCTGGAGCGGGGTGCCGATCGTGATCACCGGCATCGGCGGTGCCTTCTCGGTGATCGCGGCGAACGCGTGGATGAACCAGCCGCAGGGCTTCTCGCTGGGAACGGACGGCAAGGTCACCGACGTGCAGCCCCTGCACGTGCTCTGGAACCCGGCGACGCCCTACGAGTTCCTCCACATGCTGCTCGCCGCCTACATGGTCACGGGCTTCCTGATCGCCTCGATCTATGCCGTCGGCATGCTCCGGGGGCGCCGCGACCGCTACCACCGGATCGGCATGGCGATCCCGCTCTGCGTCGCCGCGATCGCGACCCCGTTGCAGCTGTTTGTCGGCGACACGGCGGCCCGCGCTGTCGCCAACGACCAGCCGGCCAAGTTCGCGGCGATGGAGTGCGTCTACAAGGGCGGGCCCGACCAGACCGAGTACCTCGGCGGCGTCTGCACCGGCGACAAGGTCAAGTACGCGATCGGGATCCCGGGTCTGGATTCGTTCCTCGTCGGGTTCAGCACCCACACCGACGTCACCGGTCTCAACCAGATTCCCGCCAACGACCAGCCGCCCAAGAAGACGATGCTGCATCTGTCGTTCGACACGATGGTCGGACTCGGCAGCGCGCTGATGGGGCTGGCGCTCTGGCTGGCCTTCCTGCTTTGGCGCCGCCGCACGATCCCCGACGGCAAGTGGTTCCTGCGCGCCGTCGCGGTCTCCGGCGCGGCGGCGGTGATCGCGATGTGGTGCGGCTGGATCGTCACCGAGGTCGGCCGCCAGCCGTGGATCGTCAACGGCTTCATGCGCACCGAGGATGCGGTGACCCACGCCAAGGGGTTGTGGTGGGTCTACGCCTTCACGGTCGCCCTCTATCTCGGGCTCGGCGTCACCGCCGTGCTCGTGGTCAGGAGAATGGCGCGCCGCTGGCGCGATGACGAGGGCGGCGAGGTGCCCTATGGGCCGCCCGAGGGAGAGGCGACGTGAGCAAGCCCGACGCTGCAGCGGCGACCCTCTGGATTGGAGCCACGCTCTACGCCGTTTTTGGCGGCGCCGACTTCGGCGCCGGCTTCTGGCAGCTTCCGGGCCTGCGGGGCAAGGAGCAGGAGTCGGTGCGCTTGCGGATCGAACACTCGGTCGCGCCGGTCTGGGAGGCCAACCACGTCTGGCTGATCTTCATGCTCGTCATCCTCTGGACCGGGTTCCCCGATGCGTTCTCGGCGATCTTCAGCACGCTCTACATCCCGCTGGCGCTGGCAGCTCTCGGGATCGTGCTCCGCGGCGCGGCCTTCGCCTTCGGCAAGGTCGTGGAGGGCGAGGCACGGCGGCGAGCGGGCGTGCTGTTCGCGGTCTCGTCCGTGCTGACGCCGTTCTTCATGGGCACCGTGGCCGGGGCGATCGCTTCGGGCGAGGTGCCCGCCGCCGGCAACGGCGACCCGACCGGGAGCTGGATCGGGCCGCTGCCACTGCTGATCGGCACCTTGTTCGTTGCGAGCGGCGCCTACCTCGCCGCAGTCTTCCTCGTGCGCGATTCCTGGGTTGCGGGAGAGATCGACAACACCAGGCACTTCTCGCGCTGCGCGCTGGGCGCGGCGCTCCTCGCCGGTGCGCTCGCCGCGGCCGGCATCCTCGTTCTTCGTCACGACGCGCGCTTCGTCTACGACGGGCTCACGGGTCCCGGGCTGCCGCTGGTGATCGCCTCGCTCCTGTGCGGTCTGATCGCACTGGGCCTGCTGGTACGCGGCCAGCGACGCGGGTTCACCCCCCGGATCTCTCTACTCGTGCGTCCGGCCGCGGTCGGGGCGGTGGTCACCGTGATCTGGGGCTCGTTCGTGGCCCAGCACCCATATCTGCTGCCCACCTCCCTGACTATCTCCGACGCGGCGGCGCCGGGAGGGACGCTGACGGCGCTGCTCGTCGTCTTCGGCGCCGCGGTCGTGTTTGTGCTGCCGTCGCTGGCGCTGCTCTACACGCTCTCCCAGAAGGACGTCCTCAAGTAGTCGGGTAGCGTCCGCTGGATGCTCGCGGCCTATCTGACAGGTGCGCTGATCTGCGCGTCGGCGCTGGCCGCCGGCCAGGCAGCGATGGCGCTCTGCGGCCGCGACAAGGCATCGCCGCTGGCGCCCGCGCTCGGGCTGGCGCTGCTCGTGATCGTCGCCAACCTGGCGATCAAGCTGCCCGGGCGGGCGACAACCGCCTGGATCGCTCTCGCAGTGCTGCTGGTCGCGTCGATCGCGGTACTGGTGCAGCGCGCCGGCGCCGGGCGCCTGGGCCGGTTCGTGCTGCCCGCCGTGCTGGCGGCCCTCCTCGCAGCCTTCGTCGTTTCGATCCCCTTCCTCGTCAACGGCCGCGTGGGGCCCCTGGGCCAGGGGCTGATCAACGACGACATGGCTTCGCACCTGCTGTTCACCGACTGGGTCGCGACTCACGCCGGGCGCACCCCCGACCTTATCTCCGACGGCTACCCGCTCGGCCCGCACGCGCTGGTCGCGGCGGTTGCCAAGCCGACCGGGGCCTCGTACGTCGAGGTCTTCGCCGGATTGACCCTCGCGCTCGCGGCGTTGGCCGGGGTCACTGCTTATGCGGCTCTCGATGTGGTGCGGCCGCTGTTCCGGGTTCCGGCGGCCGTCCTCGGCGCGCTGCCCTACCTCGTCGCCGCCTGGCTCGCCCAGGGCGCGTTCAAAGAGCCGATGCTGGCGCTGTTCCTGATCGGGTTCGCCCTCGGGCTCCGCGAGCTTGAGGGCTCGGGGCCATCGGCGCCCGCCCCCGCCCCCGCCACGACTGGGCTTGTGCTTGGGTTGATCGCGGCCGGGACGCTCTACGCGTATTCCTTCCCCGGTCTTGTCTGGCTGGGCGGGACCGCGGTGGTCTGGGGGCTGTTGGCTTGGCGGCACCGGTTGGCCGACGCGATTCGTCCCGGCGCCATTGCCGTCGGCATCGTCGTCCTCGCGGCGATTCCCGAGTTCGGCAGGCTCCGCGACTTCGCGAGCTTCGGTGCGTTCGATCCGGAAGGCGCGGGACCGAAGGTTGGGCTCGGGAACCTGCGGCACGCGCTCAATCCTCTCGAAGGGCTGAGCATCTGGCCCGCGAGCGACTTCCGCCTTGGCGTCGGCGATGCGTCGGTGCCCGAGCCGGCGCTATATCTCGGCGGCCTCGTCGCCGCAGCGGCGCTGGCTTGGGGCATCTTGGCTCTCTGGCGGCGGCGTGAGGCCTGGCTGGCGGCGGCGCTGATCGGAACCGTCGTGATCTACCTCGGCGCTCGCATCAGCGGCACGCCGTACACAAGCGCAAAGGCGCTCGTGCTCGTGGCGGCGGTTGGGATGCTCGTCGCGCTCCGGGGCTTGCTCTCTGAGGGGGTGCAGGTTCCAGCCCTGGTTCGCCGCCTGCGAATCCCGCTTCTCGTCGCCTTCGTGATCGGGGCCGCGGTCTCGAGCTTCCTGCCGCTGCGCTCGGCGGCGGTCGGTCCGCCGACACACGCCGATGAGTTGATGAGCTTCCGCTCGACCGTCGGAAAGGGGCCGGTTCTCTACCTCGGGCGCGACCAGTTCGCCGCCGAGGAGCTGTTCCACGCGAGGCTCGGGACGCCGGTCCTCAACCACTACAACCAGAAGGGGCTGCCGAGCCGGTTCCCGTCGACCGACGAGTTCGCGAAGCTCGACTGGGATGCGCTGACGCCGGCCCAGCTCGATGCCTATCCGTGGGCAATAACGACGACGGCCGCCTATACAAGCGAGGCGCCGCCGAACTGGCGAGTCATTCGCCGCACCCCCGACTATCTCCTCTGGCAGCGAATCGGACCGACGCCGCCGCGGACCACCCTTGTGGAGCCCACTGGACCTGTCGCCGGTCTTGGTTGCGACACGCCGGCCGGCAAGGCCACGCTTCGCGCCGGCGGGACGGCGACTGTCTTCCCCGGCCCGGTGATCACCGCGGGCAGCGCGAACTCAGCTCCGCGGGTGACCGACTCACACGGTCAAGAGCTTGCCCTCATCCTTCCCCGGGGACGCTGGGCGATCTCGCTCCAGTACGTCGCCACCCAGGATGCGCACCTTCAGGCTCCAGGGCTGGACGCCGAGCTGCCGGCCAGCCTCGACTTCCGCGGGCCGTCGTCGTTCTGGCCGGCAGGCGAGGTCGATGTCGCTCAGAAAGCGCCCGTCCGATTCACGTTCTCGGTCGATCCGCCCACCGCCTTCGGGCGCCTGATCGGAGCGGAGTCAGTGGCCTTCCCGCTGCAAATCGCGGCTACTCCGATCGGACCGCACAGGCAACTGCCAGTCGCCAAGGCCTGCGGCCGCTACGTCGATTTCATCACGCCCGGCTGAACCTGCGCCCCTACTGAATAAGCCGTATATCGTGCCCGGGGCATGGTTCTCGGGAGGAACCGCTGGAGACAGGTGGCGATCGTATTCGTGGTTGCCTGCCTCGTCGCGCTCGGGTCGGCGGCGATCGCCTTGGCCGGGTTCAACAACCCGGCTTCCAACAACCCGCAGCAGCAGTTCGGCCCCAACAGCGTCCAGCGCCAGGACACGCCCAACGACCCTGGCTACGACGGCTCTGAGCCCGACCGGGCCGGCGGCCCCAACTCGAGCAACCTCTACGACGAGCGCTTCGATCTCTTCGGCTTTCCCTCGCTTCTGACCAGCGGCGCGCTGACCGCGACCCGCTACCGCGAGGGACCGCACGGGATCGGCGGCACCCAGGCCATTAACCCGCTGATCGGCGACCCGCAGGTCTCGGGCTTCAACGCCGCCGGCGCCTGGAAGATCGAGCGCGGGCGTCCCGACGTCACCGTCGCCATCCTCGACACCGGGATCAAGTGGGACCGCGAAGGGTTGCGGACGAAGATCCACCTCAACAAGGGCGAGCTGCCGACTCCGGCGGCCGATGGCGCGAGCTGCCCGAACCAGGGATCCGACCCATACGACTGCAATGGGGACGGCGTCTTCAATGTCGATGACTACGCCAACGACCCGAACGTAAGCCACACGGCCGGGCCGCACGGCAGCTCCGATATCGACGCCGAGGACCTGATCGCGACCTTCAGCGACGGCACCGACCACGACGGCAACGGGTTCGTCGACGACATCGCCGGCTGGGACTTCTTCGACAACGACAACGATCCCTACGACGCGTCGAGCTACTTCGCCGCGGCCGGGCACGGCTCGGGCCGCGCGTCGGAGGCGGTCGAGCGCGGCGACGACGGCCAGGGCGGCATCGGCGTCTGCCCCGGCTGCCAGATGGTCCCGATTCGCACCTGGGACACCTTCGTCTCCGACGGCAACACCTTCGGGATGGGCATCACCTACGCGACGGACAACGGCGTCTCGGTGATCGAGGGCGCCAACGGCAGCGTCTACCACTCAGCCTTCGCCGAGGCGGCCTCCAACTACGCCTACTCCCACGGCGTCGTCCAGATGTTCTCGGGCGACGACCTCAACACGGGCAATCACAACTACCCCGCCAACTACGGCCACGCCCAGCTGGTCCAGGGCACGGTCCCCGACACCGTCGGCCTCGGCACCAACGTGAGCGGCCAGCTCACGTCGGCGCTGTGCAACCCACCGCTAGGCTCGCTCGGGGTCTGCCTCGGAACCAACCTTCCCGTCGGCACCTACTTCCGCGGCGCCAACACGACCCAGTACGGCGGCAAGAGCTCGATCTCGATGGAGGGCGCCACCGGCTCCGAGAACACCGGCAAGTCAGCAGGGGCGGCCGCGCTCGTCGTCAGCGCCGCGCGCTCGGCCTCGATCCAGCTCCGCCCCGACGAGACCCGCTCGATCCTCGAGCAGACAGCCGAGCGCGTTCTAGGCAGCCCGGCCAATCCGCTCTCCAACGTCGCCGGCCTCGGCGTCGCCGACCCGGGCGCCGATCCCGCTGCGTCGCGCGCCGACCAGTGGACGAGCCACTTCGGCTGGGGCCGCGTCAACCTCGGCGCCGCGGTCGCGGTCGCCAGCAGCGGCAAGATCCCGCCGGAAGCCGCGATCGACTCGCCCGACTGGTACGCGCCCGAGACCGGGTCCTCGATGCACGTCACCGGCCTCGCCCGGGCGCGCTTTGCGACCGGCAACCAGTTCCACTACAAGGTCCAGTGGGGCGCCGGCGAGGCGCCGGCGAGCTGGAACACGGTTTCGGAGGGCGACTCCTCGACCGCCGTCACCGACCTCGGCAACGTCGACCTCTCCCAGGTCCGCTCGGCGCTCGCGAGCTACACCCCGCCGCTCGACCCCGGCGGCCCAACCTTCTCGGCGCTGACGCCGGACCCATTCAAGAACGAGTTCACGGTGCGGATCGTCGTCGACGGCCAGGACATCGCGACGCCCGGGATCGACCGCCGCGTCTTCACCTCGGCGCCCGACCCCTCGCTGCGCCCGGACTTCCCGAAGCGGCTGGGCACCGGCGGCGAGGCGCCGCTGCGCTATGCCGACGTCAACGGCGACAACGTCCAGGAGCTGATCGTGCCGACCGAGGACGGCACGATCCACGCCTACGAACCCGACGGCTCCGAGCTGCCGGGCTGGCCGGCGCACACCCAGCTCCTGCGCCAGGCAACAAATCATCTTGCGGCGCCGGGCTTCGGCGCCCTCGACGCGACCGCGCCGCCACGCGAGCCGCTGCGCGGCGCCGCCGTCGCCGACCTCGACAACGACGGGCGGCAAGAGGTGATCGACACCGCGGGCACCCACCTCTACGTCTGGGAGCCCGACGGCAGCCTGCGCCCGGGCTTCCCGGTCGAGATGGACCTGAGCCAGTGCGCGCCGAGCCAGCAGAGCCAGCCGCTCCATCACCCCAAGTGCGGCTTCGTCGCCAGTCCCGCCGTCGGCAGGCTCGAGGGCCAGAACAAGCCGCTGGACATCGTCGCCCCGGCGCTCGACGGTCGTCTCTACGCCTTCGACGGCGCCGGCAACACCCTGCCCAATTACCCGGTCAGACTTCAAGATCCGAACGAGGCGAACCCGATGGTCGCCGAGGCGATCAACGAGCCGGCGATCGAGGACCTCAACGGCGACGGCAAGGACGACGTCGTCGTCGCCTCGAACGAGAGCTACGCTGCCACGCCGCCGGCGCTGCCGGCCTCGTTCACCGGCTTCATCGGCCAGGCGCTGACCGACCTGCTCGCCAATGCCGCCGGCGGCTCCTCCCGCGTCTACGCGGTCGACGGCGCCAGCGGCAACTTCCTGCCTGGCTGGCCGATCAAGCTCAACGGCGCGATCCAGACCACCCTGCCGTTCATCGGCCCGGGCGAGAATCCTTCGATTGCGACGATCGGCGGCCAGAAGCGGATCGTCGCCTCGACCACCGGCTCGACCACGATCGGCATCTACTCGACGGGCGGGAGCAAGGTCGGCGGCGTCGACCAGACCAGCCGAGGCCCGGCCTCCGACGTAACGATCCCCGGCGGCAGCCTCAACCTGTTCGAGTCGGCGTCACTGGGCAAGCTGCTGCCCGCCGGCGACGTCGACATCGTCAAGTACGGGCTCGGCCTGACCGACGCGGTCAACCTTTTGCTCGCCGGCCAGAACCTCCCCTACAACCACCAGATCGGCGCCTATGACTCGACCACGGGCCAGTCGCTGCCGGCTTTCCCGCGGATCACCGACGACTTCCAGTTCCTCTCCTCCTCGGACATCGCCAAGGTCGACAAGTCGCTTGCCTCCAATCAAGTGATCGCCGGTACGGGGCTCGGGCTCCTACACGCCTACGACGGCGTCACCGGTCTCGACGCCCCCGGCTTCCCCAAGATCACCGGTGGCTGGCTGTTCGCGCCCGCGGCATTCTCCAACGACGGCCGTATGGCCGACATCACCCGGGAGGGCTACCTGTTCCAGTGGAACCTGCCGAACCTGCCCGAGTGCCAGACCGAGTGGCCCTCGTTCCGCCACGACCAGCAGCAGAGCGGCAACTACGACCGCGACGGCACCCAGCCTTCGACCCCAACCGACCTGGCGCTCAACGGCGCGACCCTGAGCTTCAAGGCCCCCGGCGACGACTACGGATGCGGTACCGCCGCCTCATACGAGATCGTCACCTCGGGGTCGCCGATCGATCCGACCAACTTCGCCGCGGCGACGCCGCTGGCCGGCGCGCCGGCGCCCCAGGCCGACGGCACCGACCAGAGCTACGCGCTGCCCGCCCACCAGCGCTACGTCGCAATACGCGCCATCGACGACGCCGGCAACGTCGGCTGGAGCGCCTCGCTCGACGCCGGAACCAACGGGGGCGGTGGCGGGGGAGGCGCGAACCCCGGCGGCACCAATCCCGGCCGGGCCAAGCACAAGTGCAAGAAGCGCAAGCGCGTCCACGGCAAGGTCAAGTGCGTCAAGCGGCACAAGAAGCACCACGCCCGGCGCTCAGCCTGAAGCGTCTCTGACCCCGGCGCGCAGCACGGCCTCGAGCTCGAAGCGCGCGTCGGCGTCGTCGAGCTGGTCGCCGAGCAGCTCGCGCAGCCGCGCCAGCCGGTAGCGCACCGTCTGCGGATGGACGTGGAGCTCCTCGGCGATCGCCGGGACCGCGCCCTGGAGGCGCAGGTAGGCAAGCAGGGTCTCGGTCATCCGTTTGCGTGCCCGCGGAGTCAGCCCTGCGAAAGGCTCGAGCCGCCGGCCGGCGATCGCCGCAAGCAGCTCGCCACTGTCGTTCAGGGCGATCGCCATCAGGTGGTCATCGGCGCGGACGACGCCGGCGCCCTCGACCTCGCCGCCGGCGATCGCCTCGGCGAGTTTGGCCGCTGCCGCCCAGGAGCGCCCGAGCTCGGCGGTGGGGACCGAGGGACCGACGGCGACGGTGAGGCGGCGGGCGGCGCGCTTGAGCTCGCGGCTGTGGCCCGGGCCCTCGGGGTCGGGGACGACGGCGCAGCCGAGATCGCCGAGGGTCGAGGCCAGCGACCCAGCCGGCAGCCCCGGCACGAGGCGGCCGAGATCCTCGGGCGCGCAGGCGATCATCGCCGCGACGTTGGGCAGCCGCCAGCCGGCGGCGCGCGACGCCGCCTTGATGTCCTCCTCGGGCGCGGCGGGCCGTTGGGCGAGCAGCGCCAGCAGCCGGGTGCGCAGCCGCTCGCGCTCGCCCTCGATCGCCCGGCTCGCCTCGGCGTAGCCCTCGATCGACTCCACGGAGAGCCCGTCGATGTAGGCGAAGATCGCTTCGGCGAGGCGGTTCAGGACTTCGGGCTCGAGCCCGGCCTTCAACCCGGCGTCGCCGAGCCGCCGCCAGGCGACTCGGGCGCCGATGCGGTACGCGGAGAGCAGCGAATCGAGGCTGCGGCCCTGGCGCAGCTCGCCGCGCCCGAGCCCGACGTAGACGGCGCGCCCCTGACCGCGCCCGGAATCAGGGTCGCGGATGAGCGCCACGAACTGGCGCAGCGCCTCGGTGACGCCGACCCGCAGGCCCTTTCCGAAGGCCCCCTCGAGCGGCCGTTGGTACTCGGGCACCTCCTTGGCGATCGCCTCGAAGATGTCGGCGGTCACCGCCGGCAGCTCGGGCTCGATCACGTCGGCGACCTCGGCGGGGAGTTCGCGCCAGGGCTCAGCGGGGGCAGAAGTTTGTTGGTTCATGACAAGAAATTCGTCTGTAAACGTGGGGCGAGTCGCAAGAGTTGTACAGGTCACGCCTCTAGCGTGCACAGCATGAACGAAACCGCCACAACCGCACCCACCGTAAATGCGCCGGCCGCAAACGCACCCCGCGCGCACGAACCCGCCGTCAGAGATATGAGCCGCTCCGACAAGATCTTCAACTCGCTCGCCGTGGTCATCCCCTTCGCGGCGATCTTCGCCGCCATCGTCCTGCTCTGGAATCAAGCGGTCTCTACCCGCGACCTCTTGATCCTGCTGGTCATGTACATCCCGATCGGGTTCGGGGTCACGATCGGCTACCACCGCCTACTGACCCACCGAGCCTTCGCCACGAGCAAGCCGATGCAGTACATGTTCGCGATCCTCGGCACGGCCTCGGTGCAGGGCCCGGTCATCGCCTGGGTCGCCGACCACCGCAAGCACCACGCCCACACCGACGAGGAGGGCGACCCGCACAGCCCCCACGTCGGTCACGACGGCGGCCTGCGCGGCGTCCTCCAGGGCCTCTGGCACGCGCACACCGGCTGGCTCTTCAACGAGCACGGCCGCGCCGACTGGAACAAGTACGCGGCCGACTTGATGGACGACCGCGGGATGAAGCTGATCAACCGCCTCTTCCCGCTGATTGTCCTCTACGGCCTGGCGATCCCCTTCGCGCTCGGCTACCTACTCGGCGGCACCCTGACCGCGGCCCTCACCGCGCTGCTCTGGGGCGGTTTCGTCCGCGTCTTCCTCCTCCACCACGTGACCTGGTCGATCAATTCGATCTGCCACTTCGCCGGCTCGCGCCGGTTCGATGTCGACGACGAGTCGACCAACGTCTTCTGGCTCGCCATCCCCTCGCTCGGAGAGTCCTGGCACCACAACCACCATGCCTTCCCGCGCTCGGCCGTCCACGGCCTGAAGGCGACAGAGATCGACATCTCCTCGCTGGTGATCGCGGGCATGGAGAAGGTCGGTCTGGCGTGGAACGTGGTCCGCATCGCCCCCGAGCGCCAAGCCGCCAAGGCTGTCGGCTCCGGGGACGCGGTACCTTCCCCCGGGTGAGCGGGGCGACAACTGGCAGCGCAACCGGCTCGGCCCCCGCCGAGCCGCTGTTGCGCGACACGATCGAGACCCTGGCGGCGATCGAGCGCCCGTCGAACTCCGAGGGCGAGCGCCAGGCCGCCGAGTGGATAGCGGCCAAGCTCGCAGATCTTGGCGCCGACGCCAGGGTCGAGGAGGAGCTCTCGTTCTCGAGCTTCGCCCGGCCGATGGCGGCGCTGTCGGCGCTCGGTGTGGCGGCCGGGCTCGCCGCCGCCAAGCGCAAGCGCGGCCTCGCTGCGGTGGTCGGCGTCGCGGCCGCCGCC
>JAWVFN010000010.1:0-7914 GCA_033855935.1 Solirubrobacterales bacterium | reverse complement strand
GCGCGGCCGACGTCGCGGGTCCAGACCGATGAGGCCAGCCCATAGCGGGTGCCGTTGGCCCACTCGATCGCCTTCTGCTCGCTCGTGAACGGCTGCACTGTGATCACCGGGCCGAAGATCTCGTTCTGGATCATCTCGTCGCGCTGCTTGAGGCCGGCGACGACGGTCGGCCGCATGAAGAACCCGGGCCGCCGCACCTTCTTGCCGCCGGTGACGATCTCGGCGTTGTCGGGCTTGCGCTCGAGGAAGCCCTCGACGCGCTCGAGCTGGCGCTCGGAGTTGACCGGGCCGAGCGTCGTCTTGGCGTTCATAGTGTCGCCGAGCTTGTAGCCCTCCGCCTCGTCGACGAGCCCGGAGACGACCTTGTCGTAGATCTTCTTCGAGGCGAGCACGCGGGTCGCCGCGGTGCAGTCCTGGCCGGCGTTGTAATAGCCGGTGCCGGCGATGGTCTCCATCGCAGCGTCCATGTCGACGTCGTCGAAGATCACGACCGGGGCCTTGCCGCCGAGCTCGAGGTGGACGCGCTTCAGGGTGTCGGAGGCCTCCCGGGCGATCCACTTGCCGGTCTCCGGCGAGCCTGTCAGCGAAACCATGTCGACGTCGGGATGGCGGACCAGCGCTGCGCCGGCGGGGTCGCCGTGGCCGCCGATGAAGTTGGCGACGCCGGGCGGCAGGTGCTCGGCGCAGATCTCGGCCAGGAACCTGAGCGTGGTCGCCGGCGTCGTCTCGGCGGGCTTGAGCACAAAGGTGTTGCCGCCGGCCAGTGCCGGGGCGATCTTCCAGATCGCCATCATCAGCGGGTAGTTCCAGGGGGTGATCTGGCCGATGACGCCAACCGGCTCGCGCCTCACGTAGGACGTGTATCCCTCGAGGTACTCGCCGGCGGCCCGGCCATCGAGGTTGCGGGCAGCACCCGCGAAGTACTGGAGGTTGTCGACCATGAACGGGATCTCGTCCTCGTAGAAGGCCTGGCGTGGCTTGCCGGCGTCGGCGGCTTCGAGGTCGGCGATCTCGCTCGCTCGCTCCTCGATCGCAGTCGCCATCGCGAGCAGCCGGGTCGCGCGCTCGGCCGGGGTCGTCTGGCCCCACTCCTCGAAGGCGCCCTTGGCCGCCTTGACGGCCAGGTTGACGTCCTCCTTGGTCGAGAGCGGCGCCTTGGCGATCACCTCGCCCGTGGCGGGATCGACGACGTCCTCGCGCTTGCCCTTGACCGGGGCGACGAACTTGCCGCCGATCATGTTCTTGAGCATCAGGGGCCTCTTCTTCTGGCTCCTCCTGGAGCCGTTCCTGCTCGCGGAGCGCTTGCTTGCGGTCGCCGTCGCCATCCTGGTTCTCCTCCTTGTTAGGCCTTCTGTTTTTCGGTTCCGCCGGCCAGCGCTTCCTCGACCGGCACGTGCTCGGCGCCGACGCCTTCGGCGACGGCTGGATGAGTCACCCTACCGCCGGCGACGTTGACCCCAGGCCTCAGCCCGGGGTTGCGGCGCACCGCCTCGGAGACGCCGAGGTTCGCGAGCGCCAGCGCGTACGGCAGGGTCGCGTTGGTCAGCGCGTAGGTGGAGGTCACCGGCACGGCGCCGGGCATGTTGGCGACGCAATAGTGCGTCACCCCGTCCACCTCGTACACCGGGTCGTGGTGTGTCGTCGGCCGCGATGTCTCAAAGCAGCCGCCCTGGTCGATCGCCACGTCGACCAGCACCGCATTCCGTTTCATCAGCTTCAGCTGCTCGCGGCGGATCACCTTTGGCGCCTTGGCCCCGGGGACGAGCACGGCGCCGATCACAAGGTCCGCCTTGGGCAGCATCTCCTCGACCGAGAGGGTCGAGCTGAAAACGGTCGAGGCACGACCGCCGAAGACGGTGTCGAGGTAGCGCAGCTTGTCGATCGCGACGTCGAAGGTGAAGACGTCGGCCTCCATGCCGATCGCGATGAACGCCGCATTCATGCCGACCGCGCCGCCGCCGATCACCATCACGTTCGCGGCCGCCACTCCGGGCACGCCGCCGAGCAGGACGCCGCGCCCTCCGAGCGGCTTCTCGAGATAGAAGGCACCGACCTGGCTCGCGAGCTTGCCGGCGATCTCGCTCATCGGCGCCAACAGCGGCAGACCGCCCTTCTCGTCCTCGACCGTCTCGTAGGCGATGCAGATTGCGCCCGAGGCGGCCAGCGCCTGGGTCAGCTCGGGGTTCGGCGCCAGGTGCAGATAGGTGAAGAGGATGTGCTCGGGCCGAAGCAACTCGACCTCGGGCAGCTGCGGCTCCTTGACCTTGAGGATCATCTCAGCCTCGGCGAAGACCGCGGCGGCGTCGGGCACGATCCGCGCCCGCTGCGCCTCGTAATCGGAGTCGGCGATCGCGCTGCCCTCGCCTGCTCCCTTCTGGATCAGGACCTCGTGTCCCTGCTCACTCAGCTCTCGCGTGCCGGCCGGAGTCAGGGCGACCCGGTATTCGTCGTCCTTGGTCTCCGTTGGGACACCGACCTTCATTTGTTCAGCCGCACCCAGGCCTCTTCGAGCACCGGCCTCAGCACGCCGACGATCTCCTCGAATTGCTCGGTGTCGCAGATCAGCGGTGGCGAGAGCTGGATCACCGGGTCGCCGCGGTCGTCGGAGCGGCAGATCAACCCCCGCGTGTAGAGCTCGCCGGAGAGGAAGCCGCGCAGCAGCTCCTCGGCTTCGGGGTGCTCGAGGCTCTCCTTGGTCTCCTGGTCGCGAACCAGCTCGATCGCGTGGAAGAAGCCATCGCCGCGCACGTCACCGACGATCGGGATGTCGCGCAGACTCTCGAGCGCGGCGCGGAATTCGCCTTCCTTGGCGAGCACGTGGCCGCAGAGGTCCTCGCGCTCGTAGATGTCGAGGTTGGCCATCGCCACCGCCGCCGCCACGGGATGGCCGCCGAAGGTGTAGCCATGGGCGAACATCGAGGTCCCCGAGCTGAACGGCTCGTAGACCTTGTCGGAGACGATCATCGCCCCCATCGGCACGTAGGCGGAGGTCAGCGCCTTGGCCGAGGTGATGATGTCGGGCTGGTAGCCGTAGCGCTGACAGCCGAAGTAGTGACCGAGCCGGCCCCAGGCGCAGATCACCTCGTCGGAGATCAGCAGCACGTCGTGCTTGTCGCAGATCTCGCGCACGCGGTCGAAGTAGCCGGGCTGCGGCGGGATGCAGCCGCCGGCGTTCTGCAGCGGCTCGAGGATCACCGCGGCGACGGTCTCGGGGCCCTCGAACTCGATCCGGTGCTCGATCTGCTCCGCCGCCCAGAGCGGGTCGCGGTCGGCCGGCCAGCGGTAGCTGTTGGTGTTGGGGACGTGGCATCCGCCGGGCGCCAGCGGCTCGAACTGCGCGCGCAGCGCCGGGATGCCGGTCGCCGAGAGGGCTCCGAGCGTGGTCCCGTGGTAGGCGATCTCGCGCGCGATCAGCTTGATCTTCTGGCCCTTACCGCGCTCGCGGTGGTAGTTGCGGGCGAGCTTGATGGCGGACTCGACCGCCTCGGAGCCGCCTGACGTAAAGAACACACGGTTCAGGTCTCCAGGAGTCAGCGAGGCGATCCGCGCCGCGAGCTCGATCGCGCGCGGATGGGCGTAGCTCCAGTTCGTGTAGAAGTCGAGCTCGCCGACCTGGGCGGCCGCGGCTTCGCCGAGCTCGGTGCGGCCGTGGCCGGAGCTGACGCAGAAGAGCCCCGAGAGGCCGTCGAGATAGCGCTTGCCGTGCTCGTCGTAGACGTAGGCGCCCTCGCCGCGGGAGATGATCGGTACGTCCGCGTCGGCGAACGAGCCCATCCGCGTGAAGTGCATCCACAGGTGCCGCTTGGCGAGCTCCTGCAGGTCGGATCCGGTTACGTCATCTCGCGAAGTTGAGGCGGTGACAGATGTGGAGCTGGTGGCCATCGGGGTCCTTTCGTCGCGGCGCCGCGTCCCTAGCCCACCTTAGAGCGATCGGCACTCGGGCTATGGACGTTTAGTCGGCTCGCTGAGGTGTGCGCCTAGCCACAAGGTATATAAGGTCTGCTCACCACACCACTACCGAGGGGGAGTCGTCGACTTCGCCTCCATGAAAAGGTAGGGACTTGCAGAACGGCAGCGGAACCCCAAGCGTCGCCCTCGAGTCGGTCACCAAGCGATTCGGGCAGCTTGCCGCCGTCGACGACATAAGCCTCGAGATCCAACCCGGCGAGTTCTTCACCCTGCTCGGCCCGAGCGGCTGCGGCAAGACGACGACTCTGCGGATGATCGCCGGCTTCGAGGAGCTGACCGACGGCCGGCTGAAGATCGACGGCGCCGATGTCGTCGGCCTGCCGCCGCACAAGCGCCCGACCAACACGGTCTTTCAGAGCTACGCGCTGTTCCCGCACCTGAACGTCTCCGAGAACGTCGCCTTCGGCCTCAAGCAGAAGGGCGTCGCCAAAGACGAAGTCAAGCGCCGCGTCGGCGAAGAGCTCGACCGCGTCGGTCTGTCCGTCGAAGCCAAGCGCAAACCGAACCAGCTCTCCGGCGGTCAGCAGCAGCGGGTCGCGCTGGCCCGCGCGCTGGTCAACCTGCCCAAGGTCCTGCTCCTCGACGAGCCGCTCGGCGCCCTCGACCTGAAGCTGCGCAAGGGCCTCCAAGTCGAGCTCAAGAAGATCCAGCGCGATGTCGGGATCACCTTCGTCTACGTCACCCACGATCAAGAGGAGGCGCTGACTATGTCGGACCGGATCGCGGTGATGAACCGTGGCCGGTTCGAACAGGTCGCCGGCCCGGTGGAGATCTACGAGCGCCCGACGACCAGTTTCGTCGCCGGGTTCATCGGCGTGTCCAATCTGATGCCCGCGAAGGTCCTATCGACCGGCAAGAAGGGCGAAGTCGAGATCGAAGGCGGCGCCAAGGTGAAGACCGAGGTCGAGGGCTTCAATACCGGCGAGCGCTGCTTCGCCGTCGTCCGCCCGGAAAAGCTGCAGATCGCACCCGCGTCAGAACGCGCGCCACGCGGCCTGCCGAGCATCGAGGGCGTGGTCGAAAGCTCGCTCTATCTCGGCACCGCGACTCAGATGCAGGTACGGATCGGCGAGGGCGTGTTGATGACCGTTCTCTGCCCCAACACCGACGACGCCGAGCGCGAGAGCCTGCCCGGGGCGGGGGTCAAGGTCCGCCTCAGCTGGGCGCCGGAGCACACACACGTCGTGCGCGAATCGCAGGCCGCGGCCGACGACGATCTTGAAGCGACCAACCAACAGAAGGAGGCCACACCGTGACCGAGGGACCCGCAACTTCAAAAGGCAAGCTGAGGAGGCTCTGCTTCGGCGCCCTGGCGCTCGCGGCGGCGCTCGGAATCGCCGCCTGCGGCGGCGGCAGTGGCGTCGAGGGCAGCGGCGGGACGACGAGCGCCAAGACGGTGCAGCTCCAGGGCACGCCGAGCGGCAGCCTCACGATCTCCACCTGGCCTCTCTACATCGACAAGCAGACCGTTCCTGACTTCGAGAAGGCGACCGGAGTCTCGGTCAAGTACATCGAGGACGTCAACGACAACCAGGAGTTCTTCGGCAAGGTGCAGCCACTGCTCGCCCAAGGTCAGTCAGGAGGGCGCAGCATGTTCGTCGTCACCGACTGGATGGCGAAGAAGATGTACGACCTCGGCTACCTGCAGAACCTCGACAAGTCGGGCATTCCCAACGTCGAGAAGAACCTCGTCCCGTCGTTGCAGCACCCGGCGTTCGACAAGGATCGCGCATTCTCGGTGCCCTGGCAGAGCGGCATGACGGGGATCACGGTGCGCACCGACCTGGCCCCGGACGTGCGATCGATCTGCGATCTCTTCGACCCCAAGTACAAGGGCAAGGTCGACATGCTGACCGAGATGCGCGACACCGTACCGCTGGTGATGAAGTGCATGGGCGTCAACCTCGACAATGCCACCACCGATGACTGGCTCGCGGCGATCGACAAGATCAAAGCGGCCGCCGACTCCGGCCAGATCCGGCGCTTCACCGGCAACGACTACGCCCGCGATCTGACCAGCGGCGACGCCGTCGCCGTGATCGGCTGGTCGGGCGACGCCGTGCAGCTCCAGGCGGATAACAAGAACATCGAGTGGCGGATGCCGACCGAGGGCTGCATGCTCTGGTCGGACAACATGGTGATCCCCGTCGGCGCGCCGAACCCGACCGCCGCCGAGGCATGGATGAATTACACCTACGACCCCGTCCACGAGGCGCAGATCGAGGACTACGTCAACTACGTCTCGCCGGTCGCCGGCACCAAGGAGGTGCTCCTCAAGTCCGACCCGAGCGTCGCGAACAACCAGCTCATCTTCCCGAGCGACTCGTTCACGGCGAAGTGCGACGCGGCCCCGACCCTCCAGGGCGCCGACGAGACGAAGGTGACCCAGGCGTTCGACGCAGTGGTCAACGGCTAGGCCCGAGGGACGTGCCGGCGGTGAATCGAGGTCACACGAGCGAGAGCACCGCGTGACGACGGTTCGCCGCCGGCTGGTCCCCTACTTCCTGCTCGGCCCGGGGCTGCTTTGGCTGGTCATCTTCTTCGTCCTGCCGATGTACTTCATGGGCAGGCTCTCGCTCGACTCGGGCAGCCTCGAGACGGGGTTCACCTTCTCCTGGCAGTGGTCCAACTACAAGGACGCCCTGTCCCTCTACGACACGCAGTTCGTCCGCTCCTTCTACTACGCCGGTGCGGCGACGTTGATCGCCCTGCTGATCGCCTACCCACTCGCCTACGCGATCGCCTTCCGGGCGGGCAAGTGGAAGAACGTCCTGCTGTTCGCGGTGGTGGCGCCGTTCTTCACCACCTACCTGATCCGGACCCTGGCCTGGGAGACGATCCTGTCCGACCAGAGCCCGGTCGTGCACGCCCTGAGGACGATCGGGCTCGTCGGCTCCAACAGCGGCGTGCTGGCGACCTCGACAGCGGTGATCGCGGGCATCACCTACAACTTCCTGCCGTTCATGGTGTTGCCGATTTACGCGAGCCTCGAGCGCCTGGATCCGTCGCTGATCGAGGCGGCAAAGGACCTCTACGCCTCGCCGCAGGCGGCCTTTCGGCGGGTGACGCTGCCGCTCTCCGCTCCCGGAGTGGTCGCGGGCACCCTGCTCACGTTCATCCCCGCGGCCGGCGACTACATCAACGCGTTCTTTCTCGGCAGCACGACGAACCACATGATCGGCAACTCGATCCAGGGCCTCTACCTGACCCAGCGCAACTACCCGCAGGCGGCCGCGCTCTCCTTCGTGCTGATGGCGCTGATCATGGTCATGGTCATCGTCTACATCCGCTTCGCCGGCTCCGAGGCGCTGATGGGCGAGGAGGCGAAGAAGGCATGACGCACCGCCTCAAATCCGCATGGAAGTGGCTTCGCGAGCACGCGATCAACATCTACGCGGGCGTTGCGGTCGCCTACCTGCTGGTTCCGATCGCCGTGATCATGGTCTTCTCGTTCAACAACCCGGCCGGCAAATACAACTACACATGGTCGGGCTTCACCGTCGATCACTGGACCAACGTGTTCGGGATCCCGGAGCTGAACGACGCTCTGCTTACCAGCCTGCGCCTGGCCGCCCTGGCGACGCTGATCGCCACCGTGCTCGGCACGATGATCGCCTTGGCGCTGGTTCGCTATTCGTTCTTCGGCCGCCGCACCGCCAATTTCCTGATCGTGATCCCGATGGCGACCCCCGAGGTGGTGATGGGTGCTTCGCTGCTCTCTCTGTTCCTGATCTACGGACTGTCGCTCGGCTTCACGACGCTGCTGATCGCCCACGTCATGTTCTGCATCAGCTTCGTCGTCGTCACCGTCCGCTCGCGGCTGATCGGCTTCGATCGCAGTCTCGAGGAGGCGGCCCAGGACCTCGGTGCCAATCCGTTCACGACCTTCCGCAAGATCACCCTGCCGCTGATCATGCCCGGCATCGTCGCGGCGGCGCTGCTCTC
>JAWVFN010000009.1:0-3261 GCA_033855935.1 Solirubrobacterales bacterium | reverse complement strand
CCGAAGCGAGACGGTTTGATGTTGACCATCTTCGGCCTCCACGGCTGGCTCTCGATGTCCTCCACGGAGTGGATGACGGCGTCCCAGGTGACGCGGTCGGCGACCGGATCGAGGATCGGCTTGGTCTCGTCGGTGACGTCGGGGTCCTCGAGCCAGGCATCGGGGAACGCCTCGATCAGCTTCGCGTAGAGCTCGGGGTCGGTTTCGACGTCGACCGGTGTTCCCTTGTACTGGCCCTTGAGGTCGAGTGAGTCGACGGCGCCGGTCTGCACCAGCTCGGCGATCAGCTCGTCGGTCCAGTCGTTGGTCGGGTCGAGCTTGAAGCGCAGGTCGGGGTAGTGCTCGAGGCGCGCCTTGAGTGGCTCGATCGAGGAGGCCACCGGCTCCGCGTCGGGATCGGGATTGAACGGCGCCAGTCGCATCGAGCAGACGAAGTTGACCGGCTGCGGCTCGCGGCCGAGCACTTCCCAGAGGGGTTTGCCTGCCTGGCGCAGGGCGAGGTCGAGGGCCGCCGACTCGAAGGCCCAGCGGCGGTAGTTGACCGAGACCTCGCGCTCGGGCGGCTCCGGGAACAGCGGCAGGTCCGCGAGCTTTTTCGAGAACGAGTCGATCGTGTGCTCACCGGCGAGATCGAGCACCGGGCCCGCGTCCCGAAGTGCGATGTGGTCGAGCCCGTCGTAGACGACGTCCTCGCCGACGCCCTGCTCGCCGCCGCCCGAGATCTTGATCGTGGTGGTCAGCCGCTCGAACGAGCCGAGGCTGAGCTCGTGTCCCTCGAGTTCGTAGGACTCGATGACGAGCGCCAGGTCGGCAATCTTCTCGTAGCTGGACACGGCCGCTGACCCTAGTGGATCGACTGTGTGGGCAATCACGGTTTGCGGCCCGGGGTCCGGCATAGGATGGCCCGCGTACGGGTTCAACTAGGGAAAGGGATGAGATGAGTTCAAAGAAACTCGCGCCGCTCAGCGGCGTGCTTGGGGTGGCGCTGATTATCGGGTCGTTCGCCCTTGGTGGCAATTCGCCCGACCAGAACGGGAGCGCGGCCGAGGTCGTCTCCTATTTCACGAAGCACCACGACAAGCTGTTGTTCGCGGCGGCCCTGTTGGCGCTCGGCGCGTTCTTCCTGCTCGTGTTCACTACGACCATGGCCGGCGCGCTGCGCCGTGCCTCCGGCGAGACCGGCGGCACTTCGGCGCTTAGCTTCGCCGGCGGCGTGATCCTGGTCGTCGGGATCACACTGTTCGCGGGAATCACATTCTCGCTCGCCGACGCAATCAAGCACCTCGAGCCGGCAGCCGCGCAGTCCCTAAACACCCTCGGCGCCGACCTGTTCTTCCCGCTCGCCGTCGGCAACGGCGCGTTCCTGCTGGGCAGTGGAATCGGAGTGATCAAGACAAAGATCCTTCCGGTCTGGCTCGGCTGGGTGGCGGTGGTGCTCGGGGTCGCGGCGTTGACGCCCGCCGGCTTCTTCGCCTTCATGCTGCTGGGGCTCTGGATCCTGATCGTCAGCGTGATGCTCTCGAGGAGGGCCGATACGGCCTAGCCGGCTGTGAGCCCGGGGCCGGGTTCGGCGTACGCGTCGCGTGCGCCGACCTCGGCCCCGCAGCGGTCGCACCCGACGTTGATGCTGATCTCGCCGCCGCAATCGCGGTGGCGGGTGATCACGAAGCAGCCATCGTCGGCCATGTACTTGTCGCCCCACTGCTTCATCGCCATCAGCACCGGGTAGAGGTCGAGGCCCTTCTCGGTCAGGCGGTAGCGGTCGCGGGTGCGGGTCTCGTCCTTGTAGGGCTCGCGCCGGAGCACGCCTTCCTCGACCAGCATCGCGAGCCGGTCGGAGAGGAGCGAGCGCGAGATGTCGAGGCTGGATTGGAACTCCTCGAAGTGCTTGACGCCGTTGAAGGCCTGGCGCAGGATCACCAGCGTCCAGCGGTCGCCGAGCACCGTCGCCGGACGCGCGATCGACGACTTGTCGTTGATCAGGTCGGATGAGCGCACGGGGCGAGCATAGCGACACTGCGTTCGGAATCGAAACCCAATATGGTGCCGGTCAGTTGCGTGCTGCAACTGATTCCAAAAGACCGAAAGGAACCTGAGATGCCGAGGCTGGAGCTGACTTTCCCCGAGGGGACGATGAGCGACGAGATCAAGGCGGAGCTGCCCGCGCGGATGGCCGAAACGATGCTCGAGTGGGAGGGCGCGCCGGACACCCAGTTCTTCCGCTCGATCTCCTGGACCCACCTCCACGAGCTGCCCCCCGCCGCGATGCACACCGCCGACGGCCGGGCCAAGGACTCGCAGTTCATCGTCGACGTCACCGTTCCCGACGGCGCTCTGTCTGACCGCCGCCGCGCCGGCTTGGTCAAGGACCTGACCGCGCTGATCGTCGACGCGGCCGGGCTCGCCCCCGAGGATGCGATCCGCGTCTGGGTGATCGTCAATGAGGTTCCCGAAGGCAACTGGGGCGCCGGCGGCCAGATCGTCCAGTTCGAGCAGCTGCGCGAAGCTGCCAAGGCCGAGCGCGCCAAGAGCGAGGCGCCGGCATGAGGGAGTTGACCTTCGTCGAGAAGGGCAAGCTTGAGTGGCGCGAAGCCGACGATCCGAAGCTCGAGGCCGACGGCGAGGCGATCGTGCGGCCGGTCGCGCTCGCCACCTGCGATCTCGATGCCGGCATTGTCAGCGGGCCGGCTCCCGTGCAGGGCCCGTTCGCGTTCGGGCACGAGTGCGTCGCCGAGGTGACGGACGTCGGCGACGGCGTCTCCTCGGTCAAGCCCGGTGACCTGGTCAGCGTCCCGTTCCAGGTCTTCTGTGGTGAGTGCGACCGCTGCCTCGAGGGCCGGACCGCCAACTGCTCCGCGGTGCCGTTCCTCTCGATGTACGGGCTGCCGATGGGAAAGGCCTCCTACGGCGGCTTCGCCAGCGACTCGGTCCGGGTTCCCTACGCGGACCCGATGCTGGTGCCGATCCCCGACGGGATCGAGCCCGCGGCGGTCGCCAGCCTCTCCGACAACATCCCCGACGCCTGGCGCACCGTCGCGCCGCCGCTCGAGGCGGCTCCGGGCTCGCCCGTGCTGATCACGATGGGCGCGGGATCGATCGCGCTCTACGCGACGGCGATTGCCCTCGCCCTCGGTGCCGAGCGCGTCGACGTCGCCGGCGGCCGGCCCGCCGATCGCGAGCTCGCCGAGAAGCTGGGCGCCCACGTCGTCGACGAGTCCTACCCGGAGCGGATCGGTCGCTACCCGATCACCGTCGACGCCA
>JAWVFN010000008.1:0-9139 GCA_033855935.1 Solirubrobacterales bacterium | reverse complement strand
GCGTGGCCGCATGCGCCACTCCGAATACCGCCAGCAGCTGCGCGAGAAGCAGAAGGCTCGCCGCTACTACCAGATCCTCGAAAAGCAGTTCCAGGCCTATTACGACAAGGCCAGCCGCCAGGACGGCGTCACCGGCGAGAACCTGCTGCGACTGCTCGAGCGCCGGCTCGACAACGTGATCGTGCGGCTCGGCTTCGCGGCTTCCCGCCGCCAGGCGCGCCAGCTCGTCCGCCACGGCCACTGGACGGTCAACGGCCGCCGCGTCGACATCCCCTCGTACCAGGTCAGTCCCGACGAGGTAATTGCGATCAAGGACACCTCCGCCGCCAAGGACACGGTTCGCGCCGCGACCGAGCTGACCGCCGGAGTCCCCGCCTGGCTCCAGGCCGACCACGATTCGCTCACGGCGAAGGTGCTCCGGCTCCCCGAGCGCAGCGAGATCTCGGCCCCGGTCGAGGAGCAGTTGATCGTCGAGCTCTACTCCAAGTAGCGCTCCCCAAAGAACTTTTCCGCAAGCAAGCAACGAGATAAGGACGCAATGACCACCCTGCCAGATTTCCAGACCCCCAAGATCGCCGCCGAAGACGTCGACGACAACCGGGGAACATTCACGATTGAGCCCCTCGACAAGGGATTCGGCTACACGTTCGGCAACAGCCTGCGACGCGTGCTGCTCTCCTCGCTCGGCGGTGCCGCAATTACCAGCGTCCGCATCGAGGGCGTGGCCCACGAGTTCTCGACCATTCCGGGCCTCAAGGAGGACGTCACCGACCTCGTCCTCAACCTCAAGGACATCGTCGTGCGCATGCACACCGATGCCGACGAGGTTGAGACGCCGCTGGTCGCCACCGGCCCCGGCGAGATCAAGGCCAAGGACATCGACCTGCCCGCGGGCGTCGAGATCCTCAACCCGGACGCTCCGATCGCGACGCTCGAGAAGAAGACCAAGCTCGAGATGTACCTGACGATCGGTCGCGGCCGCGGCTACTCGCCGGCCGACGAGAACAAGGCGGAGGACCAGCCGATCGGCGTTATCCCGATCGACGCGATCTTCTCGCCGATCCGTCGTTCCTCCTACACGGTCGAGGCTGCGCGAGTCGGTCAGCGCACCGACTTCGACAAGCTCGCCCTCGAAGTCGAGACCGATGGCTCGATCGAGCCCGGGTCGGCTCTACGCGAGGCGGCCGAGATCCTGATCAAGAGCCTGGCGATCTTCACCGACGCCGACAGGGTCGAGGAGCTGACTGCACGCGACGGCGCCGGAGCGATGGCGCCGGAAGCCGGAGCCGAGGCCGCAGCCGCCGTCCCCGGTGCCGACGGCCTCGACGAGATCCTGATCGAGGAGCTCGAGCTCGGTGTACGTTCGTACAACTGCCTCAAGCGGGCCGGCATCCAGAACGTCGGCGAGCTGGTGCGCAAGTCCGAGTCGGAGCTGAACGCGATCCCGAACTTCGGTCGCAAGTCGATCGAGGAGGTCGTCGAGACGCTCAAGGCCCGCGGCCTCAATCTGCGACCTGATTGAGGTAAGGGCTCAATGCGTCACGGCAAGCAGCGCAACAAGGTCAGCCGGGATTCGGCGCACCGCAAGGCGCTCTTTCAGAACCTCTCCAAGGAGCTGATCGAGCACGAGCGCATTCGCACGACCCAGGCCAAGGCCAAGGCGGTCAAGCCCGAGGTCGAGAAGCTGATCACGCTCGGCAAGAGGGCTGACCTGCACGCGCGGCGCCAGGCGCTGTCGAAGCTGGGCCAGGACAAGTTCGCGGTCCACAAGCTGTTCGTCGAGATCGCCCCGCGGTACGCGGGGCGCGACGGCGGCTACACGAGGATCGTCAAGCTCGGCCCGCGTCGCTCAGACGCGGCCGAGATGGTCTTCCTCGAGCTCGTCTAGAGGTTGTCGGCGGTCGTGCCGACGCCGGCACCGCGCCGGTTCGGACCGACGGCAAACGCAAGGGCGCCGGTGAAGACGACGAGCACGCCGAACACGAGCCACTGCGCCCAGCCACTGATCGTTGTCAACGCCGCGTAACAGAGCACCGCGCCGATGACAATCGCGATCACGCTGTAGATGGCGGCTCCGCGCTCGGAGCCTCTGCGGATCTGCTGCTCGGAACCGCTTAGGGTGGCGCGCTCATAGCCTTCGCGCTCGGTGACATCCATATTCGCCATTGCTCTGCTCCTCCTCGGGGGTTACCCACCGTACTCTAGGCCGCCGCTGGCGGTAATCCGGGTGACATTCGGCACACGATGACGACGCTCAGAATCGACCTCGCCTACAACGGCGCCGAGTTCGCCGGCTGGGCATCCCAGCCCGGAAAGCGCACCGTTCAAGCGGAGCTCGAGACGGCGCTGGCAACGGTGCTGCGCGAGCCGGCCAAGCTGACCGTCGCCGGTCGCACCGACGCCGGCGTGCACGCGCTGGGACAGGTAGCGAGTCTCGAGTCCGGCGCGTCACCTGCAGGCGATCTGCGCGAGTCGCTGAACGGCCTCACCGGCCATGACCTCGTCGTCCACGCCGCCGCCCCGACGGCGGACGGCTTCGACGCCCGCCGCGACGCTCTCTCGCGCACCTATTGCTACCGGGTCCACGCCTCGCCGGTGCCGAGCCCGTTCGAGCGCGGACTCGCGCTCTGGTGGCCGTACCGGCTCGACCCGGAGGCGCTCCACGCCTGCGCCGCGGCGCTCGTCGGCCGCCACGACTTCACCGCGTTCACCCGGACCGACAGCGCCCACGTCCACTTCGAGCGTGACGTGCTGCGCGCCGAATGGCGCGCAACCGCGCCGGCGGAGGGCTCTCCAGGAATGGCCCCTATCGGCGCGGTCTTCGAGTTCTGGATCGAGAGCCGGGCGTTCATGCGGAGCATGGTCCGCGTCCTCGTCGGCACGATGCTCGAGGTCGCGGGAGGCCGTCGTGAGCTCGCCGATTTCGAGCGTTTGCTGCGCGGGGCGCCCCGCGAGGAGGCCGGAGACACCGCCCGCCCGCACGGCCTCTACCTGGCCGAGATTCGCTATTGAGCGACCCCTCGCAGGCGTTAGGGAACCCTAAGTCTCTGCTACGTTCCGTCCGTGTCATTCGCCGAAACAGCATTGCTCGGAGGCATCGCGGGATTCACGATCTTCCTCGGTCTCCCGTTCGGCCGCGTCCGCCTTCTTTCGACCCGCACCCGGGTGGCGCTGGCGATGTTCTCGGTCGGCGTCCTCGCCTTCCTCTTCGCCGAAGTGCTCTCGCACGGCATCGGAATCATGGAGACGCAGTTCGAGCGCCTCGGAGAGCACAAAGACGGCGCCAGCTGGGCCACCGGGCTCTTCTACGCCGCGATCCTCGCCGGCGGGTTCACCGCGGGGGTCGCCGGGATCGCCGCGCTCGAGCGCCGCATGCGCCCAGGGTCCCCGCCGCCTCCGATGGCGGGGGGCGCGCCGGAGGCCGCCACGGTCGAGGGCGTCGAAGCGCTCAGCTCGGTTCGCGATCCCGCGGCTGCGAAGGCACTGCGAATGGGCATGACGATCGCCGCGGCGATCGGCCTCCACAACTTCGCCGAGGGGCTCGCGATCGGGGTCGCCGCCAACAGCGGCGACGTCGGGCTGGCGACCGTTCTGATCGTCGGATTCGCGGTCCACAACACCACCGAGGGCTTCGGCATCGTCGGCCCGCTCGGCGACGTGCGCCCGAGCTGGAGCTGGCTGATCGTCGCCGGTCTCGTCGGCGGCGCCCCGACCTTTCTCGGCTCGATCGTCGGCTACCAGGTCGACTCCGACATGCTCTCGCTGCTCTTCTACTCGCTCTCGGCCGGCGCCATCCTCTACGTCATCGGCGAGATCTGGAACGCCATGCGCCGCCTCGGCCACCGCGAGCTGGGCCTGGTGATGATCGCCGCCGGCGTCTTCCTCGGCGCCGCAACCGAGATGGTCATCGCCTACGGCGGCCTCGGTTAGCGCCGGTCGAATCCCAACGGGCGGCTACGGCTTGAGCACGTCGTGCAGCTCGTTGACCTCGCGAACGGTCGGAGGCGCCGCGTCTGCACCCATGACCTCGCCGATCGCAGGCCCGAGTTTCTCTTGCGCGAACTTCTCGAATGCGTCAGCCGACTCCCAGACATCGAAGACGCGCATCTTGCCGCCTCCGATTTCGCCGCCACAGTGCAAGATCAGTCCCTCGGGAGGGTTGCCGCTCTGGTTCACCTTCTCGTTGACCTTGTCGTAATCCTCGACGCTCGCTTCGAACTCCTGCAGTACTCCAACAGCCATGATCCGTCCTCTCCTCGCTTGGGTGCGCCGATCCTACGCTCTCGCTGGCGCCGCCCGGCTCCCGGGCCGACCTAGAATCGGTCTGATGAGGGTGCTGATCACAAATGACGATGGAATCGCCGCCTCCGGCCTCGGCGCGCTGCGCAAAGCCCTGCGCGATCTCGATGGGGTCGAGGTAAGCGTCATCGCGCCGGACTCGAATCGCAGCGCGACCGCGCGCAGCATCACCACCCGCTCGCCACTCTGGGTCGAGGAGATCGATTTCGGCGACGGAACGACCGGTTTCGCCACCGAGGGCACGCCGGTCGACTGCGTGCGCTTCGCCGAGCTCGGCCTGCTCGGCGAGCGGCCGGACCTGATCGTCTCGGGCATCAACCACGGCGCCAACCTCGGCGACGACATCACCTATTCGGGCACGGTCGCCGCGGCCCTCGAGGGGATCGTGCTCGGCCTGCCGGCAGTCGCGGTGTCTCAGCAGTCCGCGGCCCGAGAAATGGACTTCCGCCTTGGCCGCAGCTTCGATTTCACCGTGGCCGCGAGCTTCACCGCAAGCCTGGTGCAGCGCCTCGCCACGGAGCCGATGCCCCCCGGCACCCTGATCAACGTCAACTGCCCGGCGGGCGAGCCGACCGGGGTCGAGGTGACCAAGCTCGGCAAGCGGATCTACAACGACGAGATGAAGCTGGTCGAGGAGAAGGACGAGAGCAGGCGCCGCTACGAGATCTACGGATTCGAGCCCTCGTTCGAGGACGAGGACGGCACTGACCTGACGGCGGTCGCGCACGGCCGGATCGCGGTGACGCCGATCCACTTCGACCTCACCGACCACGGCGGGCTCGACACACTGCGGGGCTGGGACCTCGAGCAGATGCTCCCCGGCCTCGCCTCACCCGCGGCTGATTCGGCCGACCCCGCCGGCGCCCCACCCCCGCCGGCCCCGGACGCGAAGCGGAGGAGCCGGCGGTAGATGGCGAAGCCGGCCACCAAGACCCCGGCGAAGCGTGTCGACGAGCTGCGCAGGGAGATCATCCACCACGAGCACCGCTACTACGTACTCGACGACCCCGAGATCTCCGACACCGACTACGACGATCTCGTCCGCGAGCTCCAGGAGCTCGAGGCCGAGCACCCGGAGCTGCTGACGCCCGATTCGCCGACGCAGCGTGTCGGCGGCAAGCCGCTCGCGAAGTTCAAGCAGATCGAGCACCCCGAGCCGATGCTCTCGCTCGCGAACGCCCGCAACGAGGAAGAGCTGCGCGCCTGGGAAGCCCGCCTGCACAGGCGGCTCGAATCGCTCGACATCGAGGCGGCCGACGTGCGCTTCGTCAGCGAGCCGAAGATCGACGGGCTGGCGATCTCGCTCGTCTACGAGAACGGCGTCCTCGTCCACGGCGCGACGCGCGGCGACGGCCGGGTCGGGGAGGACGTCACACACAACCTGCGCACGATCAAGGCGATTCCCTTGAAGATCGATGACGCCCCCGAGCTCGTCGAGGTGCGCGGCGAGATCTACCTGCCGCTCGCCGACTTCGCCAAGCTGAACGAGGAGCGCGCCGCTGCCGGCGAGGCGACCTTCGCGAATCCGCGCAACTCGGCGGCCGGCTCGCTGCGCCAGCTCAACCCGGCGCTGACCGCTTCGAGGCCGCTCTCGATCTGGACCTACGGGCTGGGAGCCACCCGCGGCTGGGAGCCGGCACGCCACAGCGAGGCGATCGATTGGCTGCGGGAGAAGGGCTTCAAGGTCAACCCCGACGTCAAGGTCCACGAGAGCTTCGACGACGTCGCCGCGCGCTGCCATTGGTGGCAGGAGCGCCGCGACCAGCTCGACTACGAGATAGACGGCGTCGTGATCAAGGTCGACGACCGCGGCCTGCAGCGGGAGCTCGGCGTCATCGGGCGCGAGCCGCGCTGGGCGGTGGCCTGGAAGTTCCCGCCGACGACGGCGACCACGACGCTGAAGAAGGTCGTCTGGAACGTCGGCCGCACCGGTGCCCTGTTTCCCTTCGCGATGCTCGAGCCGGTCCACGTCGGCGGCGTCACGGTGACGACGGCGACTCTCCACAACGAGGAGGACCTGGCGCGCAAGGACGTCCGCGAGGGCGACGAGGTGGTCGTGATGCGCGCCGGCGACGTGATCCCCGCCGTGGTCTCGCCCGTGATCCAGAAGCGCAAGAAGGGCGCCCGCCGCCCGAAGCCGCCGAAGAAGTGCCCGCTCTGCGGAACGCCGACCGTGAAGCCAGCGGACGGCGTGTTCACGTTCTGCCCCAACCGAACCGGTTGTCCCGGGCAGCAGTTTCAGCACGTCAAGCATTTCCGCGCGGCGATGGAGATCGAGGGGCTCGGCGAGAAGAACGCCTACCGCTTCCTCGAGGAGGGCGTGATCTCCGACGCGGCCGACATCTACGACCTCACCGCCGAGCGAATCTCCGGGCTCGAGGGCTTTGGGCGGATATCCGCCGAGAACCTGATCGAGGAGATCGAGGCCTCGAAGCGCCGGCCGTTCTCGCGGGTGCTGTTCGGGCTCGGCATCCCCGGCATCGGCTTCGTCAACGCCCAGTCGCTCGCCGAGCACTTCGGCACGATTGATGCGCTGCTCGCCGCGCAGCCCGAGCAGATCGCCGAGGCGGAGGGGATCGGCCCGATCCTCGCCGAGCAGATCGCCGAGGAGCTATCCGACGAGCGGACCCGCGACCTGATCGAGCGGCTCCGCAAGGCGGGATTGAGGATGGAGCTCGATCCTTCTGAGCGGCGAATCGAGGGCGGGCCGCTTGAAGGCAAGACCTTCGTCCTCACTGGCACCCTGCCGGAGCTGACCCGGGGCGAGGCGACGAAGCGGATCAAGCGCGCGGGCGGCAAGGTGACGAACTCGGTCTCGAAGAAGACCGACTACGTCGTCGCCGGCGACAACCCGGGCTCGAAGCTGGCCAAGGCCGAGGAGCTCGAGGTCGACGTGATCGACGAGAAGGGCCTGCGTAAGCTTCTCGCCTAATGGCTAGGGCGAATAGCGGGCGACGATCGCAGCGATCTTGTCCTCGATCAGGTGGGCGCGGGCGTCGGAGATCTTGCCCATCAGCAGCGAGAAGACCTTCGTGTGACCAGAGCTGAAGCAGTAGCCCGAGAGGGCGCTGACGCCGTTGAGCGTCCCGGTCTTGGCGCGGCAGATGCCCGCCGCCGCGGTGCCGCGCATGCGCCGCGCCAGGGTGCCGGTCTGGCCGGCGATCGCGAGCGAGTTGGTCCAGGCGGCGGAGACCGCCGCCGGCTCCTTCAGCATCGAGACGAGGAGGCGCCCGACGCCCGCCGGCGCCGCGCGGTTCTTGGTGCTGAGCCCGGACCCGTCCTCGGCCTTGAGCTGGGCGCCACGGGCGGCGGCGAATGGCTTGACCACGTTGAGGCCCGCCGCGGTGCTGCCTCCGGAGCCGAAGGTCGCGCCGATGTCCTTGAGCAGGGTCTCGGCGAAGAAGTTGTTCGAGGGGACGTTGGTGTCCTGGATCAGCTCGGCCATCGTCGGCGAGCCAAACGACGCGAGCAGAACGCTCGTCGCCTTCGGCAGCTCACCGCTGCGCACGGTGCTCGAGACCGTGATCCCCCGCTGCTTCAAGTCGGCGACGAAGTCCTCGGCGGCCTTCTTGGCGCCGCCCGGATAGGTCAACCCCGAAAGCGTCCCCCCGAGCCCGCCGCTGACGCCAGTCTCGGGGACACCCCTCATCGAGTCGAAGAACGACTCGTCGTAGACGACGTGGCCGGTGATCTGGCTGACCCCGGCGGCCTTGACCCGACTCGCCAGGGTGGCGAGGCCCGAGCTCGAGAGGGTCGGATCGCCGCCGCCGCGCAGAACGAGGTCGCCGCTGAGCTGGCCGGCGAGCAGCGTGCCGGTGTTCCATGCGGTCGTCGACAGCCGCCCGGTGGGCCCGAACTTGACCAACGCGGTCGAGGTCGTGAACAGCTTCGTGTTGGAGGCGAGCTTGCGCCGCTTGCCGGCGCGCCTCGAGAAGAGCTTGACCTGGCCGCCAGAGCTCGGGACGTCGGCGACCCAGGCGCTGCTGCCGCTGCCGGCGCCGCGCATCAGCTTGCCGAGCGCCGCGCCGAGCGAGCCCGTGCTCACGGCGGTGCGCGCGGTCGCCGAGGCGCTGGTCGCGATCGGGGTCTTGGCGGCGCGCTCGAAGGTGCCCGCGGCGGCGCTCGCGGGCACCAGCGCGAGCACGACTGCGCTGGCGAGGACGGCGGCCGGGGCTCTCATCGAGTTACGTAACAAGCGCGGCGGCGCAGGGTAGCGGTCGCCCCGGAGCCTGCCTCCGTAACAGGGGCGGCGCTGCTGCGCGCCGTCTCTGGCTGCCTGGCCAGCCTGGTATAAGCCCTTGCATGGGCAAGGACACCGGGGACAACGGCTCCAAGCCGAGCGCGGCGGAGCGAGCCCGCCGGCGCTTGCGGCGCGACTCGAAGACCGCCCTCGTGCTCGGCGGCGGCGGCTTCACCGGCGGGGTATATGAGATCGGCGCGCTGCGCGCCTTCGACCTGCTTGCGGTCAATCGCACGGTCAACGACTTCGACATCTACATCGGCACCAGCGCCGGCTCGTTCGTCGCCAGCATGGTCGCCAACGGCGTTACGCCCGAGGAGATGATGCGCGTCCTCAACAAGGCCCTGCCGTCGCCGATCCCGGACCCGAAGCTGCGCAATCTGCTGCGCCCCAACTACGGCGCCTTCGCCCGGCGGGCGGCGCTGCTGCCGCTGCGCGCCGTCGGCGTCGCGCGGCAGCTCGCGATGAATCTCGGCGAGACCTCGATGGTCGACATCGCCACGGGCATCGCCGAGGGCCTGCCGAGTGGCATCTACTCGAACCGCGGCCTCGAGAAGTACATGGCAGAGGTCCTCTCCGAGGACGGCCGCAGCGATGACT
>JAWVFN010000007.1:0-6891 GCA_033855935.1 Solirubrobacterales bacterium | reverse complement strand
CCTCGTTGTGGTGCAACGTCCACGGCCACCGCCATCCGTCGATCGACGCGGCGATCCGCGAGCAGATGGACCGCGTCGCGCACTCGACGATGCTCGGCCTCTCCCATCCCGTCGGCGAGGAGCTCGCGGCTCGGCTGGTCGAGATCGCGCCGCCGGGCCTCAACCGCGTCTTCTATTCCGACTCGGGGTCGACCGCGACCGAGATCGCGCTGAAGATGGCGTTCCAGTACTGGCAGCAGCGCGGCGGCCAACACGTGCGGAAGACCTCGTTCATCTGCCTGCGTGACGCCTACCACGGCGACACGATCGGCTCGGTGTCGGTCGGCGGCATCGATCTCTTCCACAGCAAGTTCGAGCCGCTGCTGTTCAAGGCCCATCAGGCGGAGCCCGGAGACATCGCTGACATGGCCCGGCTGCTCGACCGCTACGAGGAGGAGATCGCCGCCGTCATCGTCGAGCCCCTGGTCCAGGGAGCAGCGGGGATGCTCACCCATCCGCCGGGCTACCTGCGCGCGGTGCGCGAGCTATGCGACCGCCACGGGGCGCTGCTGATCTGCGACGAGGTCGCGACCGGCTTCGGCCGCACCGGCACGATGTTCGCCTGCGAACAGGAGCGGGTGGCGCCCGACCTCCTCTGCCTCGCCAAAGGGCTGACGGGCGGCTACATGCCGCTCGCGGCGACGCTCGCCACCGAGGGCATCTACCAGGGCTTCCTCGGCGCCTACGAGGACTACCGCACCTTCTTCCACGGTCACACGTACACCGGCAACCCACTGGCGTGCGCCGCGGCTCTCGCCTCCTTGGAGGTGTTTGAGGAAGAGCGCACGCTGGTCGGGTTGCAACCCAAGATCCGCCTGCTCGGCGACCTGCTCGCCGACGTCGAGGCGATGGACGAGGTCGCCGAGGTGCGGCGCTGCGGGACGATGGTCGGCATCGCGCTAGCCGGCCACGAGCCCGCCGAGCGCTTCGGCCACCTGGTCGCGCTCGAGGCCCGCGAGCGCGGTGTCATCGTCCGCCCGCTTGGCGATGTGATCGTGCTGATGCCACCGCTGGCGATCTCAAAGGCGGACCTGCGGCGCCTCGTCGCGGTCACCGCAGAGGCGATCGTCGCCGCCGGCGAGCCCGAAGAGTTTCTCTACGAAGACGAGGCCGCTGACAGCGCGGTAGTCGACTTCCCGCAAGCGGCCTAGCCGCCTGCCGTTACTCCTCGTACGGTTCGAAGTCCGACTTGCGAGCGCCGCAGACCGGGCAGAACCAATCGTCGGGGATCTCCTCGAAGGCGGTTCCGGGGGGAACGCCGCCGTCGGGATCGCCTTCGGCGGGGTCGTAGATGAAACCGCACGAGGTGCAAATCCACTGCTTGGTCTGGGTCTCGGTCGACATCGGACGGACAGGTTACTGGCTGATATGGGCCATTCCTTGAGAGCCCTGGACCGGCGGCAGCGGACGCGAAGTGGAGCAGCCGCCGGTAGGGTGAAGCGATGGCCGAGGAGAGCAGCGAGCCCGCCTTCCCCCGACCGGCGGCAACCGTGATCCTGTTGCGGCGCGGCGGCAAGCACAGCGATCGTGGCCTCGAGATCCTGCTCGTACAGCGCAACCCGGAGGCGCGTTTCATGCCCGGGGTCTGGGTCTTTCCCGGCGGCGGCGTCGACGAGGCCGACGGCGAGGGCGAGCCGGGGACGCGTGTCGCCGCGGCCCGCGAGCTGATGGAGGAGGCCGGCGTCGAGGTGAACGCCGAGGACCTTGTTCCATATTCCCGCTGGATCACTCCAGAGGCGGTTCCGATCCGCTTCGATACGTTCTTCTATCTGGCCCTGGCGCCCGCGCACTCGCCGCCCAAGCCCGACGGCTCCGAGACCGTTGACGCCGGCTGGTTCACGCCGAGGGAGGCGCTCGACCGCCACGCCGCCAACGACCTGCCGCTGGTCTTCCCGACGATCAAGCACCTCGAGACGCTGCTGCCCTACGCCAACGCCGAGGAGGCTCTCGCCGGGGCAACCGAACGGACGCTCGAACCGGTGATGCCGACCGTCGAGGGCGAGGGCGACGAGCGCCGCATCGTCATGCCCGACGGCTGGGACGACATCCCGTTCCCGGAAGGAGCCGAGCAGTGACCGCGACGCTGCCGCAGGAAGTCCAGGACGTCTTTGACCGCTTCGTCACCACCGAGTACACGACGATCGACGCCAAGGGCCAGCCGATCACCTGGCCGGTGACGCCGTACTACGAGCCGGGCGCGCCGACGATCGACATCACGACCGGCATCGGCTATCCGAAGAAGGCCGACGATGCGGCTCGCCACCCGAAGGTCTCGATGCTGTTCAGCGACCCGAACGGGTCCGGGATCGACAGCGGCATCGTTGTCATGGTGCAGGGCATGGCCGAGGTCGACGAGGCCAACGTCGACGCAAACCGCGAGCGCTACTTCCGCGAGTCCGGGGAGAAGCTGCCGGCGACGAAGGAGATGCACCCGCCGAAGTTCCTGATGGGCTGGATGGACTGGTATTACGCTCGGATCTACGTCAAGGTCCGCCCCGAACGGGTGCTGGTCTGGGCCGACGGCGACCTCGACAAGCCGCCGGAGATCCACGACACGCACATGGAGGAGGTGCGCACGGGCCGGGACCAGGAGCCGATCGAACCGCCGCCGCCGGTTCCGGCGTTCGAGCCCGTCTGGGACGAGCGCATGGACGAGCTCGGCGAGCGCCACCCGACCGCCGTGCTGAGTTGGCCCGGGCCGGACGGGTTTCCCCTGTCCGCGCGGCTCGAGGTCCGCCCCAATGACTCAGAGCGGCGGATCAAGGTCTTCTCGGAGGCGGCCGGCCTGCCGATCGTCGCCGGCCCCGCCTGTATTACGGCCCACCAGCACGCTCCCGACTTCGCCTGGCAGGAGAACTTCCAGGTTCGCGGGGCGCTCTCCCAGGAGCCCGAGGGCTGGGAACTCGCCCCCGCCAAGATGGTCGGCGGCTTCGAGATACCGAACGAGAGTCAGCTCGCCGGGCTGAAGCGGAACTTCGCCAAGGCAAGGAAGTTCCGCAAGATCTACAAGGAGCGCGTCAGTAAGTCCTAGTCGGCCGGGAACGGCTCGAGGCCGGCGTTCCAAGGCCCCGGCTGGTAGGTGTGGATGCCGTCCTCGTCCATCTCGCGCTGGATCTTCTGAAAGATGCCGCCGGCGCCCTTGAGCGCCTCCTTCAGCTCCTCCTCGGTTCGCTCGCGAAGCTCCCAGAGGAAGAAGAGCTGGCTGTCGGTGATCCCGAACTCGACCGGGTGGTCGAAGCTCGTGGTCCAGACGAGGAAGGCGGGGCTGAACAACTCGCGCAGCGCGATCGGATCGTGGTCGGCTGGCACGGTGGCGATGAACCGCTTGTTGAACTCGGTCGATTCGAAGTCGACCCGGCGGCGCGAGTGACTGTCGAGCAGCCTGTCCTCGGCGTTGTTGTCGAGAGACTCGACGTTGAAGATCGGCACGACCTTGGCGAGGTCGGGCATGTAGGACTTGACCAGGACGGCCCCGGGGAGGATCGCCTTGCGACCGAAGCCGCCCTCCTCGTGCTCGGCGGCGTCGCACGACGCGCCCCAGAAGCCCTCGGTCAGCTGGCCGGTGAGGCGGTTGGTCCCGCCTGGGCACGGCGCCGGCGGCGCGCCCTTCGGGTTGATGCCGCCAACCGGCTCGTATTTCAGCCCCCTCTTCTCCCCAAACCCGGCGACGATTGCCGCCCAGTCCTGCGCGTCCTGGGACGCGCTCACCAGGAACTCACGCGGCGTCGATCAGGTCCTCGCGGCCGTCCGCCTCGAGCTGCGCCTTGTAGCGAGGGAAGATCGGCTTGGCGAGCGGCACCAGCTTGAGGATCTTGGCGACGGGACCGCTCGCCTTGATCTGGCCGCGCGCGAGGGCGACGGTCACGTTCACCTGGCCGAGCCAAAAGCGGTGCGCGGTGTCGGCCTCCATCGACATCGTCACCTCGGGCTCCATGTCGGTGTCGCCGAAGTCGACCTCGACGGGCTGGTCCTTTTGGAGGCGGACGGTGATCGGCGCCTCCGGATCGCGGTGGGCGTACTGAACGATCGTGTTGGCGTCCTGGAACTGGGAGGCGAATTCCTCGTCCTCGGCGATCTCCTTGAACAGCTTGCCGATCGTGTCGTAGACCTCCTGCGCGTCCTTGAAGTACGCCACTCGCTCTCCTCGCTCGGGTGCATTGCACCGTTGGGGTGCACGGGCAATCCTATTCGCACCGGTACGTCGGCCTACGGATCGGCGAAGACCTGGGGCACGTTGGTGCCACCGTATTCGGGCGGGAACGGCGGCGCGATCACGCAAGAAGGATTCGCGGAAATGCCGGGGATGCCCGCCGCCAGCGCGCCGAGCGGGAAGAGGCCGGCGCTCGAGGGCGGACTCGAGGGCGGGTCGATCGTCACCTGGCCCGAGCCGAGGCCGCCGGTGGCGCCGGTGTTGCTGCAGTCGTGGCTGTAGTTGCGCGTCTGCTGGGCGAACGCCGCCGGCGGGCCGATGCCGTCGCCGAGTCGCTCCGGCGGGTTGTAGCCGTTGCCGCGGTTGGTCGACAACCTGGTCGGGTAGATCGAGAGGGTCTCGGGGCTGATGTAGGCGATCTGGCGGAAGGCGTGCTGCGCCGAGGGCTCGCCCGGCTGCGGATCGAGCGTCCCCGCCATCGTCGTCTCGGTGTCGGCGAGGAAGTCGGTGACGTTGCCCGAGTAGAGCCCCGTATAGCGGACGATCGGGTTGAGGTTGGCGAGGAAGGGATCGAGCGCCGTCGTCACCGGGCTCAGGTCGCGGACCGTGCCGCGCAGAGCGGGGAACCCGGTCTGGGCCGACGTCAGCAGCGGGTCGAGGTTGTGGAACAGGCTCTTGGCGTGCGGGGCGAACCTGCGCAGGTCCTTGAGCGTCGGCGTCAGGTTGCGCGCGACCGGCTTCAGATCTCGAGCCAGCGGCTGGGCGTTCTTGGTGAAGCTCTCGAGCCGCACCAGCGTCTTGCGCGCCTCCTCGTTGAAGGTCGGGAAGATCTTGATCGCCTCGGCGAGCTGCTTGTCGCGCGAGGCAAGGGCGCCGAAGGTCTGGTCGTTGCCCTTGATCAGGGTGCCGAGCTGATTGTCGCGCTGGGTCAGCGCCGCGAAGACCTGGCCGGTCGAGTTGACGACCTGCGAGAGCGCGTCGCCTTGGCGGTTGAGGGTCGCCAGCACCCGGGAGGCGTCTTGTGAGAACGGGCCGAGGTTGCCGAAGGCGTCGGAGAGGTCGAGGGCGCGTCCCTTGGCGCCGATCGCCAGACCTTGCTGCCAGACGCGGAAGGCATTCCGCGTCTGCTGGTCAAAGCCGTTGAAGACGTCGTCGATCTGGGTCTGCTCGGCGACCTGGGCGTCGGCCAGGTGCCCCCCTTCGGGGATCGGCGAGGAGGCGTGGTCGCCCGCCAGCGAGTCGTAGCCGCCGGCCGCGGCGAGCGACGTGTTACCGCTGGAAGCCTGGCCGGTCCCCGGCGTCAGTTCGACGTAGGTCTCGCCGAGCAGCGTCTTCTGGCGCAGGATCGCCTTCGCGTCGGAGGAGAGCGGCGCGAAGTCGGGCTTGAGCTCGATCGTCGCTCGCGTGGTGTTGCCTGTCGGGGCCAGGGCGACGTCCTTGACCTTGCCCACCGAGACGCCGCTGATCCGCACGTCGGACTCCTTTTGCAGCGTGATCGCCTGGGGGAAGTCGGCGGTGATCCGGTAGCTGGTCGGCGCCAGGGGAATCCAGCCGCCGAAGGTGATCCAGATGAAGAGCAGCAGGCCGAAACAGGAGAAGGCAAAGCCGGCCGAGATCAGGACGCGGATCAGCCCCCAATGGCGTGACCAGACGCTTTCCCGATCGTCTCTCCGGTTTGAACCTGACGCCTCCACTCCGCGGGACGAGCCTATGACTCGACGTTGGCTCCCGCGCCGGCAAATGGCGATGTGTGATGCACCTCACACATCTGCCCAAACGCCCGGCCGCGAAAACCGAGCGGGTCAGGACGCAGAAAAGCGAAGGTTTGCAAGAGGCCTACGGATCCGCGAAGACCTGCGGCACATTGGTGCCGCCGTATTCGGGCGGGAACGGCGGGGCGATCGTGCAGGCCGGGACGGCGGAGATGCCGGGGATCCCCGAGGCCAGAGCGCCGAGCGGGAAGAGGCCGGCGCTGGGAGCGGGGGTAGAGGCCGGGGTGATCGTCACCTGGCCCGAGCCGAGGCCGCCGGTGGCGCCGGTGTTGTTGCAGTCGTGGCTGTGGGTCAGCTCATTCTGGGCGACGGCCGCGGGGTCGCCGATGCCGTTCGGCGCGACGTAGCCGTTGCCCCGGTTGGTCGGCAGGCGGACCGGATAGATCGAGAGCGTTTCGGGGTTGATGTAGCCGATCTGGCGCAACGCGTGCTGCGGCGCCGGCTGGCCGGGCTGCGGGTCGAGCGTGCCGGCGATGCCCGCCTCAGGGTTGGCGATGAAGTCGGTGACGTTGCCGGAGTAGAGCCCCGTATAGCGGATGATCGGGTTGAGGTTGGCGAGGAAGGGATCGAGCGCCGTCATCACCGGGCTCAGGTCGCGTACCGTGCCGCGCAGAGCGGGCAAACCCGTGGTCGAGGCCGTCAGCAGCGGATCGAGGTTGTGGAACAGGCTCTTGGCGTGCGGGGCGAACCTGCGCAGGTCCTTGAGCGTCGGCGTCAGGTTGCGCGCGACCGGCTTCAGATCTCGTGCCAGGGGCTGGGCGTTCTTGGTGAAGCTCTCGAGGCGCACCAGGGTCTTGCGGGCTTCCTCGTTGAAGGTCGGGAAGATCTTGATCGCCTCGGCGAGCTGCTTGTCGCGCGAGGCGAGGGCGCCGAAGGTCTGGTCGTTGCCCTTGATCAGGGTGCCGAGCTGATTGTCGCGCTGGGTCAGCG
>JAWVFN010000006.1:0-3501 GCA_033855935.1 Solirubrobacterales bacterium | reverse complement strand
GTGACGACCGTGGCGCCGATCTCGAAGATGCGGTCGATCGTCTCGTTGACCGAGCGCTCGTTGCCGGGCACTGGAGTGGCTGAGAAGACGACGGTGTCGCCCGAATGGAGCTCGACGTCGCGGTGGTCGTTGTTGGCCATCCGCCGCAGCGCCGAGAGCGGCTCGCCCTGGCTGCCGGTCGAGATCGCGACGACCTTCTCGTCGGGGTAGTCCTCGATCTCCTTCGGCTGAATCAGGATGCCCTGCGGGGCGTTGGCGATGCCGAGGTTCTCGGCGATGTTGAAGTTCTTGCGCATCGAGCGCCCGACCAGCGCCACCTTGCGGTCGAGCTGGGCGGCGGCGTCGACCACCTGCTGGACGCGGTGCACGTTGGAGGCGAACGAGGTGACGATGATCCGGCCCTTGACCTTCGAGAAGAGGTCGAGCAGCGCCGGGCCGACCGAGGACTCCGACGGCGCGATGCCGGGCCGGTCGACGTTGGTCGAGTCGCCGCAGAGGCAGAGCACGCCCTCCTTGCCGAGCTCGGCGAGCCGCGCCATGTCGGGCGGGTGGCCGTCGACCGGAGTCTGGTCGAACTTGTAATCGCCGGTGACGAGGATCGTGCCGCGCTCGGTGCCGATCGCGACCGCGGCCGCGTCGGGGATCGAGTGAGACATGTGGAGCATCTCGAGCGTGAACGGACCGTGCTCGACCTTCTTGCCGAGCGGCAGCTCGGTCAGGGGCGCATCGCGGATCTTGTGCTCGTCGAGCTTCGAGCGCACCATGCCGATCGTCAGCAGGCCGCCGTAGATGACGGGCGGGATGCCAATCTCGCGCAGGACGTAGGGCAGAGCGCCGACATGGTCCTCGTGGCCGTGGGTGAGAACGATTGCCTCGATGTCGTCGGCGCGCTCCCTGAGCGTCGAGAAGTCGGGCAGGACGAGGTCGATGCCGAGCATCTCGGCGGTCGGAAACATCAGGCCGGTGTCGACGATGACGATCCGGCCGTCAACCTCGATCGCGGTCATGTTCTTGCCGATTTCGCCCAGCCCGCCGAGCGGGAGGATGCGCACCTTCGAGCTCAAGAGGTCAGCCGCTCGTCGCCGCTGAGAGCAGGCCCTGCGCCTCGAGCGCCTTGCGGACGACGTCGCGCTGCTCGTCGTCGGCCTCGACGATCGGCAGCCGCGCCCGCGCCGAGCAGATGCCCAGCAGCTCGAGACCGGCCTTGACGGGTATCGGGTTGGTGGTAACCGCGAGCGCTTCGAAGAACGGCTGAAGCTTGGTGTCGATCTCCCGGGCGCCGGCGAGATCGCCGACTTTGGCGGCCTCGTAGAGCTCGCGCATCTCGTTGCCGACGAGGTGGGAGGCGACGCAGATGCCGCCCGTGCCGCCGAGCTCGAGCGTGCGGAAGAAGACATCGTCGTTGCCGGCGAGGATGTCGAGCCCCTCGACCGGGCCGAGTTCCTCGTTGTTCGCCTGCTTGACGGCGACGATGTTGTCGATCTGCGCCAGTTCGGCGAGCAGATCGGGGGGCAGGTTGATCACCGAGCGAGAGGGGATGTTGTAGAGGATGACCGGCAGCTTGACCGAGCCGGCGACGGCTCCGAAGTGGCCGAGCAGGCCGGCGCGGTTGGGCTTGTTGTAGTAGGGCGTCACGACCAGCAGGGCATCGGCGCCGGCGGCCTCGGCCGCCTTGGAGAGCTCCTGAGAGTGCCTGGTGTCGTTGGTGCCCGACCCGCAGACGATCAGGGCGTCGTCACCGGCCTCGTCGACGATCGCCTCGAGCAGCGAGATCTGCTCCGCGTCGGTCAAGGTCGCCCCCTCCCCCGTCGTCCCCGCGACGACGAGCCCGTGCGAGCCATTGTCGAGCAGGCGGCGAGCGAGCGAGCGAGCGGCGGCCTCGTCCACCGAGCCGTCCTCGGCGAACGGCGTCACCATCGCCGTCAGTAGTCCTTCGATTGCAGTCATCGCCCGCAGTATCGCAGCGCGTCTAGGCCGACGCCCCGGCGAACGCCGCGGGCTGGCGGTCGGCCCAGGGCGCTTCCTGCTCGAGCTGGGATGCGACGCGAATGAGTTGATCTTCGCGGCCGGACTTGGCGATCAGCTGGATCCCGATCGGCAGGCCGTCGTCGTTCCAGAACAACGGCAGCGAGATCGCCGGCTGGCCCGTGATGTTGATGCCGGCCACGAAGCAGGCCGTCTGCCCGGCGCGGAGGATCGCCTCCATCGGGTCGGCGCCGGTGTCGTCGTAAGTGCCCAGCGCCACCGGTGGCTCTCCCATAGTGGGCGACAGGATCAGGTCGAAGGCCGTCTCCATCACCCCGGCGATCATCCGCGTCATCACCTGGTGTCTACCGACGGCCTCGAGGTACTGCGGCGCCGTGGTGACGCGGCCGCGCTCGGCGAGTGCCCAGGTCAGCGGCTCGAATTCCTCGGCCGTCGCCTGTCGGCCGACGAGGGTGCTGAGGGTGTCGATCAGCGAGGCTTGTCCGGCCGACCAGCGGGTCAGGAACGTCTCAGTCAGATCGCCGAGCGATTGGACGATATTGAGGTCCATCGGCGTCACCTCGTGGCCGAGCGCCGAGAGCAGCTTGCCGGCCTCCTCGGCCGCGCCGACGACGTCGGGGTGCGGCTCGTGCTCGGTCGGTGGTTCGGTCATCAGGCCAATCCTCAGCACGCCCGGGTTGCTGCCGACGTCGTCGAGGTAGGGGCCATCGGGGCCTGGAGCGGCGTAGGGATCGCCCTGGACGAAACCGGCGAGGACATCGAGGGTCGCGGCGGTATCGCGGACGGTCTTCGAGACGACGCCCTCATGGGTCAACCCGGACATCACATCGCCGACCGCAGGCCCCTGGCTGACGCGCGCGCGGGTCGACTTCAGCCCGACCAGCCCGCAGGCCGACGCCGGGATCCGGATTGAGCCGCCGCCGTCGTTGGCATGGGCGATCGGCACCATGCCCGAGCTGACCGCGGCGGCCGAGCCGCCGCTCGAGCCCCCCGGCGAGCGGTCGGGATCCCACGGGTTTGCGGTGGCGCCATATGCGACCGGCTCGGTGCTCGGCAGGATCCCGAGCTCGGGGACGTTGGTCTTGCCGACGATGACGAACCCGGCGTCGCGGAAGCGCTGGGCGACGTAGCTGTCGAGCGGGGCGACGAAGCCGGCGTCCTTTAGGAAGCGCGTGCCCATGTGGAACGGCGCGCCCTCGAGCGGCACGCCGATGTCCTTGAACAGCATCGGCACGCCACGGAACGGGCCGTCGGGCAGGTCCCCCTTCGCCGCCTCGCGGGCCTCTTCGAAGAGCGGGTGGATGACGGCGTTGAGGCGCGGGTTGAGCGACTCGATGCGCTCGATCGCCGCATCGACGAGCTCCAGGGGCGAGACCTCGTCGGAGGCGACGAGCTCGGCCTGTGCGGTGGCGTCAAGGGTGGCGAGATCGGTCACAGCAGGTTCTCCAGTCCTTCGGTGTAGCGGTCGGGGAGCCCGGCGACCTTGCGAACGGCGAGCAGGACCCCGGGCATGAA
>JAWVFN010000005.1:0-5056 GCA_033855935.1 Solirubrobacterales bacterium | reverse complement strand
TTTCTGCGCTCTTAGGAGGTGATCAGGTTGTGCACCGGCTGCGCACTGATGTGCGGCGCGATGCGGTCTTCACCGCCGACCTCGCGCATAGTCGGGATCAGCGTTTCCTCGCGGAATTTCTGGAACTGGTCCTCCGAGTCCCAGACCGTGATCACCCGCCATCCGTTCTCGTCCGGCCCCGCGATGTGAAGCTGACATCCATCGGGGAGCTTTCCGTCTGGCATGACCTTCGGGTTGACCTCGTCGTAGAACTCCTGGTCCGCACCCTCGATCTCATTCACGATTACGACTGCCATACCGCCTCCTCCTGTCTGAGCCTGCAAACGCGGGCTCGTTGTGACTCCACCGATCCTAGCCCGGAAGCCTCAATCGAACACGGAGCCGGCCGTGCGAGACTGGCTGCACGCACCTAGTGAGGAGACGAAATGGCTTATGTGATCGTCAACGATTTCGCAGGCGGTACGAGGCAGCAGTACGACGCTGTCGTCGAGGTTGTCCACCCGCCTGGAGGGCTGCCCGCCGGCCAGACGAAGCACTATGCGGGCCCGAGCGCGAGCGGCTTCGTGGTCGTGGCAGTCTGGGACTCGAAGGACGTCTGGGAGAAGTTCCGGGACGAGACACTGCTGCCCGCTCTCGGCGAGCTCGGCGAGTCCGGTCTGCCCGGGCCACCGAAGATCACGGAGTTCGAGGTCGAGGTCGAGCCCAGCGCCTAGCGCTCTGGACGACTTCCGCAGCGCTCGCTGGTACGCGGTCCGCCCCGCCGCCAATCGCAAGCCGGCGACCTACCGCTGCCCGCTCTGCGGCGGCCAGTTGCCGGCATTGAGACCGCACACCCTGGTGCTGCCGGAGGGCAACGCCTCGCGCCGGCGCCACGCGCACACCGAGTGCGTAGTGCGCGCTCGCCGGGACGGGCGCCTTCCATTTCGCGAAGAGGTGGAGCCGCGCCGCCCCGGACTCGTCTCCCGTCTGTTCCGGCGATCGCCGGGCTGATCAGGGGTGCTTCAGCGCGTGAATCGCGACCGTTGAAGTCGCTTCGCAGCTGCTCGGCGGGCCGGCCGTTGAGTAGTTCCAGAAGACCGAATGGAGATTCACGGTGGCTGAGCGCGAGCTCGAGAACCGGCCGTCGAAGTGGTCCGAGAATCCGGCCGACGAGGTGCCGCCGCCGAAGCTGGCGGCGAAGCCACCATTCCGGACCTTGGCGACTGCTCCCGCCGTCGATGCCCCGAAGCAGCCGTCGCTCGCCTTGAGGATCTTGACGCGGACCTTGCCCCGCCTCGACCGAGTCACCTGCAGCTCCACCTTGGCTTTGCTCCCTGCGTCGGTGACGCCCGTGCCGCCATAGAAGGCCGGTCGCGGCGTGGCTGAGAGAGCCGAAGCCGCCACGGTCATGGCTATCACCGTCGCGAGGATCGCGATCCAGCGGAACCGCTCGAAGAGGCGCTCCGTCATTGGGTCAAAACCTATCCCACTGGATCGAACCAGGAGGCTAAGATCGCCTCGTGGCACGTCGGGGCAAGTTCACCCGGACTTGGCTGATCAAGCCGGCGACCTGTCTGCTCGCGGTCTCGGGCGGAGTCGCGTTGTCTTTGGCGGTCGCCCAGGGCAGCTCGACCGAGGTGGGCGAGACGACGGCGAACCCGGTCGTCGGAGTTGGCTCGCCGGTCGCTCCGTTTTCAACGGTTCCGGGGAGTCCGTCCTATGCGACGCCGAGCGGCGTGCTCACGTCCTGGAGGTTCCACAGCAGCGGCGACGCATCGGCCGGATCGGTGAGGCTCAAGATCTTCCGCTACATCGGGCCCGGGTTGGCGTTCAAGGTCCTGGCGGAGAGCTCGCAGAAGACTCTCTCCCCCAGCACGTCCTACGAGTTCAAGGAGCGAATCCCGGTCAGCAGCGGAGATCTCCTCGGCCTGACGGCGACCGGCGACGCCGAGGTCGCGATCACCGTCCCTGGGACTCCTCAGAACCAGCTTGCCCAATTCCTCGGCGGTGACATCTCCGTCGGCCAGACGGGGACGGCGACGACCACCTTCCCGAACCTGCGGCCCTCGGTGGCGGCGACGGTCGAGCCCGATGCCGACCACGACGGCTACGGCGACGAGACCCAGGACAAGTGTCCCGTCGACGCCACGACGCAGGGCTTCTGCCGCATCGATCTCGGCAAGCTGAAGCGAGACAAGGCGAAGGGCACGGCCATCCTCCCGGTCACGGTTCCGGGCGCCGGGACCGTTTCGCTGAGCGGAAAGGGCGTCGTCGACCAACCGGCCGCGAACGCCCGCCGGGCGAAGACCGCCACGGCCACGGTCAAGCTGCGGGTCAAGCCGGCGGGCAAGGCAAAGCGAAAGCTCGACCGCAGCGGCAAGGCTAAGGTCACGCTCGTCGTGACCTACGTGCCGGCCGGCGGCCCCTCGGTGATCGCATCGAAGCGGGTCAAGCTGATCAAGACCGGAACCTAGACCGGCAGCCGCTTTGCCTTCTTCCTGCACTTCTTGCGGGCCTTCTTCGAGTGCTTCTTCTTGCACTTCGCGAGTGCCCGCGCACGCTGACCGGTACCCGAGGCCGGCGGGACGACGTAGGTCTTGAAGGCCGTGTCCTGGGCGGGATCGTCGTTCCAGACAGGCGACGGACCAGGCGGAGAGCCGGTGAAGTTGAAGCTGTCCCCTCCGGCGTACAGGTCCGTGGCCGTGACGCCCCATCCGTAGTTACTCGACGGGTCGGCGCTGTAGAGGTCGATCGCGTACTGCGTTCCCGCCACCACCGCAAGCGGCGAGGCGAATGTCACGGGTACGAACGTGCTGATGGTTGGGACCGACGCCGGTGGAAGGCTCACGGTTGCCAAAACCGTCGATCCGGGAGCGCCGGACGATGCATTGCGGATCTCAACGTTCAGGGGGTCGGTCGGAGAAGCGAGGTGGTCGATCAGGAGGTCGACGCGATCGAGCTTGCCGGTGATGCCGGCTCTGAAGACCTGGGCGACCGTCACGGTGGCGCCGACGCCGGCGTCGTAGACGGTGGCCGTTTGCTGCTGATCGAGCGTGCCCGCGACCGCGGCTCCGGGAAGCACCGAGCACGCGGCGCAGATGGCCGCCGTCGCTGCTACCAAAGCAAACCTTGCTCGCACCCTCACCCTCGATTCGCTTGCACTTCCGGAAGTGCGGTGCCCACGCTGGCAAGTGCCCCTAAGTGCGCTGCGCGGCTTCGAAGGCTTCGGCGGGCGTCTTGAACATCTCTATCCGCGTAATGAGCCCGTCGGTGACCTCGTAGAGCGAACCGAACCGGTTCGCCAACTCGAGGCCGCTGCCCTTGGCGCGCCCGCGCTGCGTTGCGGCGATGCACACCCGCTCCCCGAACTCCCGGATCTCATCGATCTCCTCCTCGTACAGGTCCCAGCTCGAGACCCACAACATGACCGTCTCGTTGAGGGCCTCGCGACCGCGGGAGACCCCGCCGTCAACTCGAACCGAGAAGTCGGCCTCAACGTCGGGATGACAACACGCCAGCGCACCCTCGACGTCGCCGCTGACATAGGCCTCGTACATGCGGCGAACGACCTCAACATTCTGCTCGGACATCGGATCCAAGTTAGCGCGCCAGGAAGCGCGTGGAGGGGCGGGACCGGTTGATATACCGTCGCCGGCCAGCCCACAACGTGACCAGCGACAAAGGAGGAGAAGTGCCAGGCGATTCGCTCACACCGCCACTCGGCGATGCTCACCATCACGGCTACCTCGTCGAGGACATCGAGGCCACCGTCGAGCAGCTGGTCGAGGGGCTCGGCGCCCAGGATTGGGACGGCTCCGGTCCACTGCGCCCGGTGGCCGCATGACGGTCCAACGCATGGACCACGTGGGCGTCGTGGTCGACGACCTCGCGGCCGCGAAGGCGTTCTTCGTCGCGCTCGGGCTCACCGTGCAGGGCGAGTGGTCGGCCGAGGGCGATTGGGTAGACCGCATCGTCGGGCTCGATGGCGTCCGGGCGGAGAACGCGATGATGGAAACCCCGGACGGCTATAGCCGGCTCGAGCTGGTGAAGTTTCACGCGCCGTCTGGCCCGGACGGCGACCGCTACGCGGCGGCGAACACCCCGGGCATCCGCCATCTCACCTTCGCAGTCGACGACCTCGACTCCGTCCTCGCCGGCCTGCAAGCCCACGGCGCGGAGCTCGTCGGCGACGTGGAGAACTACCAAGATGTGTATCGGCTCTGCTACATCCGCGGCCCGGAGGGGATCATCATCGAACTGGCGGAGAAGATCGGCTGACCCCTTCCGTCCTTTTGGGTCATCAGCAGATAGTGATCGCCCGGCAACTCGGCTGCTAGTTTGCTTGGCGTGGGGCTGCTGCAGAAAATCGGGGTGACGCGTGGGCTGATCGCGATCGCAGCAATCGTCGGGGGCCTCTGCGCATCTCCCGCGTCTGCCGTGACGATGACGCTCACCAGCAACGCGACTCCGACGGCTCCGCTTGGCAGCTCGATCGCCGACGCTGCGACCCTCAGCGGCGCAAACCCGATTGGCGACGGCACCGGAGTGATGTCCTTCAACGCCTACGGTCCCAATGATCCAAGCTGCACGGCCCCCGTGTTTCACAACCAGGTCGACGCGCCAGGCGACGGCACCTACAGCCCGTCGCCGCCTTTTACCCCAACGTCGGTCGGCACTTATTACTGGACTCTGAACTGGTCAGGGGACGACGTCAACCCCGCCATCGCCGAGCCCTGCAATCCGTTGAACCCGGCTCAGACTTCGATCATGACCCCCGCCCTGGCCCTGCCACCCCCGGCGACTTCGACCGCACCCCCTTGCGCCGGCCTGACCGGCAAGGCCCGGAAGAAATGCCTCTGCAAGCAGAAGAAGGGCAAGGCACGCAAGAGGTGCCTGAAGCGCCTCAAGGGCCGTAAGCCCGCCTAACCGCCGTCCTTTTGGGTCACCGCGCGCGGACGTAGCGCAGGTTGACCACCTTGTCGCCGAAGGTCCGCGTCTCCGCGAGCCGCAGATCGAGCTGGCTGTCGAGCTCGGGAAAGAACGGCTTGCCGCCCCCGACTATCACCGGCGCGACGAA
>JAWVFN010000004.1:0-5255 GCA_033855935.1 Solirubrobacterales bacterium | reverse complement strand
TACGTCTTCGAGATCCTCGAGGCGATCTACACGGGGTTCGAGGAGACGCGCGCCCTCTACGCGCCACACGGCAAGATGCTCCGCGAAGGCGAGGTCTTCCGCTTCGGAGAGCTCGCCGACGCCCTCGAGCGCTACGGCGCCGACGGGCCCGAGCCGTTCTACCGCGGCGAGGTCGCCGAGGCGCTCTCCCGGTTCGTGATCGAGCACGGCGGCACGCTCGGACCGACCGACCTCGCCTCCTACGAGGCGATCGAGCGCGAGCCCGTCCACGCCGGCTTTCGCGGTACGGACGTCTTCACCAACCCGCCGCCGTCCTCGGGCGGGATTCTGATCGCGCTCTGCCTCGGTCTGCTCGAGCGCCAGGAGCACAGCGGCGTCGAGGAGGTCGTCGAGGCGATGGACGCCGCCAACCGCCTGCGCGGCGACGAGTTCGCCGCCGGCCTGTATGAGGAAGGCTTCGCCGAGCGCTTCCTCGCCGACAATCTTGGCTCGACCACGCACCTGAGCGTGATCGACGGCGACGGCATGTGCGCCTCGGTCACCTGCTCGAACGGCACCGGGTCGGGGATCCTCGTCCCGGGCACCGGCGTTCACCTCAACAACATGCTCGGCGAGGAGGACCTCAACCCGCTCGGCTTCCACCAGATCGAGCCCGGGCGGCGGGTGCCGTCGATGATGTCGCCGACGGTCGTCCTCCGCGACGGCGAGATCGTCCTCGGGCTCGGCAGTGCCGGCTCGAACCGGATCCGCTCGGCGGTCCTGCAGACGATCATCCGCTCGGTCGAGGAGGGGATGGGGCCCGACGAGGCGGTGCGGGCTCCGCGGATCCACTACGAAGACGGCACCGTGCAGGCTGAGCCCGAAGTTGACGAGGCAGCGTTGAAGCGTCTCGAGGACCGCGGCATCCCCGTCGTCCGCTGGCAGCGCCAGAACCTCTACTTCGGCGGTGTCCAGGCGGCCGCGCGTGATCCCCAGAGCGGCGAGCTCAGCGGCGGCGGCGACCCCCGTCGCGGCGGCGCCGTCGTCGTGGTCTAGTCCGAGTCCGCGCCGGTTCTGACTTTGCCGTTGGATGCGGCGCGGGCGGCCATCTCGCCGGCCCGCTCGAGCGCGTCGCTGGCCGCTTCCAGAGCCCGGGCGAGCATTCGCATGCGCTCGTCCTCATCGCGAAGCTCGAGCAGCGCCTGCTTGGTCTCCTCGGGCAGCTCAATCTTCGCGGCGATGTCGTAGGCGCCGTCGCTGGCGAGCTCGGCGTCGCCGGGGCGCTCGCCGGTGGCGCGCTCGGCCAGCGAGGCAAAGCTCTCGCGCGTTTGCTCGGCGGCCTCGGCGTCGAGGGGGATATCGACCTCCTCGATCATCTCGACGTGGCCGGCTGGGTACTCGGGCGCCTCGAAGCGGTCGAGCACCTTGAACGGCACCTGGCCGCTGACCGCGATGTTGAGGCGACCGTCGTCGAAGCGCTCCAGAACCTGGTCGACGTGGGCGGTGCAGCCGACGGGCCGCGCGCCTTCGGAGTCGTTGAAGACGATCCCAAACGGCTCGCCCGCCTCGATCGCGTGATCGACCATCCGCTTGTAGGGCTCCTCGAAGATGTGCAGCGCCGCGCGCTCGCCTGGCAGCAGCACGATCGGCAACTCGAAGATCGGCAGCTCACTCGCCATGCCCGGATGGTAGAGAATCGCCAGATGATCGATCATCAATCAGCGTGTGGCCGGGGATGTGCCTGGTCAAGCAGATCAAGGACGCAGGGCGCAGCCCTTGCTGGTTGCAAGGGCAAGCCCGAGGACGCAGAGATGCGCAGTGCCAGGCGCATCATCCGGGTGCGCGGTGGTTGGGGATCGGTCATCTAATCGCGACGGAAGAATCCGAGATCGATTTCGAGGCCGAGGGCTTGCTCGTCGGCGTCGAGGGTAAAGCGCGCGACGCCCGGCTCCAGCTGCTGCAAACCCTCGCCGACGACGGTGTCTCGCTCGACGAGCTCCGCTCGGCCGTCGAGGAGAGCCGCCTTGCCCTGCTGCCGGCAGAGCGCGCATTGACCGGCAAGGTGAAGTACTCGCTCGACGAGATCGTCGAGCTGGCGGATGTGGATCTCGACTTCGTGCGCGGCCAGATTCAGGCCTCGGGGCTGCCGGTTCCTGAACCGGGGGAGGTGGCGGGCACGGAGGAGGACCTCGAGATGGCAAAACGGGGGAAGCAGTTTCGGGACGCGGGCCTGCCCGAGGACGGGATCCGGGAGATCGCGCGTGTGATCGGGATGTCGATGGCGAGGATCGCCGAAGCGAGCCAGTCCCTGATCGGCGACGCCTTCCTCGAGCCCGGCGACACCGAGTACGACGTGGCGATGCGCTACGCGGCCGGGGCCAGGGCGATGACACCGATGCTCGGACGGACGATGGAATACCTCTTCGCGCGGCATCTCCGCGAAACGATCCGGAACGCCGTGATGTTGGATGCCGAGTTGGAGTCGGGTCACCTTCGCGGCTCGACACCGATAACGGTCGCCTTCGCCGACCTCGTCGGTTTCACAAGCCTCGGCGAGCAGGTGGAGGTGGGGGAACTCGGGAACGTCTCCGGCCGGCTGCTCGAGCTGGCTTCCTCGGCCGCGGAATCCCCTGTGCGGCTGGTGAAGATGATCGGCGACGCGGCGATGCTGGTGTCACGCGAGCCCGAGCCCCTGCTCGAGGCGACCCTCGGGCTGGTCGAGGCGGTGGAGGAGGACGAGGCGCTGCCCTCTCTGCGCGCGGGGGTGGCTCAGGGCGAGGCGATCGGCCGCGCCGGCGATTGGTACGGCCGTCCCGTGAATCTCGCCAGCCGCATCACAGGATTTGCTCGCGCGGGCTCGGTAGTCGCCGACGGAGCTGTGAAGGACTGCTTCGGCGAGGACGACGGGCCGTTCACCTTCTCGTTCGCGGGCAAGCGCCGGTTCAAGGGGATAAGAGGCGAGATCGCGGTCTTCCGCGCGAAACGCGTTAGTAACGGTTGAGCTCCTTGCGGGACGATTACCCCGATGGTCCTCTTGATGCTGTTTGCCCTGCTCGCAGGGGCGGGGACGGCGCTGTCGCCGTGTGTGCTGCCCGTGCTGCCCGCGGTGCTCTCCGCAGGGGTCACCGGGGGGCGTCGGCGCCCGCTCGGGGTCGTCACCGGCCTCGTGCTCTCGTTCACCTTCGCGGTCGTCGCCCTCGTCTACGTCATCCACCTGCTCGGGCTGCCCAACGACCTGCTCCGCAACGTCGCGATCGGGGTTCTGTTCGCGTTCGGCTTCACGCTGCTCGTGCCCTCGCTCTCGGACCGGATCGAGGCGTGGATCAGCCGGTTTGCCCCCGGCCCGCACGGCGGCTCGGGCGACGGCTTCGGCTCGGGCTTCCTCCTCGGCTTCAGCCTCGGCTTCGTCTATGCGCCCTGCGCGGGCCCGATCCTCGCGGGAGTGATCACGGTCTCGGCGGCGCAGGACTTCACCGCCGGCCGCCTAGCGGTCGCGCTCGCCTATGCGATCGGCTCGGGGGCGGTCCTCTACGCGCTGATGGCGGGCGGGCGGCGGCTCACCGACCGGCTGGCGCCGATCCGCGGCCAGGTCCAGATCGCGCTCGGCGTGGTGATGATCTGCGTCGCGACGGTGATGGCGTTCTCGCTCGACACCCGCTTTCAGAGCGCGATCGCCAGCGACCTGCCGAGCTTCCTCGTCAACCCGACGGGGAGCATCGAGAAGAGCTCGGCGATCGAGGGCAGCCTGGCCGCGGTCCATGCGCCCGCGGGTGGCGGCGAGACCGTTCGCTTCCCCACCGCCCAGCTCGACCAGCCGGTGACGTTGCCCAATGGCCCGCCGGCGCCCGAGTTCACCAACCCCGGGCAGTGGTTCAACACCCAGCCGCTGACGATGGCCGATCTACGAGGCAAGGTCGTGCTCATCGACTTCTGGACCTACACCTGCATCAACTGCCTGCGCACCCTGCCCTATCTCGAGTCTTGGTACGAGAAGTACAAGGACCAGGGTCTGGTCGTTGTCGGTGTCCATACCCCCGAGTTCCCGTTCGAGCACGACGCGTCGAACGTGCGCCAGGCGATCGCCGACAACCACATCACCTACCCCGTGGTCCAGGACAACGAGTACGGCACCTGGGACGCCTATGGCAACCGCGCCTGGCCCGCCGACTGGCTGATCGATGCCAACGGCAACATCCGCGACCTGCACGAGGGTGAGGGGAACTACGAGCAGACCGAGCAGGCGATCAGGACCCTGCTCCACGACGCCGGTCACGGCAGCCTCGGCGCCGGCGCCCAGGCAAACGGCGTCCAGACCTTCTCGCCGCTGACGACGACGCCCGAGAGCTATCTCGGATCAGCGCGCGCCGAGCGCTTCGTCAACGGCGCGATCAAGCCCGGCACCCAGGACTTCGGCGCCGCCAACTACCAGCTGCCGCCCGAGAACCTCGCCTACAACGGCAACTGGGACATCACCCCCGAGGCGGCGACCGCCGGGGCCGGGGCGAGGCTGAGCCTCTCGTTCAATGCCAAGCAGGTCTTCCTCGTCCTCGGTTCGCAGGGGGCGACGCGGCCGCTGCGGGTCGAGCTCGACGGCAAGCCGGTGCCGAAGGCGCTCGCGGGCTCAGACGTCCATCACAGCGTCGCCGAGATCAGCCGCCAGCGGCTCTACCGGCTGATCGACCTGCCGGCAGTCGGGCGCCACACACTGACTCTCCAGTTCGCCCCGGGAATCTCGGGCTACGCGTTTACGTTCGGCTAGCTCGACAGGAAGTAGGGCTTCTCCCAGGGGCGTTCGGTGAGCCGCGACTGAACCTCGGCGATATAGCTCGCCGCGGGAGCTGTCCACCAGCGCCCCGCGAACCAGGCGCCGACACTGCCCCAGATGTCGCCCGCGATGTAAGGCGCGCCGTGCTTTTGCTTGCCGAGCCAGGCCATCTTGCCGTCAAAGTAGGCACGTACCGTGGCGGCGTAATAGTCGGCGTTGAAGGCCGTCGAGCGCCGGGCGATCTTGCATTTGCCCGAGCAGTGGAACGGGCGGCGGACCTGGAAGAGCCCGAACGAATCGCCGCCGTCCCCCACGGCGGATTGCTTCCACCATGACTCGCGGGCGGCAGCGGCGCGCAGGATGTCCTCATCCAGTCCCCACTTGTAGGCGGCCCACTGGATGATCTCGTCGGTTGTGCCGGTGAAGCGGCCGTCGACGTTGCGGGCGTAGGGCATCTTGTTGCCGTGGCGCCAGACGCGCAGCATCCGCCCACCCGGAATGGTGTGGTTCG
>JAWVFN010000003.1:0-6133 GCA_033855935.1 Solirubrobacterales bacterium | reverse complement strand
CTCGTCGGGGACCTACCTGCTCAATCCCGGCTCCGGTGAAAACCTGAATGCGACCGGGGACCTCGACGTGAATATCAGCCCCACGACCGACGCGGGAGTGATCATCAAGGGTGATCCCGGCGCGTCTCCCACCGACACCCAAGACAAGATCGGCCAAGTGGGACTGACCGACCGGGTGCTGGACATCATCTCCGGCGGCCCGGTGACGCTCGACACGGTGACGATCCAGAACGGCTCGGCGCCCGCGTCCAACGACATCGGCGGTGGGATCCAGGACGCCAACAATGTCCCGCTGACGCTGGTCAACAGCGTCGTTCGCGCCAATCACGCGGCGCAGGGTGGTGGCGGGATTGGCTCCATAGGGCAGTTGACGCTCACCGACTCGGTCATCGGGGGCAACTCGGCGTCGGACGCAAACAGCGGCCGCGTGGGAGGCGGCATCTCCGCGGTCCAGCCCGTCAACATGACCCGGTCCACGGTACGACACAACGTGGCCACCCTCTCAGCCAACGCCACCTTCGACCAAGACGCGGGCGGGGGCGTCTCGATCTCTGGAACAGACGCGACGATCACCGACTCGACGATCGCCGATAACCAAGTCGTCGCGGCGGACACGGTTGACAGTGCCCTCGCCGGCGGCATCCAGGTAACCAATGCAAATCTGACGATGACCGGCAGCACGATCTCCGGCAACTCGCTCACGGGTGGGACCACCGCCTACGGCGCGGGAATGGTCTTTACCGGCGGGAACGCTTCGACCTCCACGATCTTGAACTCGACGATCTCCGGCAATTCGGTGGCGGGCGCGGGCGCAGGTCGGTACACCGGTGGCCTCGAGGTCGACGACGAAGCCCTACTCACACTGGCGCAGTCGACCGTCACCGGCAACACCTCTCCCACCGCCCCCGCAGGCATAAGCAGCACCAGCCTCGCCGGCCCGGTGACGCTGCGCGGCGACCTGATCAACCAGGGACTGACCGCCTGCAATGCACCGCTTACCGCCTTCACCGCGAATTCTTTCAACGCCGACGCGGGCCAGAGCTGCGTCGGCCCGCACGGAGACACCGACAAGGACAACGCCGGGGCCTTCCTGCTCGACCCCCTCGCGCTCAACGGCGGCTCCACGCAGACCCAGGCGATCGCGGCCACGAGCTCGGCTTTCGACGCCGTGCCCGCCGCGTCGTGCGTCGCCGCCGACGGCACGACTCCACTGACCGTGGACCAGCGCGGGGCGGAGCGGCCGACCGGCGCGGCCTGCGATGCCGGCGCCTACGAGCGCGTCACCTGCGGGGGGTTCCTCCCGATGTTGCTCGGCGGGCCGGGCAACGACACCCTGAACGGGACGTTGTTCCAGGACGTGATCGTCGGGTCCGCCGGCAATGACACGATCGACGCCAAGGCGGCTGACGACGCCCTCTGCGGAGGATCCGGCAACGACACCCTGACCGGCGGCACGGGTCAGGATCAGATCTTCGGCGACGCCGGAAACGACACCGTTCTCGCCAAGGATGGCGTCGCGGACACCATCGATTGCGGCCCGGGCACTGACACGGCGACCTTCGACCACGGCCTCGACACGGTCAGCGGCTGCGAAATCGACACCGACGCGCCTCCCGTCACCGGTGGTGGAGGCGGCACGGTGATCCCGCCGGTCACCAAGCGCAAGTGCAAGAAGGGCAAGAAGCTGAGGAAGGTCCACGGCAAGAAGAAGTGCGTCAAGAAGAAGCGCAAGAAGTAGCGCTCTACGCCTATCCGGCGAGCGCGAGCAGGTCGCGACCGGCAGCTTTGGCCTCGTACAGGGCGCCGTCGGCTTCGCGGATCAGGTCCTCCGGGGACTGGACCGGCGACCACGCGGCGAGCCCTGCTGAGCACGTCTGACCAACCGGGGTCGCCACGCGTAGCCGCTCGACGATCGGCCGGGCGCGCTCGAGATCGCAGCCCGGTAGGAGCACCATGAACTCCTCGCCGCCCCAGCGCGCGATCACGTCCGCCTCCCTCACCTGCTCCAGCCAGCTGGCGGCCAGTCGGCAAAGCATCGCGTCGCCGGCAAGGTGGCCTCGGGTGTCGTTGTATTCCTTGAATGAGTCGAGGTCGAACAGCGCGAGGCTGAGCGAGGTGCCGTCGCCCTTCGCGCGGGCGATCTCCTCCTCGAGCCGCTTCTCGATCGCTCGCCGGTTGAGCAGGCCCGTGAGCGAATCGAAGGCCGCGAGGTCGCTGAGCTCGACGAGCAGGCGCTCGCGCTCGGCCGTCGCGACGACGCGATCGGTGACGTCGACCGCGCGGGCGTAGGCCAGGCCCCCTTCCCCCTCTGAAGTCGTCGACGTCCACCGCAGCCAGCGCCACTCGCCGTCCTTGGTCCGGAAGCGGGCCTGGAAGTCGGAGACGGTGCCGTGGCGGAGCCGCGCCTTCCGGGCGGCCACCGTCCGAGCGCGGTCGTCAGGGTGCACGAACTCGATCGCCGGGCGCGAGCACATCTCCTCCGGGGAGTAGCCAAGGATGCGCTGCCAGGCGGCATTGAATTCGAGGAAATAGCCATCGTGGCTATAGGTGCAGAGCAGGTCGTTCGAGAGGTCGAAGAAGCGGCGGGCCCGGGCATCCGCGCTCGAGCGCTGGGCCACTAGCCAGATGGCGAATGCGGCCACGACCGACATCGAGATCGCCGCGAAGATCCACCGCGTGATCTCCGAGTAGCCGGCGGTCTGCCCGACCAGGGCGAGTGTGAGCCCGTAAGTCGCGAGCGCCCAAGCCAGATAGGCGATCGCCGCCCGCCGCGGCAGCAGGTAGGCGGCGATGAGGATCACCCAGACGAGGATGCTCCCGTACTGGCCGGTGGCCACCCCGCTCTCGTAGGTGAGCAAGCCGTCGACCAGGACGATGACCCCGAGCGCGGCGCAGACGGTGCCCAGGTTGACGCGATCGGCGAGGCGCAGGAAGAGGGCCCCGGCGAGCGCCATCACACCGGCGATGAGCGCCGAGGGGAGGACGGCGACGGAGCCGGGATGGGGCAGTACCAGCGAGATCGGGACCAGCGCCGACCCGAGGAGCAGCAGGCAGCCTGTCGCCTTCGCGCCCTTGAGACTCGGCTGTCTGAGCATGGTCGGGGTCAGGCCCAATCGGTAGTCCATATGGACAGCTTCGACCGTCTGCGGGCCTGCCTTTAGAAACCGGCGTTACGAGCTACCCGTGCGGGCGGGCCATCTTGTGGTGGTCCAGCGCCTCGTCGAGGATCTTCTCGTCGACGCCCATCTCGCGCGCGACCTCGCGCAACGACCGGCCCGAGTCCGCCGCTTCCTTGACGATCTCGGCGGCCTTGTCGTAGCCGATGTGCGGGTTGAGCGCGGTCGCCGTGGCGAGGGTCGCCTCGGCGTGGCGCTCGAGCATCTCGGGGTTGGGCTCGATCCCCTGGACGCACTTGGTGTCGAGCAGCCGCGAAGCGGAGGCCAGCAGCTTGATCGAGTCGAGCAGGTTGCGCGCGATCAGCGGCACGCGGACGTTGAGCTCGAACTGGCCCTGGGAGCCGCCCATCGTGATCGCCAGGTCGTTGCCGATCACCTGGTCGCCGACCTGGATCACGACCTCGGGGATCACCGGGTTGACCTTGCCGGGCATGATCGACGAGCCTTTCTGCAACTCGGGCAGGCGGAGCTCGGCGAGGCCGGCGCGAGGGCCGGAGCCCATCAGCGCCAGGTCGTTGCCGATCTTGATCAGCGACACCGCGAGCACCTTGAGCGCGCCGGATAGCTCGACCAGCGCGTCGCGGTTGGCCTGAGCCTCGAAGGGGTCCGCCGGCGGTGAGATCTCGAGTCCGGTGTCCTTGGAGAGCAGCTCGCGCACCTTGGCCGCGAAATCGGGATGGGTGTTGAGGCCGGTGCCGGTCGCCGTGCCGCCGAGGGGAACCTGGCCGACCCGGCCGAGCGTGCCCTGGACGCGGTCGACCCCGAGCCGGATCTGCGCCGCGTAGCCGCCGAACTCCTGGCCGAGGGTTACCGGCACCGCGTCCATCAGGTGGGTGCGGCCGGCCTTGACGATGTTCTCGAACTCGCTCGCCTTCTTGGCGAGCGAGCCAGCGAGGCCCTCGAGCGCCGGCAGCAGGTCGTCGGTGACCTCGCCGAGCGCCGCCAGGTGGACGGCCGAAGGGAAGACGTCGTTCGAGGACTGGCCCATGTTGACGTGGTCGTTGCGGTGGACCTGCTCGCCGGCGAGCTCGGCGATCACCTCGTTGGCGTTCATGTTCGACGAGGTCCCCGAGCCCGTCTGGAAGACGTCGACCGGGAACTGATCGTCGTGCTTGCCGGCGGCTATCTCATCCCCCGCCTTGCCGATCGCCTCGGCGATGCCCTTGTCGAGGCCGGCGACCTCGGCGTTGGCGCGCGCCGCCGCGGCCTTGATCCGGCCGAGCCAGTGGATCACCGGCGCCGGGATCTTGTTCCCGGAAACCGGGAAGTTGTCTACAGCCTTGTCAGTTTCCGTGCCCCAGAGCTTGTCAGCCATCGGCGCGGGAGGGTATCGGGCCGGGGTCTAACCGGACTTCTTGCCGGCCATGAGCCCAGTCGCGTAGCCGGTCGCAAACGCGGGCGGCAGTTGCGCTGGGCTGAATCGGGCGGCGGCGTCGAGGCGCCGCAGGAGGTCGGTGTGGATGCCGGCAGTTTCTGTGGCGCCGCGCTCGATCGCGCCGACGAGGTAGCCAAGCTCGATGGGATCGTTACCCGTCGGGTTCGCCCGGCCGGCGACGTTGAGCTTGGTCGCCGCGACCACCAAGGCACTGCCGACCTGGGTCAGCTCGCCGCCTTTTTGCGCCGGAAGCACGCAATCGCTGATCAGGTTCTGGTGGTTGAGGCGCACCGGCCCAGGGGCCGTCGCCAGCGCCGTCAGGAAGTTGGACGGCCCGTGCAAGCAGGCGCTCGGGGTGCTCGCCGAGCCGCTCGAGCCGCAGGCGGCGAGCCCGGCGGCGCACAGCGATACGACGGCGAGGGCGGCGATCGACCGGTGCATCTCGCTAATCGTTACCGGTCCGCCTAAACCTACGTCCGCTCCCGCCCTTAGGTTCCGGGGAGATGAGCGAGCTGCGCCCGAGCGATCCCCTCGCCCACCGTGCCCTCGACGCACTGATGCGGGCCGAGGCGAGCCTGACCCGGCATCTGGCCGCCGACCTCGAGCGAATCGGCGTCTCGGCGACGGGCTTCGCGATGCTGGTGCTGCTGACGAGTGCCGGAGGCACTGCCGAGCTGCGCGTGATGCGGCGCCGCCTCGGTGCCTCGAAGGCGACCGCGACCGAGGTCCTCGACACGCTCGAGGCCCGCGGCTTCGTCACCCGCGCCCGGCTCGAGAGCGACCGCCGTGCGGTCGGCGTCGCGCTGACACCCGCCGGCGGCAACCTCGTCAGCCACGCCTTCCCGTCGCACGCCGACCGGGTCCGCGACGCCTTCGGCGTCCTCGACGAAGACGAAAAGCGACAGCTCGCCGACATCTGCCGCAAGCTCGACCGCGCCGCCTAGACTCGGCCTATGGAACAGAGAGTCAGCGTCATCACCCTCGGCGTGGCCGACACCGCCAAGGCGCGCGCCTTCTACGAGGCGCTCGGCTGGAAGGGGGCGAGCCCCGACGGCGACGTCGTCTTCTTTCAGGCCGGCGGCATGGTCCTCAGCCTCTGGGGCCGCGAGGACCTCGCCAAGGACAGCGAGATGTCGGACCCTGGCGGTTGGGGCGGCGTCACCCTCGCCCACAATGTCGGCTCGACCGACGAGGTCGACGAGATCGCCGAGCAGGTCCGATCCGCCGGGGGCAAGGTTCTGCGCGAGCCGACCAAGACCTTTTACGGCGGCTATGCCTTCATCTTCACCGACCCCGACGGGCACCCGTGGGAGGTCTCCCACAACCCGGGCTGGGAGCTGGCCGAGGACGGCTCGGTGGTCCTGCCCGAGTACGAGCACTAGAAGCGCCCAACGCTCAACCTAGAATCCCCCGCTCGTGACGCATTTCCGAGCGGTAGACCCAAAGCAGTCCTTTCCCGAGCTCGAGGAGCGGGTCCTCGAGCGCTGGCGCGAGGGCGACGTGTTCAAGCGCTCGCTCTCCAACCGCGAGGGCGCGCCTGTCTGGAGCTTCTACGAGGGCCCGCCGACCGCCAATGGCAAGC
>JAWVFN010000002.1:0-6809 GCA_033855935.1 Solirubrobacterales bacterium | reverse complement strand
GAGGAGCTGGTCCGCGTGCTCGACTCGAAGAACAAGGTGACGATCGTGCGGCCGCGCAGGGTCGGCACCTTCTTGATGTCGCGCTTGCCGACCTCGGCGAAGCTCTCGGCGCGGTCGAGGATGCGGTCGATCTCCTCGCGCGAAAGGTGTTCGATTCCCAGGAGGTGCTTCATGCCGGAGCCTTCATCCGATTTCGACCTCTCGAGCGGTCGGCACGATCGCGACCTCGTCGCGACCGTCGCTTTCCTCGAGCCGCACGTTGACGCGCTCGGTCGGCGCCGTCGGCAGGTTCTTGCCGACGTAGTCGGGGCGGATTGGGAGCTCGCGGTGGCCGCGGTCGATGAGGACCGCGAGCTGGACCCGCTCGGGGCGCCCGTAGTCGAAGAGGGCGTCGATCGCCGAGCGCACGGTGCGGCCGGTGAAGAGGACGTCGTCGACGAGGACGACGGTGCGGCCGGAGAGCTCGAAGTCGAGGTGCGAGGCGTGGACGACCGGCTGCCCGCCGGGCGGGCGGTCCTCGACGTCGTCGCGGTAGAAGGAGATGTCGAGGTCGCCGAGCGGCACCTCCTCCCCCAGGTGCTCGCCGATCAGCGCGTGCAGGCGCTCGGCGATCAGCGCACCGCGCGTGTGGATCCCGACTATTGCGAGGGCTGAGCCCTGAGAGTTCTTCTCGACGATCTCGTGGGCGATCCGAACCAGGGTTCGCCGCAGGTCATCGTGATCGAGTACTACTCGCTCTTCCATTCCGCGCCTTCCTGGCCTCTCTGGACCGGGTTAAAGGGGCTTGCGAAGCGAGAGTAGCAAGGGCGACGGAGCGCGCCTGGCCCGTTGCGGGAATTTGCGACATGAAGTACGGTCAAAACATGCCTGGAAGGCTGAGGGGGTTTGGCGTAGCGGCACTCACGGGCGGTTTGCTCGCGATCACCGGCGCAGCGCCGGCGCAGGCTGCCGAATGTCCGGTCAGCGACGGCGCCGGGCTCGCCACGAAGCTCGCCGATTCAGGCTGCAGCGTGATCACGCTCGCCCCGGGCACCTACGTCGGTGGGTTCTCTGTGGTTCGAACGGTGACGATCGCCGGCGCCGGTGCCGCTCAGACGACGCTTGTGGGGCCGGGCGACAATATCCTCGCGATCAGTGGGGGCAACGTCTCCCTGAGCGGCGTCACGATCAGCGGCTCGGCGCTCCACTCTGGGATCGCCAACACGGGGGCCACCAGCACGGTCACGGTCTCGAATTCGGTGATCACCGGCAACGGAGACAGCGGCATTCGCTCGTCTTCGAACGCGACGCCGTCGGTGACGGTGACCGATTCGGTGATCAGCGACAACTTCGCCGGCGCGGGGGGCGGCGTCTCCGTGACCGGGGCGCCGGCCACCCTCAACTTCAACCGCGTCCTCTTCACCGGCAACAACGCGATCAGCAACGGGGGTGCGATCAGCAACGACGTCAGCGCCGCGACCGTGACCCTGACCAACGTCACCCTGACCGACAACCACGCCGCCGCCAACGGCGGCGCGTTGTACAACAACGGCCCCGGGGCGCTATTCGATCTCAACAACGTCACCGTGGCCGGCAATGTCGCCGACTACGACATGAATGGGACCGGTGACGGCGGCGGCATCGCGCTGACCGGGGTGCTCTCCGTCCGCAACTCGATCATCGCCAACAACGTGGACAGAGGCGGCGCTACCGTGGCCAACGACTGTGCGGGGAACGGGTCTTTCGGCCTAACCACCCGGCTGGGCTATGAGCTGCTCCGCGATCCAAGCGGCTGCGCCTTCGACAGCTCCGGCGGCACGGACACCGCTGTCGGATATCTCACCGGCATCGACCCGCTGCTCGGCTCGCTCGCGCCCGGCGCCGCGACGGCTCTGCCCCCCGCATCGTTGCCGCTGCTCGCCGGCAGCCCCGCGATCGGCGCCGGCAACCCCGCGGCTCCGGGCTCGGGCGGCGCGGCCTGCGACGCCGTCGACCAGCGCGGCGTGCCGCGCGGCGGCGGCAACGGCGTCTGCGACATCGGCGCCTTCGAACTGCAGGTGCCGCCCCCGCCATCCCCCTCGGTCCCGGCTGCAACGAAAAAGAAGTGCAAGAAGGGCTTCAAGCTCGTCAAGAAGCACGGTAAGAAGAAGTGCAAGAAGAAGAAATAGGGACCTAACCCGCGGGCGCCGGCTCGGGCCGGTCGCGGGCGCCGTTCTCGATCAGGCGAGGTTCCCCGCGCTCGGGGAAGGGGATCTCGACCAGGTCGAAGTCGCGCGGCGCGAAGCAGTTGGGATAGATCCCGCGCGCCTCGGCCAGCACGTCGGCGATGTTGTACCGCGAGCTGATGTGAACCAGGGCGAGCTGCTCGACGGCGGCGTCGCGGGCGAGCTCGGCGGCCTCGATCGCGGTCGAGTGACCGGTCTCGAGCGCCCTCTCGGCCTCCTCGGCGGCGAAGCTCGCGTCGTGGATCAGCAGCTGCGCCTCGTGCGCGGCGACGCGAGCCATCTCACAGGGACGGGTGTCGCCGGTGACGACGACTTTGCGGCCTCGGCGCTCGTCGCCCATCACCTGGTCGGGGGTGACGGTGCCGCTCGAGCCCTCCACCTCCCCGCCCCGCTGCAAGACGCCGAAATCGCTGACCTCGGCGACCCCCAGCTCGCGGGCGCGGTCGGGGTCGAAGTGGCCGGGCCGAGTTTCCTCGACCATCGCGTAGCCGTAGGCGCGCATCTTGCTGTGGTCAACGGGGAAGCTGCGCATCTCGTAGCCCTCGTGGGCGATCCACTCGCCCTCGCCGAGCTCGACGAGTTCGAGCTCGTAGGAGAGGCGGCCGAAGATCCGCGCCAGTGTCCGGAAGAGCTCGGCGAGCCCGGGCGGGCCGACTATCCGCAGCGGCGCCTTGCGGTCCATCAGGTCGTAGGTCTTGAGCAACCCCGGTAGCCCGAGGTAGTGGTCGGCGTGGAAGTGCGTGAGGTAGATCTCGTCGAGGGCGACGAGCCCGGTCGAGCTCTGCATCTGCCGCTGCGCCCCCTCGCCGCAGTCGATCAGGATCCGGTCGCCGCCGGCACGGATCAGCAGGCACGCCGTGGCGCGCCTGGCGGTGGGCACCGAGCCGCCGGTGCCGAGAAAGGCGACTGATAGATCCATGCGCGCAGCCTAGACTGGCACTTCCGCGCCCGTAGCTCAGTGGATTAGAGCGTCCGCCTCCGGAGCGGAAGGTCGCAGGTTCGAATCCTGCCGGGCGCGCTATTGCGGGGTGACGATGCAGGAGTTCCGCACGTGGAGCTCGACGTGGGTGAACCGGTGCCGGTGGACCGCCACGCGGACGGTGTCACCCGTGGTCGGGCACGTCGCGATCGAGGGGGTCGCCATCGGGCAGACGATCTTCGAGGCGACGGGCGCGGGCGCGCACGACGGGGTTGCGGGCACGACCGCGGTGACGGCGTAGCGACCATGCCTGACCGGAATCCGGAATTGCCCGGTGGCCGTCGTGCCCGAGGCGACGTGGGCGCCGTCCCTCACCCTGCGGACCGTGACCGTGACTTCGCCGCTGTACGGCGGCGCCGTGGCGGCCGGCTGCGGGCACGGGCCCGGGCAGCTCGTGTTGAGGACCGTCCCTTCGACACCCGAGGGCCGGTGCGAACGGTGGGCGCCGGCAAGCGCCGGGGTGGCGGCGAATACGATCGCCGCGGCTAGTAGGCCCGCTGGCAACGCCCTGCGCACATGGTCTACCTACCCATGAACTTCAGCGTCAATCGGCGTCGCCGTCGAGCCCGGCGATCGAGCGCAGCTCGCGCAGAGTGTCTTCCGTCATCGGATACCTGTTGCGGGCCTCACGCGAATAATCCTCGACGGAGGTAGCGAGCGTTCGCAGTGCCTCGGCCAGGCCCTTGCGGTCGCCGAGACTCTCGGGGAACTCCACGCCGTTGCAGTCGAGGGTGTCGGCGAGGTCTCGCGAGACCATCGACAGATTGCCCGAGGCGCCGACGAACCTCTGCGAGGCATCGGCGCATGACTCGGCCACGCCCACCCAGCCCTCGAAAGCAGTCGCTTCGGCATCGCTTAACACGCCTGGACCATCCCTTCCTCGTTTCAACCGCTCTCGATAGGAAGTCGCGTGAAGGCAGGAGAGAGGCAGAGACCCAGGCGCGAAGTGCGTGTTTCAGCATACGCCTACTGGCGATACTCTTCTAGAGGGATAAATGGCTGACGAGAAAACCCAACTTTCAGGCGGCGAACTGCTCTCGACGATCTCTACGAGGATCGTCTCTCTGCTGCGCGAGCATTACGGGCGCGGCCCGACCAAGGCGAAGACCTACGTGCTCGACGACCTCGTCGTCTGCGTGCTCCGCAACGGGTTCACCGCGGTCGAGCAGACGATGATGGACTCGGGCCAGCACGACGAGGTGGTCGAGATGCGCCACAACTTCCAGAAGATGATGGGCGAGCGCTACAAGGGGGCGATCGAGGAGCTGACAGGGCGCAAGGTCGTCGCCTTCCTCAGCCAGGCCCACGTCGAGCCCGACATCACGCTCGAGGTGTTCATGCTCGACGCGCCCGTCGAAGCGGTCGGCGCGTTCGAAGTCGTTCCCCCCACGGAATAGGGCGGCCGCTCAGCCGCCGGCGACGGCAGGCAGGATGGTGATCTCGGCGCCGTCTTCGACGGCGGTGTCAAGCCCGTCCTGAAAACGAATGTCTTCGCCGGAGACGTAGACGTTGACGAACCGCCGCAGGTCGCCCTCTTCGGTGATCCGCTCGCGCAGGTCGCTGTGCTGCTCGAAGACGGCGTCGAGGGCCTCGCCGACGGTCGAGCCCTCCACCTCGAGCTCGGCTTCGCCGCCGGTGGCGGCCTTGAGCTGGGCGGGGATCTTGACCGTTACTGCCATCGGCGGGATTTATACCGCGGCGGGCTGTTCGACCTTGGCCTCGAAGTCGTCGAGGCTCGGTTCGATCTCGGTCATCCGGAAGCTCTCGCGTGCCGCGTCGAGGGTCTTGAGGCCCTCGCCGGTGATATAGACGACGGTGCGCTCGCTCTCGGAGATGTCGCCGCGCTCGGCGAGCTTGGCCAGCACTGCCATCGTCACGCCGCCGGCGGTCTCGGTGAAAACGCCGGTCGTCTCGGCGAGGAGCCTGATCCCGGCGCGGATCTCGTCGTCGGTGACCGAGTCGATCGCGCCGCCGGTCGAGCGCGCGAGCTCGAGCGCGTAGGGCCCGTCGGCGGGGTCGCCGATCGCCAGGCTCTTGGCGATCGTGTCTGGCTTCTGCGGCTTGCAGACATCCCAGCCTTCCGAGAAGGCGGTTGCGACGGGCGAACAGCCGAGCGCCTGGGCGCCGTTGAAGGTAGGCAGCTCGCCCTCAACCAGGCCCACCTCGAGCCACTCGCTGATGCCGCGACCGAGCTTGGTGAACATCGAGCCCGATGCGATCGGGGCGACGATGCGGTCGGGCAGCGAGAAGCCGAGCTGCTCGATCGTCTCGTAGGCGAGCGTCTTCGAGCCTTCGGCGTAGTAGGGGCGGAGGTTGACGTTCACGAAGGCCCAGGGCCGAGCCTGCGAGAGCTCGGTGCAGAGGCGGTTGACATCGTCGTAGTTGCCCTTGACGCCAACGAGGTTGGTCCCGTAGATGCCGGTCGCGATCAGCTTCTGCTCCTCGAGGTCGGCGGGCACGAAGACGTAGGAGTCGAGACCCGCGGCGGCGGAGTGGGCGGCGACCGCGTTGGCGAGGTTTCCGGTCGAGGCGCAGGCCACGGTGTCGAAGCCGAGCTCCTTGGCCTTGGCGACCGCGACGGCGACGACCCGGTCCTTGAACGAATGGGTCGGGTTGGCGGCGTCGTTCTTGATCCAGACCTCACCCAGGCCGAGCTTGTCGGCGAGGCGATCGGCGCGGATCAGCGGCGTCAGGCCCGGCTCGAGCGGGTCCTGCGGCCGCCCGGCGAAGGGCAGGAAGTCCGAGTAGCGCCAGATCCCGTTCGAGCCGGCCTGGATCTTGCGCTTGGCCGATTCGGGGTCGAGGCTCGAGAGGTCATAGGCGACCTCGAGCGGGCCGAAGCACTGCTCGCAGACGAAGCTCGCGTTGAGCTCGTAGGTCGTGCCGCATTCCTTGCATCTCAGGGATTCGATTGCCATTCGGTTGTCACTTCCTTGAACTAACGAAAAAGACCTCCACCTTTGAAGAGGGGAGGTCCGAATGGACTTCCACATCTTCCAGGTGCTTTACCTGCTGGAGTTGGCACCTTCTCGGCTTTCGCCGAGTGGTTGCCGGGGTTTCTTCGGGCCAGTCCCTCCACCCCTCTGGATGTGGTGCTTATGTTGAAACGCAGGATAACACCGGGGCCCGCCCCGCCCGCGGGCGTGCGTTTGCGTAGCCATTCGGCCTAAGGGCGTAGTCTCAATGCCGCGATGGAAGACACGACGAGCACAGCAGATGGCGAACGAGCGGCGGATCCCGAGCCTGCCTCGCCCACGCCTGCGACGCACCGGCCGCCGGCCGGACCAGCTCGTCGCGCCTCCGGCTGAGCCGGAGACCCCCCGCGTAGAGGAAATCACCGCCGAGGGCCTGCGCTGGGTCAAGCTCGACGGCGCCGGCCCGGCCGAGATCGCCTGGCTCGAGCAGAACTTCGACTTCCACGCACTTGACCTCGAGGACGTCGCCTCGCGCAACCAGCGCCCGAAGATCGACCAGTACGACGAGTACCTGTTCATCGTCCTCCACTTTCCCGTCTTCGACCCCTCCGTAGGGCGCCTCGGCACCGGCGAGCTCGACCTCTTCGTCGGTCCCGGCTTCGTCGTCACGGTCCTCAACCAGCCGCTGCAGCCGGTCGAGTACCTGTTCGA
>JAWVFN010000001.1:0-41377 GCA_033855935.1 Solirubrobacterales bacterium | reverse complement strand
GTTCGGGACGTGCATGAAGGACAACACGCCGCAGCCGGGCGACGGCACCCAGCCGCCCGACCCGGCCCAGGGCAAGGCGAAGTTCGACGCAGCGTTCGACAAGTGCAAGTCGAACCTCAGCGACACGCTGCAGCAGAAGTTCGAGGCGCAGCAGAAGGCGATGGACGCGTACCAGAGCTGCCTCGACGCCAACGGCGCACCGAAGCCGTCGATCGGCACCCCGCCGAGCAAGGCGGACATCGCGGCAATGGAGAAGGCGCAGAAGGCGTGCGCGGACAAGCTGCCCGACGGTGCCGGCGCGGCGCTATGCGTCGGCGGGCCCGGTGGACCGGGCGGCCCCGGCGACCGGCACGGCGGACCTCCCGGCGCGTTCGGCACGATGGCGCTCCCGCCCCCGCCCCCGGGTGTCCCGGGCAGCGAGAGTGGCTCGAGCTCGAGCGGAAGCGGCTCGAACAACTAGCCGGTCAGAACGACAAGCCCGTCAGTGAGACAGCGCGCTCTAGCCGAGCGCGCTGTCTCGTTTCGGCACTTTGGCCATCCGCGTGATCATCCGATCCCAAGCACGGTCAGATAGGACACGCTTGGCGGCGACCGCGCCCCTGGCGTCACGGCCGACGAGGTAGCGAGTCTTCGGCCGTGGCGACGTAAGCGCCTTGCGGATGACCTTCGCGGCCTTCTCGGGCGGGATCCCGGCGTCGCGAGTCTTCTCGGTGAGTTCAAACGCCGCGGCGAACGCCGATTCATAGAGATCCTCGGCGGCGGGCGGCATGGCTTCGCGCATTTCCTTGGCCCGATCGAGTCCGCGGTCCCAGATCTCGGTGGCGACGCTCCCCGGCTCGATTGCGATCACGTCGATTCCCCACGGCTGCAGCTCGACTCGCAGCGCATCTGTGAGCGCCTCGAGCCCCCACTTCGCCGCGTGGTAGGGGCCGTTGAACGGGGTGGAGACCAGCCCGCCGATCGAGGTGATGTTGACGATCCGGCCCTGCGCCTTGCGCAGCTGGGGGAGGAGCGCCTGGGTGATGGCGAGGTGGCCGGTGAGGTTGACCTCGATCTGGCGGCGGAAGTCGTCGAGAGGTAGGAACTCGAGCGGGCCTGCGATCGCGATGCCGGCGTTGTTGACCAGCGCCGAGACGCCGTCGCTGCCGGCCTTGCGGGCGATCGCCGTCTTCGCCCGCGCGATCGTCGCCGGTTTGGTGACGTCGATGATCAACGGCGTCAGGTTCTCGGGAGCATCCTCCTCGAGCGCCTCGCCATCGGCCTTGCGACGCACGCCGGCGAATACCTCGAAGCCGTTCGCCGCCAGGTCGAGCGCCGTCGCCCGCCCGATCCCGGTTGAAGCCCCGGTCACCACCGCGATCCCTCGCTCGCTGCTCGCCATCCGTCTCCTTCGCTCGTTTGCGGCGCCAACCCTGGCAGACTCGGCCCGTGAGCGACCAACAGGGCGTCTACGCCGAGGCTCGCCGCAACCCACTGACCCGGGTCGCGGACCCGCTCGCGGCGCAGGCACGCCACCGCCGGCACGCGATGCTCTGGCGGATGCTCGACCCGAAGCCGGGGGAGACGATCGTCGACGTTGGCTGCGGCCCGGCGGGCACCGGCCTCGCGGCGCTCGAGCCCGGTGCGCCGATCACCGGGGTCGACTCCGTCAACCGCCCGGGATACGCGTCGGGTCCGCGCAGCTTCGTCGAGGCCGATGCCCGGGCACTGCCCTTTGCCGAGGAGAGCTTTGCGATCGCCTATTCGAACTCGGTGATCGAGCACCTCGACCCGGCCGACCGTGCCCGCTTTGCCGCCGAGATCCGCCGCGTTGCCGGCCGCTACCTGGTCCAGACCCCGAACCGCTGGTTTCCGGTCGAGCCGCATGTCCTGCTCCCCGGCTTTCAGTTCCTGCCCGTGGGCACCAGGCGCCGCCTCTGGCGGTTCGGCGTCTCCAAGGACGAGTTCGCCGACATCCGGCTGCTCGACGCTGCCGAGCTCCGCGGTCTGTTCCCCGACGCCGTGATCGTGCGTGAGCGCTTCGCCGGGCTGACCAAGTCTTTGATTGCCGTCGGACCGGCGCGTAAGGTGTCACGCTAGACCCCGTATGTTGGGGCAGCAGGCCCCGGCCAGCCGGATTCCGGAGAGTTCCGAGTGCCAGACGCAGTTCCTAAAGCTAAAACGGCGCAGGACGCGCTCGGCGGCGCCCCGCAAAAAGGGGGAAGTCTGCGCGCGGCCGAAGCGCCGGCGGCGCGCGATATCCGCGCCTCCCGCCCGTACCTGCTGGGAGCCCTGCTCAACCGCGACATCTACCGCCGTGCATTCCGGGTCCTCGCCCTGCTGCTGCTCGACGTGTCCGGCGTTTACCTGGGCATCTTCACCGGGCTGGCGATCAAGGCCTTGGTGCGCGGCGAGTTTGCCTTTACCGAGATCGCCCGTACCACCGTCGACTTCGCCCCCCTGGCCTGCACGATCGTCATCCTCCTCTTCGCCGGCCGCGGGCTCTACGGCAGGCGAGAGTCCCGCCCGGGCTCGGCGCAGATCCTCGGCGCCCTTTTCCAGGCAACCGTCATCTGCCTGATCTTCGCGCTCGTCTCCGGCGACGAGTTCACCAGCTACTACATCTTCTACGGCTCGCTGGCGTTCGCCGCTCTTTACATCGTCGGGTTCCGGCTCGCGTTCGAGTCGCTGACGCTGCCCGTTCTGCGCTCGGTCGGTTACCGGCGCCGCGCGGTCCTGGTCGGCACCGGCGATCAGATCGAGCGCGTCGCCAAGGCGCTCGAGGCGAGCCCCCGCTCGGCCTACGAGCCGGTCGGCTTCATCTCGCCCGAGCCGCGCGCCGAGAACGGCCTGCGAAGCCTCGGGACCCTCGACGACCTGCCCCAGCGCGTCCGCGAGCACGCCGTCGACGAGGTGATCATCGCCGACCCCGACTTCCCGCAGGAACGCGCCGTCGAGCTGATTGACCAGTGCCACGAAGCGGGCGTCACCGTGCGCATCGCGCCCTCGACGATGGAGGTCCTGATGCAGCGGGCCGAGTTCGTCCCCGGCGAGGGCGTGCCGCTCTTCGAGCTGCGGCCGCCTGTCTTCGAGGGCCTCGACTATCTCGCCAAGCGCTGCCTCGACATCGTCGCCGCGCTGCTGCTGACGCTCTTCCTCTCGCCGCTGCTGCTGGTCACCGCGTTGCTGGTCAAGCTGACCAGCCGCGGGCCGGTCCTGCACCGTGGCGTGCGCCCGGGTATGCATGAGGACCCGTTCAACTGCCTCAAGTTCCGGACGATGTACCTGGGCGCCGAGCAGGAGCAGGAGGGCCTCGAGCACCAGAACGAGAAGAGCGGCGCGATCTTCAAGCTCCGCGACGATCCGCGCGTGACCCCGATCGGGCGCCTATTGCGCCGCTTCTCGATCGACGAGCTACCGCAGCTCTTCAACGTCCTCCGCGGCGAGATGAGCCTCGTCGGGCCGCGGCCGCTGCCGGTCCGCGACTTCGAGCGGCTCGAGGACTGGCACCGTCGGCGCTACCTGGTGCTGCCGGGGATGACCGGGCTCTGGCAGGTCTCGGGACGCTCCGACCTCGGCTTCGACGACCTGGTTCAGCTCGACTTCCTCTACATCGAGCGTTGGTCGCCGTTCCTGGACTTGGCGATTCTGTTCCGGACGATCCCGGCGGTGCTTCGCCGCCGGGGTGCGTACTGACATAAACCCGCGACTGCTCCGCTTCGCGTCCACTGCCGCGGGGGGTAGGGCGCCAACCGGGTGGACCGTATTAGCCTGGCCGATATGACCAAGCTCCTAGCCGTCGTCGGCGCACGGCCCAACTTCGTGAAGATGGCGCCGCTCCTCGACGCTCTCGAGGGCGATGCCGACGTACGGCTCTTGCATACGGGGCAGCACTACGACCGGGCACTCTCCGACGGACTGATCGAGCGGCTCGGGATGCGGCAGCCGGACGCGAACCTCGGTGTTGGTTCCGGAACCCATGCCGAGCAGACAGCGCAGGTGATGGTCGGCGTTGAGAAGGACCTCGAGGAGCACTCCGCGGACGCGGTGCTCGTCGCCGGCGACGTCAACTCGACCATGGCCGCGGCGCTGGCGGCGGTGAAGATGCATGTGCCCGTGGCTCACGTCGAGTCCGGGCTGCGGTCGCGGGACTGGCGGATGCCCGAGGAGGTCAATCGGGTCGTCACCGACCGGGTCGCCGATGTTCTGCTCTGCACCAGCGAGGACGCGGTGACGAACCTCGCGGGGGAAGGGATACCACTCCCCCAAGGCGCCCCCGGACGCGAAGCGGAGGACGCGCCGCCTCATGTCGCACTCGTCGGCAACACGATGATCGACTCGCTCGTGCGGATCCTCGACGGGGTCGACCGCGAGGCGGTGGTCGCCGGCCAGGGGCTCGAGGACGTCGACTTCGCCCTGGTCACTCTGCACCGCCCGTCGCTGGTCGACGATCCCGAGCGCTTCCGGCCGGTGATCGGGATCCTCGGCGCTCTCGCTGTCGAGATGCCGGTTGTCTTCCCGGCGCACCCGCGGACCACGGCGCGGCTCGAGGCCGCGGGGGTAGAGATCCCCGAGGGGATCCGGCTGCTCGAGCCGATGGACTACGCCGACTTCATCGCCCTCGAAGCCGAGGCGCGGCTGGTGATCACCGATTCCGGCGGCGTCCAGGAGGAGACCTCGGTGCTCGGCGTCCCCTGCCTCACCTACCGGGACTCGACCGAGCGCCCGATCACGGTCGAGCTCGGGACGAACCGCCTCGTCGGCGTCGACCCCGACGCGCTCGACGACGCGATCGCCGAGGAGATCGCGGCCTCGACCCACTCCTCGCCGCCCGAGATCCCGCTCTGGGACGGCAAGGCGGGGCCGCGGGCGGCGCAGGCAGTGCTCGAGCACTTGGGCAGGTGACGCGGCTCGGCTACCTCGTCGGGCGCTACCCGGCCGCTTCCCACGCCTTTCTCCTGCGCGAGGTCGGGGCACTGCGGCGTGCGGGCGCCGAGGTCGAGACGATCACGATTCGCTCGCCGCGCAAAGAGGAGCTGCTCACCGAAGCCGACCGCGACGCGGCGAGCACGACCTACCGGGTGCTGCCGGCGGGCCCGCTGAAGCTGCTCGGCGCCCACGTCCCGGCTTTCTTCTCGCATCCGCTGCGCTACCTGAGCACGCTCGGCTACGCGATCGGGCTCGGCCGCGGCCTGCGCGGGCGGCTCTGGCAGCTCTTCTACTTCGCCGAGTCGATCGTCGTCTGGCGCCACTGCAGGCGGCGCGGTCTGAGCCGGCTGCACGCCCACTTCGCCGACACCGCGACCGACTCGGCGCTGCTCGCGACTCACTTCGAGCCGGACTGGCGCTGGAGCATCTCGGTCCACGGCCCCGACGAGTTCGCGGAGGCTTCCCAGAACCGGCTCGGCGAGAAGCTCGCCGCCGCCGAGTTCGTCGTCGCGGTCTCAGACGACGCGAAGGGCAAGGCCGAGCAGGCGCTGGCGCCGGGCGACCGGGGCAAGATCCACACGGTCCGCATGGGCCTCGACCTCGACCGGTTTGCTCCCGGTGGCGAGCGGCGAGCCGGCGGCGACACCGTCTTGGTCCTCTGCCTCGGCCGCCTGGTCGAACGCAAGGGCCATCGCTTCCTGATCGAGGCGATCGCCGGCATCGAGGGGATGGAGCTGGTGATCGCCGGCGACGGGCCCGAGCGTGAGAACCTCGAGGAGCTCGCTGAAAGCCTCGGCGTCTCGAACCGAATCGAGTTTGCCGGCGTCGTCGGCCAGGACGAGGCGCTCGAGCTCTACCACCATGCCGACGTCTTCTGCCTTCCGAGCCTCGCCGAAGGCCTGCCGACCGTCCTGATCGAGGCGATGGCGTGCGGCGTACCGGTGATCTCGACCAGGATCGACGGTGTGCCCGAGCTGATCAGCGACGGCGAGGACGGCCTGCTCTGCGTGGCCGGCGACCCGGGCGCTCTGGCGGCGCCGCTGCAGCGCCTCGTCAGCGACCCCGCCGAGCGCGAGCGGCTGGGCCGCGCCGGGCGGGCCAAGGTCGAGCGCCTCCACGATCTGGACCGCCAGTCCGCGGCGCTGCTCCTACTTTTGTCGGGGACGCCGGGCGATCCACTGCCGTCCGAAGCCCGTGGCGTTGGCAAGCTGCCAGACGCCGAGCAGAGCAAGGCGTGAAGGCCGCCGCTCTTTGACCGCCTGGCGCGCCGCGTCGGAGAGGATCCCCGAGCCGGCGGCGGGCGCGAGCTCGAAGTCCTCGCCGCGGCCGGCGCGAAACCGCCGCTGGAGGTAGGTCCCTCGCCCGTAGCCGTAGTGCTGGCGCCAGAAGCCGGCCAGATCGAGATCGTGCGAATGCTCGACCAGGGCGCCCGGGACGTAGACGAGCTCGCCGCCCTGCTCGAGCCAGCGGCTGCAGAGGTCGCGGTCCTCGCCGGCGGCGAGATGAAAGCGCTCGTCGAAGCCCCCGAGCCGCTCGAAGGCGCCGCGCGGGCCCGCGAGGTTGTTCGAAGCCACGAACCGGGCCTTGGCAGGGTCGGCGTTGTAGTGGGCGTAGACCGCGTCGGCGATCGCCTGGCTCGCCGACGAATAGCGGTTCGCGGTCAGCGCGTTGATCGTGTGGCCTCCGGCCAGTCGCTCGCGGTCGCCGATCGCCCGTGCCAGCAGCGCCAGCCATTTGGGCTCCGGCTCGCAGTCGTCGTCGGTGAAGGCGAGTAGCTCGCCCGTCGATCGGGCGATGCCCTGGTTGCGGGCCGCCGCCGGGCCCCGGCCTTCCTCGTCGTCGACCACCACCACCTCGACCAGCTCACGCGGGTAGTCGAGGGCCTCGATCGCGGCCAGGCACCGTTGCAGCGACTCGGGCCGGCGCCGCGTCGGAACGATCACGCTCGCCGCCGGCAGATCTCCGTTCATGGCAGCCCGGGGTGGCTGGCGACGACCAGCTCAGCTTCCTCGCGGGAGATGTGATCGCTCGAGGCGAGCAGCGCAGCCGCCGCTCGCTTCGCCTCGCCGCGGTCGTAGTCGGCGGCGGGCGGCCGCGACTCGTTGCGGATTGGGACCGCGTCGACGACGCCGACCTTCCACCCCTCGCTGCGGGCGACCGCCGCCCAGTGCAGGCAGAGGCCCCAGCCCATGCCGGCCTCGGGGAACGGCGTCAGCTCGCGCCAGGCCCGCCGAGAGAGCAGCACCGCCGGGCCGATCTCGACGAAGCGGGTCTGGCGAGCCATCGCGGCACGGCGGCGGTTGACGTTCCAGGCCCCGTGGCTGGCGCGGCTCAGCGCCGGCTGGGCGAGGTCAAAGTCGAGCCGCTCGGCGACGCAGACCATGCGGTCGAGGAACTTGCGCGGCAGGTCGACGTCGTCGTCCAGGAGCAGGATCCAGTCGGCGGCGAGCGGCCTCGCGGACTCGGCGAGGCGGTTGAGGTTGGCGAACTTGCCGGCGCGCATCTCGGTCGCGTCGGTGACCCCCTCGAAACCGGGGGCGCATTCGGCGAGCGCCCCGAGCGAGACACTCAGGTCGTGGCGGGTTTCCTCCAGGCGCCGGACCGCGGCGGCCATCTGCTGCCCAGCGCCGTAGACGCCGAGGGCCAGGACCTTGCGGCGCGGCAGCTCCTCCGAGGCCCGGTCGATCTCACGGCCAACGCCCATCGCGAGCTGGCGCAGCGACAGCCCGGCGTCGGCGAGCCGCCCCGCGGCGCGATCGCGGCGGCGCCGATAACCGGAATCGGGGGGCAGCGCCTCGAGTATGTCCGCCTCGGTCACGCCTGGAACTTAACCTGTCCCCGATGGCCTCCCCGCGCCTGCTGGCGACGATCTGCACCGCCCGCGACGCCGATCACGTGCGCGTGCCGCTCACTGCAGTGGCGGCGCAGGCCAAGGCGACCGCCGGCGCCGGCGCCCTGCTCGTCACCAGCGGCCTCGGCGCCGAGGCCCGCGAGGCCCACGAACGGCTCGCCGCCGAGACCGGCGCCGGCGTCGTCCACGCCGGGCCCGGCCTCTCGGTCGCCCGCAATCGCGCCATCGCCGAGGCGGGGGAGACCGACGTCGTCGCCTTCGTCGACGACGACGCGATCCCGCAGCAGGACTGGCTCGCGCGCCTCGCCGCCCGCTGGGCGGAGGCCGCCCCCGACGTCGCCTGCATCGGTGGTGCGATCGTGCCGCGCTGGCTGGCGCCGCCGCCCGACTGGATCACCACGGGCATCTGGACCTCATACTCGCTGCTCGACCTGGGGCCGGGAGTCGTCGAGCTGAGGCCTGCCGCCGGCGAGGACGCCTGGGGCGCCAACGTCAGCTTTCGCGCCGGGCCTCTGCGACGGGTCGGGGGTTTCAACCCCGCCCGCGGCCCCTGGCCGGGAGTGCCGATGTTCGGCGACGAGTCCGACGCCGAGGAGCGCCTCGAGGCCGCGGGCAAACGCATCCTCTACGCCGGCGACGTTCGCGTCGAGCACTTGATCGACCCCGAGCGCCTGACCTTGCGCGAGCTCGCCCGCCGCGAGCGCTGGCGCGGCGTCTCATTGGTTGTGTCGCGACGGCGCTCGCCCGCCAGCGGGATCCCCAAGGCACTGAAGGCCGCCGCCGGCCTCGCGATCGCCACCGCGACCCGCGACCGGCCGCGGGTCGGCGAGCGCCGCGCCCGGCTGGCGCGCGAGGTCGGCGTCGCGGCGACCCCGGTGCTGCGGCGGCGACTGCGCAAGAGCGGCTGGCCCGGATGAGCGTGCTGCTGATCAGCCCCGCGGGGACCGGGGGCTGGCGCAGCAACGAGCGCGCGCTTGCGCAATCGCTCGATGGTCTTGGTGTCGAGAATCGCGTTCGGCGCATCGACCTTGGCCGGTTAGAACGCCTGCGCCACCCCTGGGCGACGGGCTCGCTGATCGTCGCTGCGGCCGCGCGCCGCGAGCTCAAGCGGGAGCTGCGTCAGGGCAACCCCGGCGCCGTGATCGCCGTCAACTCGACCGCCGCGATGCTGTTCCCGTTCCGGCGCCTGCGACGGCTCGGCATCCCGGTCGCGATCCGGATCGATTGCCCAGCTTCCGAGCAGTTCCCCGGGTTCGCCCACGCCCTGCATCGCCGGCTCGAGCGTCGGGCTCTGCGCACGGCGGACCTGGCGCTGACGATGGGGCCGCAATCGACGCAGCTCCTGCGGCCGCTTGCGCGGCAAACGGTCGAGGTCCCGCTCGGTGTTGCAATCTCCCCGCCGGCTGCTCCCACCGATCCGCCCGTCCTCGTCGCCTACGCCGGCCAGCCCGAGTTCAAGGGCCTCGACCTGATCGTCCGATCTTGGATTGAGCTCGGGGGGCGGCGCGACCGAGCCACGCTCGTCGTCACCGGCGTCGAGTCCGGCGAGGCGTACGCCTTCCTCAAACGTCACGGCGTCGCCGAGCCCGAGGGCGTGCGCTGGGCGGGAATCCTGCCACGAGCAGAGCACGATGAGCTGGTCGCCGGCGCGACTGCGTTCGTCTCGGCGTCGCGGCTCGAGGGCTATGGGATCGCCCAGATCGAAGCGCTCGCGGCCGGTGTGCCGCTGGTGACGACGCCTTCGTCGGGCGTCTATGAAGCACAGCCGCTCGCCCGCGAGCTGGCCCCCGAGCTCTGTGCGGAACCGGCTGGGCTCGCGGACGCGATCGCGGCATCGCTCCAGCTGCCGCCTGAGCGTCGCGCCGAATACGCGCGCCGCGCCGCTGTGCTTCTCGCTCCCTACGCCCCGGACCGAGTCGAGCCGACGCTGCGCGAAGCCCTCAGCGCGCTCGGCGTTCCCGGGCCACCTGGCGCATGACGCCCGCGGCAAAGCGCGGGTTGACGCGCGCGTAGCGCGGGCCGAGCCGGCGCGGCTCGCGACTGGCTCTGTAGAGCCATTCGAGGCCGCGCTTCTGCATCCAGGCCGGTGCCTGCGAAACGCGGCCCGGGATGAAATCGAAGGCGGCGCCGACGCCGACCAGCACCGGCGCGTAGAGCCGGGGCCGGATCCGGGCCATCAGCTTCTCCTGGCGGGGAGTCGAAATTCCGACCCAGACGACGTCGGGCTCGTCGGCGTCGATGCGCTCGGCGACCTCGCCGAGCTCGACGTCGGAGAGGTCGCGGAACGGAGGCACCCAGCCGCCGGCGACGGTCAGGGCGGGGAAGCGTCGCTCGAGCTCGGAGCGCAGCGCGGCGTGGGCTTCCTCGTTCTTGCCGCCGTAGAGCCAGACCTTGCGGCCGCGGTCGGCGAGCCGCCGGCAGCAGCGCTCCATCAGCGTCGGGCCATAGACACGGTCCTCTATTTCCTCGCCCAGCGCCCGCAGGGCCCAGACGACCGGCATCCCGTCGGGCACGCACATGTCCGCCGCGGCGAGGGCGATCGAGAGCTCGGCGTCGTCCTGGGCCTCGATCAATCCGTGGGCCGAGACGGTGCAGACGTAGCCGCGCTCGTCGCCCTCGACCATCGCGTCGATGCGGCCGAGAGCGGCGTCATAGTCGACGACGGCGATTTCGGTGCCGAGCACCGAGCGCGTTTGTGCCTGCGCCGCCACGAAGCGATTCTAGGCGCGTCTCTTACCGTTACCCTCGCAGCCGTGGCGACCCGAGTCACAGCCGAGCGCTCCGCCTCGGCCCTCACCGAGCAACGGGGCGGCGCCAAGCCAAAGTCGGGCGAGCCGGCGATCTCGGTGAAGGGGGTCACCAAGACGTTTCGCATCCCGCGCCACCGGCCCTCAACACTCAAGGAGCGGGTCATGCACCCGCTGACAGTGATCCCCAAGACCGAGTTCGCGGCCGCGCAGGATGTCAGCTTCGACGTGGCCGAGGGCGAGTTCTTCGGCATCGTCGGGCGCAACGGCAGCGGCAAAAGCACGCTGCTCAAGCTCCTCGCCGGCATCTACGTTCCAGACTCCGGCACGGTCAGCGTGCGCGGGCGGATCTCGCCCTTCATCGAGCTCGGTGTCGGCTTCAACCCCGAGCTCACGGCCAGGGACAACGTGATCGTCAACGGCACCCTGCTCGGTCTGACCCGGGCGGAGATCGCCCGCCGCTATCCGAAGATCCTCGAGTTCGCAGAGCTCGAGGAGTTCGAGGACTTGAAGCTGAAGAACTACTCCTCCGGCATGCTCGTGCGGCTCGCGTTCTCGACCGCGATCCAGGTCGACGGCGAGGTCCTCCTCTTCGACGAGGTGCTCGCGGTCGGCGACACCGGGTTTCAGGAGAAGTGCTTCGAGGAGTTTCGCCGCATGCGACGCGACGGGCGGACGATGGTGCTTGTCACCCATTCGATGGAGGCCGTGCGCCGCTTCTGCGACCGCGCGATGCTGATCGAGCGGGGCAAGGTCGTCCGCGTCGGCGACCCCGACTCCGTCGCCGAGCACTACCGCGAGATGGTTTCCGGCAAGGCCGAGGCCGTCGGCGCCCATCACGACTCGAGCCGCTTCGGCGACAACAGCGCCGACGCGCTTGGCGCCTGGGTTGAGGACTCGAAGGGTGAGCGCCGCGACGTCGTCGAGCAGGGCGAGCGGATCACGTTCTGCGCCGCCTTCGAGTTCCGGGAGAGGTTCACCGAGCCCGCCCTCGGCATCCAGGTCAAAGGCGAGAACGGCTCTGACGCCTTCGCGATGAACACGATCTGGGCTGAGCGAGAGACCGGGACCTTCGAGGCGGGGGAGCGGGTCGTCCTCCGTGTCGCGATCGACAACCGCCTCGGCGTTGGGGCCTACACGCTGACGCCCGGGGTCGCAAACCGCGACGGGACCCGGATCGCGGATCTGCGCCTCAACCTCTCCGGATTCCGCGTCGACGGCAAGCGCTGGACGGGGGCCGCGGTCGATCTTCCCTACGAGCTCAGCGTCGAGCGCGATTCCGGTGGGGGCAAGCCCCGGTGAGCGAGGCGCGGCGCTTTGCCGAGCTGACCCTGACCCTCGCGGTCAACGAGTTCAAGCTGCGCTACTACGGCAACGTCCTCGGCTACTTCTGGTCGCTGGCCAAGCCGCTGATGACTTTTGCGGTGATCTACGTCGCCTTCACCGAGATCCTCAAGGTCGGCACGAGCACACCCCACTTCGCGGCGATGCTGATTTGCGGCATCGTCCTCTTCAACTTCTTCGCCGAGGCGACCGGGGGCTCGGTGACCAGCCTCGTCGCCAGCGGGTCGCTGATCCGCAAGATCCCGGTGCCGGCGCTGGCGATCCCGATGTCGATCGTGGTCCAGGCGTTCTTCACCCTCTGCCTCAACCTCGTCGCCATCGGCATCTTCTTCGCGATCGACGGCGTCGAGGTGACGCGCGACTGGCTGCAGGCGCCGCTGATCCTCGCCGGCCTGCTGTTCGTCACCACCGCTTTCTCGTCGCTGCTCGCCAACCTCTACGTCCCGTTCCGCGACACCGGCCAGATCTGGGAGGTGCTGAGTCAGGTCTTCTTCTGGGGCTCCGCCGTGCTCTACTCGATCCAGAACATCGACGAGCCCTTGCGCGGCCTGATCATGTTCAACCCGCTCGCCGTCGTCATGGTCCAGATGCACCATTCGATCATCGACCAGAGCCAGCCCAGCGCTCTCGGCGCCGCGGGTGGCGGTCACCTCCTCGTCGCGACCCTGATCGTGCTCGTGGTCTTTGCCTCGGGGGCGCTGATGTACCGTCACGTCCGGCCGCGGCTGGCCGAACAGATCTAGCTTCTGACGCGGGCGATCAGCGCCGCGAGCAGGCGCTTGATCCGTATCCGCAGCGGCGGCAGCGCCCGCCCGACCGGACCGCGTGCCCGCCGCAGCGGGGCCGTCAGCCGCCAGCTCAGCGAAGACTTGACTGCCTCGAGCTCGATCCGCGACCCGCGCAGCGCCGGCAGCTCGGCGAGATTTTGCTCAGCTTCGGTCAGCTGCTGCCGCGCCTCCCGGAGCTGGGCAGTTCGCTCGTGCAGCTCCGCGATTCGCTCGCTCAGCTCGGCGTGCACCGCGGCGCCCTCGACCAGGGCCCGCTGGTCGATCTGGGGCCCGACTACGAGCTCGTTGCCCAGCTTCGGAAGGGCGACATCGCCCGCGAGGCCGATCGTGAAGATTTCGGCGCCCGGCGCGATGCCGCTCGTCTTCGAGACCCTGGCTTCGAGCTCAGATTTGTCACCGGCGGCGAGCGCCTCTTCGGAGAGGATCGCCGACGTGTACCAGGCGTGCTGGCGCAGCAGCCGCACGTTGGCGAAGCGTCGCGCCAGCGAGTCGCCGAGCTCGGCCGGCGTGTACTCGTGGATGTGGTGGGGGTTGCCGGGCGGGAAGACGTCGCGGTTCGGAGATGAGATCGCGAGCAGGCCGTCCTTGGCAAGCACCCGGGCGAGCTCGTCGAGCCCGGCCTCGGGGTTCTCGAGGTGCTCGAGCACCTCGAAGCAGACGACCAGGTCGAAGCTTCCGTCTTCGAACGGCAGCTCCTCGAGGTCGGCGGCCTGCAGCGTCACCCCCTGGGGCATCCGCGGGCGGGCCACCTCGAGCACAGCGCGGGCGCGATCGACGCCGGTCACCTCGGCGGCGCCTGCGCGCGCCAGGGACTCGGTCCCGTAGGCGGTGCCACAGCCGGCGTCGAGGACCCGCTTGCCCTTGGCCCCGGCGGCGATCCACGAATAGCGAGCCAGGTGCTCGGCTTCGACAAGGGTTTCGCCGTGCTCGTTGCGGTCGAGGCGCTCGGGATGGCCCTCCCGGTGGCCGCCGAGATCCTGCTCGGCGGCCTGATCGGGCCCCGGCGGCCACGTCTTCAGCGTTTCGTCCACGCTCTAACCTTACGCGCGGAATGGCCCCCCTGCGCGAGCTGGTCTTCGTCTCCGCCCGGAGACAGAACCTCTACTTCGACGAGCTCACCGATGCGCTTCGCCACGAGCTCGCCGAGGTCGGGCTCGACACCGCGGTCAGTGTCGGCGAGCTTCCTGCGCAGCGCGAAGGCAGTGTGTCGGTGCTCGTCGGCCCGCACGAGTTCGCGGCGCTCGGCCCCAGCGGCGAGCGCCTCGGCAGCTCGCGGATGCGGCACTCGATCGCGGTCTGCACCGAGCAGCCGGGGACGGCCTGGCACGAGCGCGGCGCCCGCATCGCCGGCCTCGCCGGAGCCGCCCTCGACATCAACCGCCGCGGCGTGCGGGCGCTGCGACGGCGCGGCGTCCGGGCGGGGCTGCTGCAGCTCGGCTACAGCGAGAGCTGGCGCCCACCCGACCCCGCGCCCGAGCGCGACATCGACGTCTGCTTCCTCGGCGGCGCCACAGCCCGCCGCGAGCGCTACCTGTCCTCCTATGCCGGCGAGCTCTGGCGCCACCACTGCCATCTCCGCCTCGGCGACAACTCGCGTCCGAACGCAGCCGCCGGCCCGAGCTTCACCGCCGGTGACCACAAACTCGCGCTGCTCGCCCGCTCGCGGGTCCTGATCAACCTCCACCGCGACGACCGTGCCTACTTCGAGTGGCAGCGGGTGCTCGAGGCGATCCACTGCGGCGCGGCGTTCGTCAGCGAGCACTCGACCGATTTCGCCCCACTGGTCCCGGGTGAGCACTTCCTCCCCGGCCGTCCCGAGAGCCTGCACCTGCTGAGCGCCGAGCTGCTCGCCGACGAGCCCGAGCGAGCTGCGATGTCGGCGCGGGCGCTCGAGTTCATTCGCGAGGAGCTGCCTATGCGCGCCGCCGCCGAGCGGCTGGCGGAGACCGCCGAGCGGCTGCTGGTCCAGCGGCGGCCTCGTCTGCCCCGGCTGCCGGTCCGCATCGGGCCTGAGGCCCCAGAGCTGAAGCTGCGCTCGCTGCTCAGCTTTCGCCGCGGCCCCAATCCGCAGAACCGGGAGCTGCTGGCGACGCTCAAAGACACCCGCCTCGAGATGCTCGAGCTGAGGCGCCGTCTCGACGAGCTCAGCGCCCGGGCCGAGCACGCCGGCGCCTTGCCCGAGGTCGAGGTCATAGCCGAGAGCACCGCCTACGCCGCCGCCGCTCCCCGCGTCTCGGTCGTCGTCCCCTCCTACAACCAGTCCGCGCATCTGCTCGAGGCGCTCGACTCGGTTGCGAGCCTGCGCGACGCCGAGGTCGAGCTGATCGTCGTCGACGATGCGTCCGACGACGGCAGCCTCGACCTGGCCCGCGGCTGGATCGCAGAGCACGACGGGCTGCCGGCCGTGGTCGGTCGCCACCCGGTGAATCGGGGCCTGCCCGCGAGCCGTAACACGGGCGTCGAGATCGCCCGCGGCGAGACGATCCTGCCGCTCGACTCCGACAACGCGCTCTACCCGAGCGCGGTCGAGCGCCTGCTTGGAGCCCTCGACGCCGATCCCGACGCCGCCTTCGCCTACGGCATCCTCGCCTCGTTCTCCGAGCGCGGGCCCGAGGGCCTCGAGGGCTACTGGGGATGGGAGCCCAAGCGCCTCGCCGAGAAGAACTACATCGACGCCCTGGCCCTGGTCCGCCGCAGCGTGCTCGAGGAGTTCGGCGGCTACACCGCCGACCGCCGGCTGCACGGCTGGGAGGATTACGACCTCTGGTGCCGGATCGCCGCGCGCGGCATGCGTGGCGCACACGTCCCCGAGATCGTCGCCCGCTACCGCGTCCGCGAGGACTCGATGATCTCGCTGACCAACATCTCCGACGTCGACGCGCGGCGGGCGCTGGCGGAGCGCGCACCGGGGCTGTTCGCGGCGGCGACGGCCGATCGATAGCCGCATCTATCCTTCGACCATGGCCACCCGCGAGGACCTCGATCTCAACCGCTATATCGCCCCGGTAGTCGGGCCCGACGACGAGCGCGTGTTCACCGACTCGGGGATCGAGATCGAGCCGCTCTACGAGGAAGACGATGTCGCACCGGGGCTGACCGAGCGCCTCGGCGAGCCCGGCTCGATGCCGTATACGCGCGGCATCCATGAGCGGATGTACCGCGACCGCTTGTGGACGATGCGCCAGTACGCCGGCTTCGCGAGCCCCGAGGACACGAACGAGCGCTATCGGTATCTGACCGAGCACGGCTCGACCGGGCTCTCGATGGCCTTCGACCTGCCGACCCAGCTGGGGCGGGACTCGGACGATCCACTCTGCGCCGGCGAGGTCGGCCGCACCGGCGTCCCGATCGACACTCTCGAGGACATGCGGATCTGCTTCGATCAGATCTCGCTCGCCGACGTTTCCACGTCGATGACGATCAACGCCCCGGCGGCGGTGCTCCTCCTGCTCTATGAACTGGTCGGAGAGGAGCAGGGCGTGCCCTCGACCGAGCTCCGGGGGACGGTCCAGAACGACGTCTTGAAGGAGTACGCGGCGCGTGGCAACTTCATCTACCCGCCCGAGCCGACGATGCGGCTGACGACCGACATCTTCGCCTACTGCGACGAGCACGTGCCGAAGTGGAACACGATCTCGATCTCCGGGTACCACATGCGCGAGAAGGGCTGCTCGGCCGTGCAGGAGGTCGCCTTCACCCTCGCCAACGCGATCGCCTACGTCGAGGGCGGCATCGCCGCCGGGCTCGACGTCGACCGCTTCGGCCAGCGGCTCGCCTTCTTCTTCAACTGCCACAACAACGTCTTCCAGGAGATCGCCAAGTTCCGCGCCGCCCGCCGGATGTGGGCAAAGATCATGGAGGAGCGGTTCGGCGCCACCGAGGAGAAGGCGAAGACGATTCGCTTCCACACCCAAACCGGCGGCGTCACCCTCCAGGCTCAGCAGCCCGAGGTCAACATCATCCGCGTCGCGCTTCAGGGCTTCGCCGCCGTCGCCGGGGGCACCCAGTCGCTTCACACCAACGGCTTCGACGAAGCGCTGGCGCTGCCGACCGAGCGCTCGGCGCGAATCGCATTGAGAACCCAACAGGTCCTCGCCCATGAATCGGGCGTCGCCGACACCGTCGACCCGTTCGCCGGCTCCTACTTCGTCGAGAACCTGACCGACGAGATCGAGGCCCGCTCGTGGGAGCTGATGGACAAGGTCGAGCAGCTCGGCGGCTCGGTCAATGCGCTCGAGTTCATCCAGAGGGAGATCGAGGAATCGGCCGCCTCCTACCACGAGCGCTACCGCTCGGGCCAAGATGTCGTGGTCGGAGTCAACAAATACGTCACCGACCAAATCGACGACGTCGACATCTTGAAGGTCGACCCCGAGTCCGAAGCCCGCCAGCTCGAGCGCCTCGCGAAGTGGAAGGCCAACCGCGACCAGGCCGCGGTCGACGCTCGGCTTGCCGAGTTGACCAAGGTCGCCGAGGGCGACGCCAACCTGCTTCCCCCGATCAAGGAGTCGCTGCGCGCCGGCGCGTCGATCGGCGAGGTCAGCAACGCGATGCGAGCGGTCTTCGGCGAGTACCAGGGCGGCGCGTTCTTCTGAGCGAGGCGGAGGTGGTGCGGTCACGGGCCGAGACCGAGGAGGTCTCCGCCGAGCTGCGGCGCGAGCTCGAGCAGCCGCCGCTGTGGATGTACCCGTGGGGGATCGGCGCCGCCGGGGCGCCGATCCACAGCGACGCGCTGCCCGAGATCCACGCCGCCCGCCTCGCGATGATGGAGGCGGCGGTGCGCGAGGTTCTCGACGCCGCTGAGCGCCCGACCGTGATCGACCTCGCCTGCAACGAGGGCTGGTTCTCGCACCGGCTGCTCGAGTGGGGGGCGGAGAAGGTCGTCGGTATCGACATCCGCGAGGTCAACGTGCGCCGCGCCAAGCTGATCGCCGAGCACCTCGGGATCGGCGAGGACCGGCTCGAGTTCCGTGTCGGCGATGTCTACGACCTCGACTTCGCCGAACACGACACCTTCGACGTCGTCCTCCTGCTCGGTCTGATCTACCACGTCGAGGATCCGGTTCGCGCGGTGCGGATCGCCCGCGGGCTGAGCGGCCGGCTCTGCGTGATCGAGAGCCAGCTCACCCGCCAGGCGGCGCCGGTCGCCTGGGGGCGGGGCCCCGGGCACACCGAGTTCGCGCCGGCGAGCTTCGCCGCTTACCCCGAGCCCGACGCCGAGGTCAATCCGGTCGCCTCCGAGGCCGGGGTACTCAGTCTGATCCCGAACGCCGAGGCGGTGCGCGAGATGGCTCGCGCGGCCGGCTTTTCCGCCACCGAGCAGGTGGCGCCCGGCCCGACCGGCCACTCCTACTACCTCGCCGGGGACCGCGGGCTGTTCTGCGCATGGACCTCGGAACGCCCAACGCCTCCGGTCCCATCGCCCGCACGGCCACCCGCACCGCCGCCGACGCTCTCGATGCGCGAGCCGCGGCTCGGGCTTCACACCGCGATCTCGCTTTCGCGCCGAATCCGTTCGCGGCGCCGCGTCTCCTCGCAGCTCGAGGACGAGCTCGCCGCCGACCCGCCCTGGATGTACCCATGGCGGTTCGGAGCGGCGACGGCCCCGATCCACCACGAGATGCTCGCGTCAGTCCACCGTACGCGCGCCGAGATGATCGAGGCGCCGGTCCGCGAGGCGCTCGCCGCCGCGGCCACGCTCTCCGACCCGACTCCGTCCACCTCGCCACCTTCCGACCCGGCTTCCCGCCGCCCGCGGGCGATCGACCTCGCCTGCAACGAGGGCTGGTTCTCGCACCGGCTGCTCGAGTGGGGGGCCGAGAGCGTGCTCGGCGTCGACATCCGCGAGGTCAACATCCGCCGGGCGCGCCTCGTCGCCCGCGAGCTCGGCCTCGACCGCCCGGGGCTCGAGTTCCGCCAGTCCGACGTCTTCGACCTCCGCCCCGAGCAGCTCGGCCGCTTCGACGTCGTCTTCCTCCTCGGGCTGATCTACCACGTCGAGGACCCGGCGGGAACGCTGCGGATCGCGCGGGCGATGACCCGCTCGCTGTGCGTGATCGACACCCAGCTCACTCGCCAAGTCGAGCCGCTGCCTTGGACTGCGCAGGACGGCGCCGAAAGCGGCAGCTTCGCGCTCCAGATCGAGAAGGACTCCGCCGTCAACCCGCTCGCCTCGAGCACCGGCCGGATGAGCCTGATCCCGAACCGCGCCGCGGTCGAGGAGATGGCGATCGCCGCCGGCTTCGACGAGGTCGAGATGCTGACGCCTCCCCCGCTTGCCGACATCCAGTACCAGGCCGACGACCGCGGTGTCTTCATCGCCCGCGTCAACTCGCCGGAGGCCTAGGCTGTCGGCGATGGAGGGCAGCAGCGAATCCACCCCGCTCACCGCCGAGCGCTTCGTCCCCGAAGCGCAGCGGCGCGAGCTGATCGAGGCCGAGCACCTGGCGCGCTACGTCTGGGCGGCGCAGCTCGCTCAGGGACGGACCGTGCTCGATGCCGGCTGCGGGCTCGGCTACGGAACAGCGATCATGGCCCGCGCCGGCGCCCTCGCGGCATATGGCGTCGACATCGACGTCGACGCCATCACGCGCGCCCACGAGCAATTCTCCGACGAGGCCGGCTTCGGCGGCGGCGACCTGCTCGCCCTGCCGTTTCCCCGCGACGCCTTCGACCTCGTCGTCTGTTTCGAGGCGCTCGAGCACGTAGCCGACCCCGAGCGGGCGCTCGACGAGCTCCACCGCGTCCTGCGCTCCGAGGGCGTGCTCGTCGTCTCCTCGCCGAATCGCGGCGTCTACCCGAGCGGCAATCCGTTCCACCTCCACGAGTACACCAGCGAGGAGCTCGAGGAAACCCTGAACAAGCGCTTCGACAACGTCCGCGTCATGCGCCAGAGCGTCCACCTGACATCGTTGATCACCGACGATCGCGGCGTGGTCGCGGAGGATCCCGAGGTCGAGGTCGCCGCCAGCTTGCGCAAGCTCGAGCCGCAGGCGCCCGGTGAGGAGATGATCGCGATTGGGGTGGCAGCGGACGTCGCCCTGCCCGAGCTCGAGCGGATCGGAATGGTGACCGGGATGCTCACCCTGAAGACCTGGGTCGAGGAGATCCTCAACTGGTCCGAGCGGGCGCGCCGCGCCGAGGCGGAGCTCCTCTACGCGCGCGGCCAGGTCGGCCAGGCCGAGCGCGAGCGCGAGCTCGCCGTCGCCGAGCTCGAGGCGCTGCGCGAGAAGCTCGGCTCGTAGTCGCCTAGAGCCCCCACTTGCGGGCGAATTTGACCTGGGCCTCGACCCAGTCCCGGCGCTCGGTCATCGCCTGGATGCCGTGGTGGTGGATGACGTCGATCGGCGCGACGATCACCCGTAGGCCGGCGTGGCGCGCGGTAAAGCAGATGTCGGCGTCGTAGCCGTGGAAGGCGGGGCCTAGCGACTCGTCGAAGCGCAGCGTCCGCGCCGCGATCGGGCTGAGGATGAGGATCAGCCCGTCGACGCTGTCGACGTCGCCCGAACGCCCGATCGCGTGCAGCTGGAACTCCTCCTCGTCGTGGAGCTCGCGGCGCGGTGCCTCGTCGCCGAGCAGCCATTCCCAGCGCACCGAGCCGATCGCGAGATCGCCCTCCCACCAGGCCATGCTCTTCATCCCGACTCCTCCGATCACCCCGACCACCCCGGCGCGAGGCTGGCCGACGGCCTCGAGGACCTTGGCGCGGAAGCCATCGTCGATGATCTCGACGTCCTGGTGGATGAGGACAACGGCCTCGAGCTCGGAGTGGGCGCTGAGCTGGGCGAGGATGTCGTTATAGGCCTTGTAGATGCAATCGCGGCCGCGCAGCACGACGACCTCGTCCTCGGGCGCCGCGACGCGCTCGATACCTGGAAGCGCGTAGCGCCGGAACTCGTCCTCAGACGAGATGACGCAGCCGAACCCGATCATTGGCTCTAGAGGTCGCTGCTCGCGCGCTCGAGGTCCGAGCGGTAGCGGCGCGCTCGGCGCGCCGCGATCCAGCTCAGCGGCGGGTAGCGACGGAGTGCGTGGTAGAGCCGGAACGGAGGCAGCCGCAGGATGCGAGCGAGGCGGGTACGAAGCCTGGTCGCTTCGTGGGTCTTCTCCTCGAGCTGGCTCTGGGTGCTGACGAGCTCGGCCTCGAGGTGGCGGATCCGCAGGCCGAGGCGGTCGGACTCGGCGCCCTTCGCCTCGGCGAGGGTGGTCGCCGCGGTCAGCGAGTCGCGCAGGTCGCTCACGCGGGTTGAGCTGCGCCGCAGCGCCTCGCGCATCGAGTCGAGCTCGGGACGCTGCTCTGCGAGCTCCGCCCGCGCGCCGGCGAGCTCCTCGCGAGCCTCGCCCTCCCGCGACTCGATCTCGGTCAGTGCGGCGAGGCGCTGCTCGAGCTCATCGCAGCGCCGCGCGAGGGCGGCGATCCGCTGGCGCTGCACTTCGAGGTCGGCGCGCGGCAGCGGCACGGCGAGAGCAACGAGAGTCAGGGTCGCGGCCTCGACGTCGCCGGCGAGCTCGGCGGCGATCGCCCGATCGAGGGTGCCGCCCCCGGCGCCCAGCTCCGGCGCGGGGGAGAGCTGGCGTTCGACCCGCGCCAGCGCGAAGCCTGCCGCCGCGAGCTCCTCGTCGAGCGAATCCAAGGTGTAGGGGCGGCCGCCGGGGTTTGGCAGCCGGCCGGCGAGCAGCTCCAGTCGGGCGCTCGTGTGGGCTGCGTTGGCGACCGCGAGCACGAGCCGGCCCTCGCGGGCGAGGTGGCGGTGGGCGAGCTCGAGCAGTCGCGGCCCGCCGTGCTCGAGCGCGTGGACGGCGACGATCGCGTCGAAGCGCCGGTCGCCAAGGGCGGTATCGAGCTCGGGATCGTCGAGGACGAGGCGGTGGACCGGGTCGCAGACCTCCTCCGCCTGGGCAGCGAGCTCGGGATCGGCCTCGACCCCGGTCACCGTGCAGCCGCGCTCGCGCAGCAGCGCCGCCATCTCACCGGCGCCGCAACCGAGCTCGAGCACGCTGGAGCCGTCGGCGACGAGCTCGGCGACCGCGGCACGGGTCTCGGCGAGGACGGCGCTCCGCGAGGGCGCCTCGGGAACGGGGCGCGCGGGCGGGGCCGCCGCCGCGGGGCCGGGTCGCGGCGCGGCCGGCGGCGGCTGATCGAGGTCCCCGACGCGCCGCAGGTAGCCGCCGGGGTTGAAGGTGGCGAGCAGCCGCTCGCGGCCGCGGTCGACCTCGAACGGCGGATTGGTGCCGAGCCAGGTCTCGAGCGCCTCGGCCGGCCCGGGACCGAAGTCGGGCTCGACCGGGTTACCGTTGACGATCGTGTCCTCAACCACCAGGTAGCAGCCCGGGCCGACCAGCGGCGAGAGCGCGCGCAGTTCGGCGCTGACGTGGAGCGCGGTGTGGTCGGAGTCGAGGTTGACCATCACCCGGCGCCCTGAGGCGCTCTCGCCGAGCTGGGCCAGGACCCGGGCGTCGGTCGAGCCGCCCTCGATCAGGGTCACCCGGGGGTGGGACCGGACCCTCGCGTCGACCTTGGAGAGATCGACGTCGACGCCGATCACCCTGCCGTTGCCGCCGAGGAGATCGAGGATGCTGGCGAAGAAGAGCGTCGAGCCGCCCTCGGCGACGCCGGTCTCGATGATCAGGTCCGGCCGCGTCTCGGTGACGATCTCCTGCATGACCCATAGGTCGAGCGGCAGCTTCAGAGCGCGGACGCCGAGCCATTCCACACCGGCCCAGGTCTGGCCCATCGAGCTGTAGAAGAGGCGCTCGAATTCCTCGCCGACTGCTCTCGCGTCGGGCCCCTGGCTGGTGGTTGACGATTCCACGGGTTGGATTCTCTCAGCTATGCCCGCTGCGTCCTCCGCGCAGCCGGTCGAGCCGCCGGGCGCCGACTCCGCGCAGCAGCAAGAGCTCGCGACCGAGGGACGACGATGACCCCAGCCGCGAGCGCAGCCAGCGCCACCAGAGCCAGGCGACTCCGCCGATCGAATCGGCGCGGGCGACGCGACGAAGGCTGCGACGCTTCGCGGGTGGGATCGCGTCGCCGAGCCGCCGTTCGAGCTCGGCGCAGATGATCTCGAGGCGGCGCAGGTCGTTCCCCTCGTCGCGCCGCCACTCGGCGAACTTGGGCGGGAACTCGAGCCGGCCGTAGTCCGCCGGGCGCAGCAGCTCGGTCTCGCCGACGACGACGCTGGTGCCGTGGCGCACCCAGTCATATAGAGGGCGGTCGACGTAGGTGAGGTCGCCGCCGGCGAGGGCGACCAGCGCCAGCCAGTGGTCGTGGTACGGCTTGCCCGGCAGCGCCGGGAAGGGCAGCGCGGTCGAGGCGACCTCGCGGCGCATCAGCGACGCGGCCCCCGTGACCGTGTTCGCAATCAGCATCGTCGCCAGGTCGCTCCACTGGTTGGGCCGCTCCCCGTCGCCCCACATCGAGGCACGGATCACGGTGCCGTCCGCCTCGACGGCGCGGGCATCGCTGTAGGCGAGCCGCGCCCCGGAGCTATCGAGGGCCTCGAGCAACGCCTCGAGTTTGTCCGGGTACCAGCGGTCGTCGTGGTCGGCGAGCGCGACGAACGAGGCGGCCGGATCGGCGTGCGAGATCGCCCGCTCAAAGTTGCGATAGAAGCCGGCCCGGTCCCGGTTGCGGTGAAGCGCGAAGCGATCGTCGCCGGCAAGGACCGCTTCGATCTCACGCAGACGAGCAGGATCGGACGCGTCATCGCTCACCACGCAGCGCCAATTCGCGTGAGTCTGAGCGCGAATCGACTCGATCTGGGCCTCGAACAGGCCCGGCTCGGGGTTGTGCGTAGCCATGCAGATCGCGACACGATCGCCCGGCCCCGCCTGGGTAGAGGGAACATGGTGCAACTTGGCGGCCAAGGTTAGGTGTGCAAAGGGAATCCGGCGGTGCGTACGAATGGTGCAGCAGATGGCTTCCGCTCAACGGACATTGGTCAAGTCGCAACCCGAGCTGTGGCAGCTGGTCGACCAGACCGAGCGCCTGGAAGGCTGGAGCTCGGGACTGCTCGGGCACGCCGCCGAGATCTCGATGACCGAGCGCGACCCGGAGGTCAAGGTCGCCTGGGAGGCCTCCGCGGCCGAAGAGCTGGCGAGCATCGAGATCGTCCTCCGCCAGGACGGCTGGGGCACGACCGTCGCAATCGAGGCCGAGCGCGAAGGCGCCACGCCGACCCAGCTCGAAGGCTGGCTCGACGCCGTCCTCGACGAGCTCGCCGAGCCCGAGAAGCGCCCCTTCCAGGGCGTCTGACCCTCACTAGACTCCGGCCTCATGGCCGGTAACGGAAAGCGCCGCCCCCCGCGGCCCTCGATCCAGATCGCCGCGACGAGCGCCTCGCCCGACGAGGCCGCCGCGATCGCCGCGGCCCTCCAGCAGTTTCTGGCCGACACCGCACCGGCGCCCGCGCCGGTGTCCCAGGTCGGCGGCTGGCTGCGCGCAGCGCTGGCCGAAGGCGTCGATCACTCGCCTGCCGGCCGCTGGGGGTAGGGCCGCCCTAGACTCCGCCCCCCGTGCGCGAGAAGTTCCCGGAGACCCACGAAGAGAAGCTCGCCCAGCTGATGGAGCTGCGCGAGCAGGCGATCCACAGCGCCTCCGACGAGGCCGTGGAGAAGCAGCACGCCAAGGGCAAGATGACCGCCCGCGAGCGGATCGAGAAGCTGCTCGACCTCGGCAGCTTCGAGGAGCTCGACACCTTCGTCCGGCACAGAACCAGCGACTTCGACATGGACAAGAACCGGCCCTACGGCGACGCCGTGGTCACCGGCTACGGCACGATCGACGGCCGCACGGTCTTCGTCTTCAGCCAGGACTTCACGGTCTTCGGCGGTTCGCTTGGCGAGGTGATGGCCGAGAAGATGGTCAAGGTCATGGATCTCGCGGCCAAGGTGGGGGCGCCCGTGATCGGCATCAACGACTCCGGCGGGGCCCGGATCCAGGAGGGCGTCGTCTCGCTCGGCGCCTACGGCGACGTCTTCGTCCGCAACGTCCAGTGCTCGGGTGTGATCCCGCAGATCAGCATCATCATGGGCCCCTGTGCCGGCGGCGCGGTCTATTCGCCGGCGATGACCGACTTCATTTTCATGGTCAAGGAGACCTCTCACATGTTCATCACCGGGCCCGATGTGATCAAGACCGTCACCGGCGAGGAGGTCGAGTTCGAGGAGCTCGGTGGCGCGATGAGCCACAACACCAAGTCCGGCGTCGCCCACTTCGCCTCCGAGGACGAGGAGAGCTGCCTCGAGGACGTCCGCCATTTGGTCGGCTTCCTGCCCTCGAACAACATGGAGCTGCCGCCGCGGGTCGAGCCATACGATGACCCGGATCGCGAGGAGGAGGCGCTCGACACCGTCGTCCCCGACGATCCGAGCAAGCCGTATGACATGCGCGACGTGCTCTCGCTCGTCGTCGACGACGGCGAGTTCTTCGAGGTCCACGAGCACTTCGCCAAGAACATCATCTGCGGCTTCTCCCGGCTCGACGGCCGCCCGGTCGGCGTCGTCGGCAACCAGCCCAAGCATCTCGCCGGGGTCCTCGACATCGAGTCATCGGAGAAGGCGGCGCGCTTCGTCCGCACCTGCGACGCCTACAACATCCCCCTAGTCACCTTCACCGACGTACCGGGGTTCCTCCCCGGCACCTCGCAGGAGTGGAACGGGATCATCCGCCACGGCGCCAAGCTGCTCTACGCGTTCACCGAAGCGACTGTGCCGAAGCTGACCGTCGTCACGCGCAAGGCCTACGGCGGCGCCTACGACGTCATGAACTCCAAGCACATGCTCGCCGACTTCAACTTCGCCTGGCCGACGGCGGAGATCGCCGTTATGGGACCGGAGGGCGCCGTCAACATCATCTACCGCCGCGACATCGCCCAGTCGCCGACCCCTGAGGAGCGCCGCGCGAAGCTGATCGAGGACTACAGGGCCCACTTCGCCAACCCGTACGCGGCGGCCGAGCGCGGCTACATCGACGACGTGATCGTCCCCCACGAGACGCGACCGAAGCTGATCAAGGCGCTGCGCACGCTCGAGACCAAACGGGTCGAGCAGCCCAAGCGCAAGCACGGCAACATCCCCCTTTAGGCGGGGCGAGCCTCAGCCGCCGGTAAGCGCCTCAGCAGCCTCGTTGCCGAGCCTGACGCTGTAGTTGGTGCCGCGGTCCTCCGGGTAGATCTGGGTCGTGTTCGCCAGCACCAGCCCGGCGACGCCGGTGCGCAGCGGCGGCATCCGATCGGCATAGCCGAGGTCGACGATCGGCTGCGCGTCGGGCTCCTGGAAGACCCACATCCGCTTGACCCAGTCGCTGCTGAATTTCCCGTTGACGGCGCGCAGCCCGGGCTCGTAGCGATCAAAAAGCTCATCCGGGTCGAGCTGGAGCAGTTCGTCGCCCTGGGCTCGGTAGTTGGCGACGTACAGAAAGTGCCGCCCGCCGTAGCGCTCGGGCCCGACCAGCTTGTTCTGCTCGATCAGCCCGATGAAGGGAAGGCTGCGGTCAGCGATGTTGGTCCAGTAGTAGGTCCCGAACGGGCGGTCGAGCTCGAGCAGCATGCAGAGTGCTGCGTGGTACTCGATCGAGTCGAGCCGGGAGAGGTAGTCGCCGCCGACCGCGCCGCGCAGCCCGTCGTCGAGGAGCCCGTCGAAGATCTGGTTCGGGGTCGTCGCCACCACTGCGTCGTAGGGTCCGCTTCCTGCGCGTTCGTAGCGGCGTGGGTCGTGGCCGCTGCGAAACGAGTCCGCTGCGCCCCAGGCCACCTCGAATCCAGCGCCCGCGCGCGAGATCTGCACGGCCGGGCGGTCGATCAGCACCCGCCCCGAACGCTCGATCCGCTCGCGGAGCCGCTCGAGCAGCGGCTGCCATCCGCCGCGGGGATAGCCGAGCATCTCGCGGCGCGCCCCTCCGCCCTCGATCCGGCGCCGCAGCGTCAGCTTGCTCCAGAGCCATGCCATCGAAACATCATCAGCGCGGTCGCCGAACTTGCCGCGCAGCAGCGGCCCCCAGAGTTCCTCCCAGACCTGGACGCCCATGTTGGATTCGATCCAGCGGCGCGCAGTCGTGCCCTCGACCCCGGCGACGTCGCGGTGACGGCGGCCGAGTTGCACCACTGCGAGCCCGGTGCGCACCCGCGAGCGCAGCGACAGCGGCTTGAATCGCATCAGATCGAAAGGGGAGGTGAACGGGTAGGTGCGACCACGGGCGAACACGGCGACGCTCGAGGGCAGCCATTCGATCGCGTCGTCCATGCCGAGCTCCTCGTATAGCGCGGCGATGTGACGGTCGGTTGTGAACAGGTGGTGGTAGTAACGCTCGAGCAGGATGCCGTCGCCGATGTCCATCGTCGCCACCTGGCCGCCGAGCCCGGGCCAGCGCTCGTAGACGTCGGCTTCGTGGCCGGCCTCGACCAGGCGATGGGCCGCGACCAGGCCGGTGACTCCGGCGCCGATGACCGCGACCCGCATCAGGCGCTCACCTTGGCCCAGGCTCCGCGCGCGGAGTCGAAGCCGCCATAGCGCGTCACCAGCAGGAAGATGCCGGCAATGGTCACCGGCACCGTCAGCACGAACCGCAGTGTCAGCAGGTAGGAGACCGAGGCGCTGTCCGGGGCGTCGATCGCGCTCAGCCCGAACACGAGGGCGAGCTCGAACGTCCCCAGATATCCCGGCCCCGACGGGATCAGGACGAAGATGCCGAGGACGGCGAGCAGATAGAGCGCGTCGACCGGCGACATCGAGATGCCGACCGACTCGCCGCAGAGCAGGTAGACGGCCGCCTCGGTGCCCCAGATCGCCGCTGTGAAGGCGAGCATCAGCGCGCCGTGGCGGCCGCGCAGCCGGCGGGTCGCGTCGGCCAGCGGCGCCAGGTAATCGATCCATCGCCGGCCGGCCGGGTGACGCCGCGCCAGCATCCAGCCGCCGGCGAGCAGCAGCGCGACCGCCGCTGCGGCCGCCAGCGGCCAGACGACGCGGCCGCCGCCCGGGGTCGCGATGCCGTTGAGCACACCGTAGGCGAGGACGGCGAACATCCCGAGCAGAAAGACGACGTCCAGGACTCGCTCGGCGATCAGGGTCCCGAGGACACCGCGAATCGTGGCGCCGGAGCGGACCGACTGCAGGTAGGCACGAATCGCGTCGCCGGCCCGAGCCGGCAGCACGCAGTTGCCCATGTAGCCGACGGTCGTCAGCGCCCAGGCGTCGGCGCGGTTCGAGCCGGCCCCGTCGTGGCGGAGGATCCGCCACCAGCGCTCGCCCCGCAGGAGCATCCCCACGCCATAGACCGCGAGCGCCCCGAGCAGCGCCTCGATCCTGGATGCAGAGGACGGCAGGTGCGGCGCTTGTTGGTGGGTGGCCCAGATGACGACGGCGACGAGCGAGGCGAGGGAGACCGCCAGCGCCGCCCAGCGCGCCGCGCTCCCGAGGCTAGCCCCGCTCTCGAGCGTCATCGGCGATCCCTTCGCGCGGGGGCTGGGCGTTGAGGCGGCCGCGGACCACGTAGAGCGGCCGCTGCTTGACCTCCTCGTAGACGCGCCCGAGATACTCGCCGATGATGCCGACGGTGATCAGCTGGATGCCGCCGAGCAGCAGTACGACGAGGAGCAGCGTGGTCACGCCGGGAACGAACTGACCGGCGATCTTGAAAGCGATCGCGACGGGAATCGCGAAGAACGCGACGAGCGAGAAGGTGAAGCCGAGCACCGTCGCCGCCTGCAGCGGCCGGTAGGAAAAGGAGGAGATCGCGTCTACGCCGAATCGGATCATGCGGCTGAGGGTGAACTTCGTCTCGCCGGCGTGGCGGGCATCGCGCGTGTAGGGCACCGAGTCCTGGTCGAAGCCGACCCAGACGCTCATCCCGCGCAGGAAGCGGTTGCGCTCGCGCATCCCGAGCAGCGCCTCGAGCGCGCTGCGGTCGAGCAGCCGGAAGTCGCCGGCTTCCGGCTGGAGGTCAATCTGGGCGATGCGGCCGAAGAGGCGGTAGAACCAACGCGCGGTCGCGAGCTTCACCCGGGTCTCGCCCGAGCGCCACTCGCGGACCCCGGAGACGACGTCGGCCCCGGCGCGCCAGCGGCCAAGCATCTCGGGGATCAGCTCGGGTGGATCCTGGAGGTCGCCGTCCATCGTCACCGCCGCGTCGCCGCGGGCGGAGTCGAGGCCCGCCGTGATCGCCGCCTGGTGGCCGAAGTTGCGAGATAGCGTGATCACCCGCGTCCTCTCGTCGTCCGCGGCGAGGCTGGCGAGAACCGAGGAGGTGCCATCACTCGACCCGTCGTCGACGAGGATCAGCTCGAAAGGAATCTCGGATAGCGCCTCAGTCGCCCGCCGATGGAACTCGGCGACCGTCTGCTCTTCATTGAACAGCGGCGCGACAACGCTCAACAAGCCGAGCGTCCGCGCGCCGGCGCCCGGCTCGACCGTGCCTTCTGGCATCGGCGCAATCATAGGGCCGCCTTCGGGCGCCCGGCTCGCAGACCCGCCTCTACACTGCCGCCCGATGAGCGCTGAGATCACGGCCCACGGGCCGCGCCCGGGAGTGGCCGGCCTCGTCGATCGAGCGAGGGTGTTCCGGCCACTGGTCAAGGCGGGCCAGCTGGCGGTCACCGGCGGCTACGTGCGCGGTCTCAACCGCCGGCTCGCCGCTGATCTCGCCGCCGGTCCCCACGATTTCGTTCTCGAGCTCGGCTGCGGCGACGCACCCCTGCTCGGCCATCTCCAGCCCCGCCGCTACGCGGGCCTCGACATCAACGAGGGATCGCTCAAGGCCGCCCGGCGCAAGCATGGCGGCGACGGCCGCGAGTTCGTCGAGGCCGACGTCACAACCGCGCCGCTGACGCACTGGCGCGATGCCGACGCGGTTGTTTGCTCGGCCGTTTTCCACCACCTCGGCGATCAACAGGTCCTCGATCTCGTCGAGCGGGTCTTCGAGGAGACCGGTGCGGACCGCATCGTCGGCACCGACGGAGTCATGGTCGGGCCGTTCCGGCGGGCGATCGTCTGGCTCGACGAGGGTGAGCCGATCCGGCCAAAGGAGGATCTCTTCGCGCTGCTCGGCGGCAGCGCCAAGGTCCAGGAGACGTGGTCGTTCGACGTCCCCTTCGGGACCGTCCACGAGTTCGGCTTCGAGCTCAGTCGCGGGTGAGGGTCAGCCCGATCAGCAGGTTTGCGTTGACCGAGGGGACGAGCAGGGGGAAGAAGGTGCGGCCGGCTACGCGAAACCGCTTGCGCAGCTCGTATTCGATCTCCCAGGGGACGTTGCAGTGCTCGCTGGCGACGAACCAGTCGAAGTCGGTGTCATAGCGTTTCTCGAACTGCGGCTTGGAGCTGATTTGCCTCGCGAGGCTGTAGGCCCGGCCGCCCTCGCAGGGGATGACGACGATGAACTTCGCGTTTGGCCTCATCACCCGGTGGATCTCGTCGAGCGCGGGCGGCAGGTTCGGCATGTGCTCCAGGACCTGGACGGCGAGGACCCGGTCGAAGTGGCCGTCGGGAAAGGGCATCTCGCGCTGGGCGTCCACCGTCAGCGCGGTCACCTCCGGGTAGTCGCGGGTGACCGCCTCGGTCATCTCCGGCCGCAGGTCGACGGCGACGTACTCCTGGTCTGTGAGGTCCTCGTACTGGATCTGGTTGCCGAATCCCGAGCCGATCTCGAGCGTGCGGCCCCCGGGCGGGGCGGGCCGTCGCGAGGGGTAGGTGTGGTGGAACCAGTCGATCGGCTTGTACTTGCGAGCCAACTCGGGCAGCCACACGCGATACCAGTCTTCGCTGATCTGCTGCTGCTCCTCCGTGAGGACGGGAAGCGTCTTCGGCCATTGAGGCTCGCCCTTGCGCCCGCGCATCGCGCGTAATCTAGACGCCTCTGGCCACCGACCGACAATGCGCCGCCTGTGGGAGCGGCCCTCTGACCCCCCATCTGAAGGTCGCCGGTGCGGCAGGCGAGGCCGGGTTGATCCCGACAACCGACGAATACGGGACAGCGCTGGCCGACATCGTGCGCTGCGCCAACTGCGGCCACATGCAACTCGCGCAGATGCCCGACCGAGCCGAGCTCGGCGAGTCCTACGCCGAGGCGTCCTCCGAGGACTACATCGCCGAGGAGGCCGGCCAGAGGCGGACCGCCGACGAGATCCTCGAGCGGATCGAGCGCCACGCGGCCCCCGCTCGCCTCGTCGATCTTGGCTGCTGGGTCGGCTACTTCGCCTCCCAGGCCGGTTCGCGCGGCTGGCGCCCGACCGGGGTCGAGCCGAGCGAGTTCGCCTCGGCCTACGCCCGCGAACGGCTCGGGCTCGACGTGATCAGGGCGGAGCTTCTCGACGCCGAGCTGCCGGCTGGGGAGTTCGGCGCCGCCTTCATGGGCGATGTGATCGAGCACCTTCCCGATCCCGGGGCCGCGCTCGACCGCGTCTCGGAGCTGCTGGCGCCGGGCGGCGTTTTCGCGCTCGCCCTGCCTGACGCCGGGAGCCGCATCGCCCGGGCGATGGGCCGGCGCTGGTGGTCGGTCCTGCCGACCCACCTCCAGTACTTCACCCGGCGCTCGATCGCGACCCTGCTCGAGCGGCACGGATACGACGTGCTCGAGATCTCGACTGCCCCGAAGGCGTTCACCGTGCGCTACTACCTCGAGCGCACCGGCGGCTACAGCCGCCCGCTGGCGCGGGGCCTGGTCAGGGGCGCCGAGGCTGCGGGGCTCGCCGGCCGCACCTGGGCGCCCGATTTTCGCGACCGGATGCTGGTTCTCGCCCGCCCCTCCTAAGCGGGGCAGATGGTGACGGGGGCGCTTGTCGTGACCTGCGCGTACCAGGGCAGCGGCGAGCGATCGGCCGGGATCGCGACGAGCTCGGCCTGCCCCGGTGGCGGCGGCGACAGCGTCGCGGCGAACTCGTCGCCGAAGCGGCGCAGCGCGATGCCGGTGATCGCCGCTCCGCGGACCGTGAAGCCGCCCGGGGCGACCCGGAACGCTCGCGTTCCGGGCACAGGATTGGGCGCAAACGTCAGGCATGCCCCGAGGGCGGCGGTGGGCGGGGCGGGCACGGGGGTAAGGGCGAAGGCCCGGACGAGCTCGATGTCGGCGCGGACGCGGACGTGCTCCGGGCGGCGGGGAAGCTCGGCGGGCGGATACGCCGGTGAGGGCTCGCCGGCGAAGGCGTCGAAGTAGGGGCCCGCGAAGAACGCCATGTCCTCGAGCGGCGTGATCGCGCCGGTCAGCGGCTCGACCAGGAGGTTGCGATCGACGCGCCCCGGCCCCGCGAGCTCGAGCGCCGTCAACTCGCCGCGGTTCTCATCGCCGTTGTCGCGCAGGAAGCGCGACGCGTCGCGGAGGTTGGCGAGGTTGCCGAGCAGGCAGAAGGCGAGCGCCACGGCGAGAACCGCGTACCCGCGCCGGCCCAGCCGCGTGCCCGCGTAGAGCTGGGTAAGCAGCAGGAGGACGAACACCGCTCCCCCGTAGAGGTAGCGCGAAGCGTCAGGGGTGCGCAGCGGGCCGAGGTTGGCGCCGATCAGGGCCCAGTAGGTGAGCGGCATCGCGACGAAGATCCAGACCCGGCGGTCGACGGCCCTGCCCGCGGGTCCAAACAGTCGCCAGACGACGATGCCGGCCAGCAGTACCGCGAACACTCGCCCACCCTCGGTGTGGAGGGCGAGCCCCGAGTTGACCGGGTCGCGGAAGCTCCCCGAGATCGCCGCACAGACCGCGGCCATCGAATTGGCGACGGAGCCGGGCAGGGTCAGCACGTCGGAGAAGCCGACATCGGTTCCGCCGTATTTGGCGGCCCACGCCCGCCAGGCGCCGTAGAGCAGCAGCGGTGCGGCGATCACCCAGGCACGCCGCCATCCTTCGCGCCCCCGGCCGACCGCGAGCTCGACGACGGCTCCGACCGCGAAAGCCAGTCCGATTGTGTAGGTGGCGATCGAGAGCGCCAGTAGCACGGCGGCGCCGGCGTCTCCGGCGCGATCGCCCCGCTCGAGGCAGAGCAGCATCCCCAGCCCCGCCGCGACCGCCATCAGGATTGTGATCCCGAGCGGTCCTCCGAAAACCTCCCACGACGCGCCGAAGAAGAGCAGCAGGGTCGTCGGCGCCAGCGCGATCCAGTCGCCGACCCGGCGCCGCGTGAGTGAATAAAAGAGCCCGGCGCTGAGCAGGTCGAGACCGACCCAGAGGAGGCGGAACGGGAGGTAGTCGTCGGCACCGAAGACGGCGGTCATCGTCTTGTAGAGGACCGCGGGGGCGGCGATCAGATTGCCCGAGTTCGGGTGGAGCAGGGTCCCGGGGCTCCAGTCGGGATAGCCGACGAGGAAGTTCCACTCGTCGGCGAAGAACGTCTCGGTGCGGGTCAGCCACAGCAGCAGCGCCGCGGCGGCGACCATTACCGCGGCGAGGGCCCAGCGCGCTCTTGGGTCGCGTTCGCCCGTCATCACGGCGCGCAGACCTCGACCCTCCCCGAGTAGGCGAGCTGGGCGCCCCACGCTCGGGACGAGCCGTCTGCCGGCAGGCGCAGCTCGAGTGCCGAGCCGCCGGCGACGGTGCCGGCCGGGATCGAGTACGAGTCGCCGAAGCGCCTCAGGCTGAGAGTGGCCGTGCCTCCGGCGGCGACCCGGATCGCAACGCCGCCCGGCGGCACCGGCAGCTCGATGGTCCCCGGCCCGGCCGAGGTTCGCCGGTGGCAGTCGCGCAGCGGCCCGCTGACCGGAACCAGGTGCGGGCCGAGTGCCGCCGCGAGCTCGGCATCGGCCGCCGCTCGCGCCTCGGCGGGGCTCGCATCCAGCTCGCTCTCGGAGTAGGCCGGAGATCCGAAGGCGGCCACCGCCGAGCGGTAGCGCCCGGCGGCGATGAGCGCGTCGCTGAGCGGCGTCAGCTGGCCGCCGCTGAACAGCGCCGGGGTGGAGCGGTCGAAGCGGCCGCCGATCGGCTCGACAAGCAGGTCGTACGGCACCCGGTCGCCCGCGATCTCTATCGCCGCCATCTCGGCGCGATCCATGCGCGCGTTCTGGCGCAGCAGCTCGGAGCTCGCGTGGATGTTGTAGGCGTTCGGCGCGGCTGAGATCAGCAGCGCCGCGACAATTGCGGCCTGGAGCCGCGGTGCGATCCGCACGTCGCGAGCGAGCTCGGCGCTGAGTAGGAGCAGCAGGATCGCCCCGCCGTACTGGTAGCGGCTGACCGATGGGGTGCGGTCCGAAGCGACGAGGGCGATCGCCGCCCAGTAGGCGAGCGGCATCGCCGCGTAGGCGAGAACCCTTCGGTCGAGCGCCGGCCCGCGGCGAATCCTGAGCACCAGAGCGGCGACGACGGCAACCGCGAGCGGCGGGCCGAAGTCGGTCGAGAAGGTGCGCGCGGCGATTCCCGGCTGGGTGTAGAGCCCGGTGATGCTGAGCACCGCGTCGGCGAGCGAGTCGGCGATCGACGTCGGCAGGGTGCCGATGTTGGCGAGTGTGATGTCGGTGGGGTGGGCCGCGAGCGGCCCGAGCGGATCGAGATGCAGCGACCAGAGCCGCCAGATCCCGTAGAGAAGGAGGGGAGCCCCGGCGACCCACCAGCGCCCGGCTCGAGGCCTCGGCCCGGAGAACACGACCAGTACCGCGGCGCCGACCGCGAACGGCAGCCCGATGCTGTTGGAAGCCAGCGCCCCGATCAACAGCAGGCAGGCGATGCGGTCGCCGCGCTGGTCTCCGCGTTCGAGTGCGATCAGCGCCCCAAGCCCGCAGGCGACCGCAGTCATGATCGCGATGCCGAGGCTGGCGCCGACAACATCAGCCGCCGCGCCGAGCACCATCAGCAGCGACGCCGCTGCGAAGGCGATCCAGCCACCGACCCGCCGCCGCATCAGAACGTAGAACAATCCCGCGCAGGTCAGGTTCAGAGCCACGGTGATCAGCCTCAGCGCGATCGAGGCCGGGCCGAAGAGCGCGAACACCGTCTTGTAGATGAGGATCGGGACGATCTCGAGGTTGTCGCCGAACGGGTTGAGCAGGATCGAGGGCGAGTGCCCGCGGTAGTCGGCGAAGAAGCTCCACTCGTCGAAGAGCATCGTCTGCCCCCGCGTCTCCCAGAGCAGGAAGCCGGCAGCCAGCACCATCGCGACGACGAGCAGTCGCGTCGGGTCCGCCTCGCCGCGTGGCGGCAGCCGCTCGCTGGTCTGCGACTCGGTCAGGCCGGGACCGGGCACGCTTCCACCTTCTGATCGGCGGTGATCGACGCTTCCCACGGTCGCGCCACGCGGTCGCGTGGTATCGCCACAACCGCGCTGGTGCCGCCGGCGACGGGCGCCAGGGGGGCGGCGAAGGCATCCGCAAAGCGCCGCAGCGCGACGCTCGCCGACGCACCGGGGGCGACGCGGAGCGACACGCCACCCGGTGGCAGCCGCAGCACGAGGTTCGCGCCGGGCCCCGTTGGCTCGAGGACGACGCAGCCCGCGCGAACGGTCACGGTTCCGCCCCGGACGGCTTCGGTCGCCACGGGCGGCGTCGCCGGAGGCGGAGGGAGTGCGGACTCAGCAGCGGTGTGCAACCCCAGCAGCCGGATCATCTGGGCGTCGGCGGCGGCCCGGGGCGTTTCCGGGGCCGCCGCGAGCTCGTCTGGGCTGTAGGCCGGCGAGCCGAGGTCGGCAGCGGCGGCGAGGTAGTCGTGGACCGGGATCTGGAGGTCGCGGACGACCGGCTCGTCGGGCAGCTCGAGGATCGGCAGGTTGGGGTCGGCGTTGCGGCCGGCTATCTCGACCCCGGCGAGGTCGCCGCGCAGGATGCGCCCCGCCGTTCGGTATTGCGGCGCCGTCTCGTGCAGCGCCACGACGTTGGCGAGGATCGACCCTGCCAGCAAAACCGCGATCCCCGCCAGCTCCAACCTCGCCAATCGCGCCTCCGCGAGCAGCTCGATCAGCACCAGCAGCATCAGCAGTCCGGCGATGTAGACGTAGCGGCTCGCGTCCGGCGCCCGCAGCGGGCCGAGGTTGAGAGCGATCAGGCCCCAGAAGGCGAGCAGAGTTGCGAGCAGGGCCCACAGCCGCGGGCTGACCGGGGCCCGGTCACGGAGCCGGAACGCGACGAGCCCGACCAGCGCGACGCCGATCGGGTAGCCCCAGCTGATGTCAAAGCTGACCCCCTGTTGACCGGGGACGCGGAACAGGCCGCTCAACGCGGCCGCGGCCGCCGCGAGCTCGGTGAGCATCGCCGACGGCAGATTGCCGACGTTGTCGAGCGAGATGTTGGTCTCGCCGTGGCCGCCGTAATGCAGGGCGTAGATCCGGTAGGCGGCGTAGAGCAGAACCGGCGCGGCGATCACCCAGGCCGAGCGTCGACGCATGGCCGGCCCTCGCAGGTAGACGAGCACCGCCGCTCCGACCAGGAAGGCGATGCTGATGCTGTATGAGGCGAGGGCGCCGATCAGGCATATGCAGGCGATCACGTCGCCACGGCGGCCGCCGCGTTCGAGCGCGAGCAGCGCGGCGAGCCCGAAGATGACGCTGCCATAGGCGAGCGACCCGAACGGGGTGGCGACGATCTCCCCGGCACTCCCGAAGAGCACCACGAGCGCAGTGGGCGCAAGGGCGGGGTAGTCCCCGATCCGGGTGCGGGCGAGCTGGTAGAAGAGCCCGGCGCTGATCGAGGCCAGAACCACGTGGAGGATGCGGAGCGGCAGATAGCTCTCCGCGCCGAAGATCTGCCACAGCGTCTTGTAGACGAGCAGTGTGGTCAGGATCAGGTGGCCGCCGTCGGGCCGCAGCAGCACCCCCGGGTCCCAGCCACGGTAGCTCGAGAAGATCGTCACCTCGTCCGCGTAAAGCGACTGCCCGCGCGTCTCCCAGAAGGTGAGGGCCGCGGCACCGACGATCAGCAGACCGAGGAGCGGTATCGGGCCCGGCCAGCCCCGGCCCTTTTCCGCAGTCCGGCTCACGCCCGCTCTACCCTATTGGCCGTGACCGAGCGGCCGCGCGCACAGATCTCCGTGGGCATCCCGGCGTACAACGAGATCGATTCCCTGCCCGAGCTGCATCGCCGGCTGACGACCGTGATGGATGGCATCGGCGCCGACTGGGAGATGGTCGTCAGCGACAACCTCTCCGACGACGGCACCCGCGACTACCTGCGCGGGCTCTGCGCGCGAGATCCGCGGGTCAGGGCCGTGCTGCTCTCGCGCAACTTCGGTCTCGCCAACGCACACCTCGCCGTCCTCGAGCACACCTCCGGCGAGTGGACAGTGCTGATGGACGCCGACCTGCAGGACGAGCCCGAGGCGATCCCGCAGATGCTGGAGCGTGCGCGCGAGGGCTTCGACGTCGTCTACGCGATCCGCGCGCGCCGGCCCGAGCGTCTACCGATGCGGCTGGCGACCGCGGCGTTCTACAAGCTCGTCGGGCGCTACTCCTCCGTCCCACAGCCGCCCAACGCAGGCCCGTTCTGCGTCATGAGCAGGCGTGTAGTCGATGCCGTCACCGCGCTCTCGGAGCGCAACGTGTTCTTCCCGGGCCTGCGGGCCTACGTCGGCTTCAAGCAAACCGGCGTCCCGCTCGAGCGCCCGCCGAGGGCCAGTGGCACGGCGCGGCTGGCGTTTCGAGACCGCATCCGCCACGGCCTCGATGGTGTATTCGCCTTCTCCAATGCGCCGCTGCGTGCCGCTGCCTGGGCGGGAATGGTCGTCGCGGGGTTCGCGGCTCTGCTCGAGGTCTTCTTCGTCGCCGCGAAACTCTTCAGCAACTCGAACATCCCGTTCGGGTTCACCTCGCTGATCTCCGCGGTCCTCTTCCTCGGCGGCGTCCAGCTGTTCACCCTCGGCGTCCTCGGCCAGTATCTCGGTCGCGTCTATGACGAGACCAAGCGCCGACCGCGATACCTGGTCGAGGACTTCGTCAACTTTCCCCAGGGCGACGTAGGTCCCTAGGACAAGTGGACGAGGCGGTCTACGAGGACCTCTACCGCTCCGAGGACTCACACTGGTGGTTCCGCGGGCGGCGGGCGGTGATCAAGGCGTTGATGTCGCGGGCGCAGATCGCCGCCGATCCGCGTCTGCTCGATGCCGGCTGCGGTACCGGGCGCAACCTGGTCGAGTTCGGCGCGCCGGGGAGGGCGAGTGGCGTCGACATATCCCCGCAGGCGGTGGAGTTCTGCCGCCGCCGCGGGCTCGATGCGGTCAGCCTCTCGCCGCTCGAGGACCTTCCCTTCGCCTCGGGCGAATTCGACCTGATCCTCAACATCGACGTGATCGAGCACGTCGATGACGATGCGGCGGTGCTGCACGAGCTGCGGCGGGTGGCCGCGCCCGGCGCGACCCTGATCCTCACCACCCCGGCATACAGCTGGCTGTGGAGCGCCCACGACGAGTCCCATCACCATAGGCGGCGCTATCTGCGCCGGGAGATCGAGCAGAGGGCCGCCGCCGCGGGCTGGAGGCCTGCGTTCGGCACCTACTTCAACAGCATCCTGCTGCCGCCGATTGCGCTGGTCCGGCGGCTGCGTCGCAATCGCGATGCCGGCCTGCGGCTCGACACCGAGGCGACTCCCGGAGCGCTGAACCCGGTGCTCGAGCTGCCGATGCGCTTCGAGGCCGGGCTGATCCGGCGCGGGCTGCGCCTCCCGGCCGGCGTATCGATCGGGCTCGTCTGCGTCGCCGGTGAGGAGCCGGTCCCCGCCGCCACCCCGCGGGCCGCCGGTAGCATCGCCCGCTGATGACTTCGAATCCCCTCTGAGAGGAGCAGCAATGGCCGTAGTCAAGATCATCGAACTCGTCGGTAGCTCGAAGAAGTCCTCCGACGACGCCTGCCAGCAGGCGCTCAAGCAGGCCCAGTCGTCGCTGCGCAACGTGCGAGCCGTCGACATCGTCTCGACCGGGCTTCGCGGCGACAACCTCGACGAGTGGCGCGCCCATGTGCGGGTGGCGTTCCTGGTCGAGGGAACCGACGTTGACTGACGTCCCTGGTCCCGGCGGCCCCGGACGCGAAGCGGAGGAGCCGCCGGGAGTTGTGAAGGAGCTGCTCGATGGCGGCGAGATCGAGCTGCTCGACGTCCGCACAGACCACGAGTGGGACTCCGGGCACATCCCCGGCGCCCGCCACGTCGAGCTCAACGACCTCACGGCCGAGGCCGAGCGCCTCGGCGAGGAGCAAAAGATCGTCGTCTACTGCCGCACCGGCAACCGCTCGGGCATGGCATCGGAGGCGTTGCGCTCGGGCGGCTTCGATGCCGTGGCGATGGAGGGCGGGATCACCGCCTGGAAGGAGGCGGACCTGCCCCTGGAGCCCGACGACGGTTACGTCGCCGAATCGGGCGAGGCCGCCGCGATCCTCGAGTCCGAGGGCCGCTTCCCGGTCGACAAGGTCGACCCGCCGGAGGAAACCTCCAACTAGGCCGATAAGGGCCATTCATGGAGAGCCCACCCCCGCCGCCCCCGGACGCGAAGCGGAGGAGGCGGCGGTTGATGGCGAGGCCGTTTCTCGACAAACTCAATAGGCAATTACCCCTAACCCGGTCGGGATTTGTGTATTATCGGTCGCCGATGGAACCGGTAAGCGCCCCGACCAAGAACGAACACGGCCTCGAGGAGCACGTGGGCAAGGAGCAGCGTGGCAAGGGCCGCGTCGGCTCGCTCGAAAACCCCGAGGTCTACGACAACGTTCCCGGGCACGTGATCCCGATCATCGAGCGCGAGTTCGATGATTTCGACACGCGCGCCGGCAGGTTCTTGAACGGCGAGACGCCCGAGGCCGAGTACATCGGCACCCGCCTCAAGCAGGGTGTCTACGGCCAGCGCCAGCCCGACGTCCAGATGTGCCGGATCAAGCTCCCCTTCGGCGGCGTCAGCCCCGAGCAGATGGACATGTTCGCCGACGTCGTCGAGCGCTGGGCCCCGCTCGACAAGGGCCACATCACCACCCGCCAGAACATCCAGATCCACCACATCCCGCTCGCCGAGATGGCCGAGCTGATCCGCGAGATCAGCGCCGTCGGTCTCTCCTCCCGCGAGGGGTGCGGCAACACGGTTCGCAACGTGACCGGCGATCCCTGGGCCGGCGTCGCCGACGACGAGACCTTCGACCCGACTCCCTACGCGGCCGCCTACGCGCGCTACTTCGTCCGCCACCCGACGACGCAGCTGATGCCGCGCAAGATCAAGACCGCCTTCAGCTCCTCCGACGCCGACCGCGCGATCACCGGCATCCACGACGTCGGATTCATCCCCCGCGTACGTGACGGAGTCAATGGCTTTGAAATCAGGGTGGGCGGTGGCACCTCGATCATGCCCAGGGTCGCGCCGACCCTGAACGAGTTCGTCAGCGCCGACGACGGCGAGTACCTGAAGTGGACCGAGGCCGCGCTGCGGATCTTCGACCGCCAGGACTGGCTGCGCGTCAACCGCGCCCGCGCCCGGATCAAGGTCCTCGTCGACAAGGTCGGCATCGAGGAATTCCGCAAGCTCGTCGACGCCGAGCTCGAGGGCGACTGGGTCGCCGAGCGCGACTTCGACGTCGAGCGCCTGCGCTTCGACGACGACGAGGAGGACAACGCGCCCGAAGTCCCCGACACCTACTCAACCCCAGGTCCCGATGGCGACGGCTCCGAGTTCGAGCGTTTCAAGGAGTCGAACGTCCGCCCCCAGCGCCAGCAGGGGTTCTCGACGATCGAGGTCAAGGTCACCCGCGGCGACCTCACCCCTGATCAATTCCGGGGACTGGCTTCGATCATGCGCGACTTCACCGGCGGCTACGCCCGGGCGACGGTCCAGCAGAACTTCGTTCTGCGCTGGGTCCGCGACGAGGTCGTATACGACGTCTGGCGCCGGCTCGGTGAGCTCGGCCTCTCCGACCCCGGTTCCGACGAGATCACCGACGTCGTCAGCTGCCCCGGCACCGACAGCTGCAAGCTCGGCATCACCTCTTCGATGGGCTTGAACCAGGCGGTCCAGCAACGGCTCGAGGAGATGGAGATCACCGACGAGCTGACCAAGCAGATGCACATCAAGATGAGCGGCTGCCCCAACGGCTGCAGCCAGCACCACATCGCCAACATCGGCTTCTACGGCGCCTCGCTCAAGGTCGGCGACAAGACGGTCCCCGCCTACATCGCCCACATCGGCGGCAACTACGAGGGCGGCGAGGTCGTCTACGGCCACCGGTTGAAGGCGCGTTTGCCATCAAAGCGGGTTCCCGACGCGGTGGAGCGCTGGGTCCGCTTCTACGAGGAGGAGCGCACCGACGGCGAGACTTTCAACCAGTTCGCCGAGCGCATCGGCTCCGACCCCTTCGAGGAGAAGGTCAAGGACCTGACGATGCCGGTCGACTTCTCGCTGCAGACGATGGGCATGTTCATCGACTGGAACCGCTCCGACCCCTACAAGGTCGAGCGCGGGGAAGGGGAGTGCGCCGTATGAACCCGCTCGCCGCGGTCCCCGAGACCCACGTCCACGCACCCACCGACGTCCCATTTGATCCCGAGGTGGTCGCCAACGACCTCGAGGACTCGAGCGCCGAGGAGGCGCTGCGCTGGGCGCTGGAGACCTTCCACCCCAAGCTCTACATCGCCTGCTCGTTCCAGAAGACCAACTCGGTGCTGATCGACATGGCTTTCAAGATCAACCCGGGCACCCGTTTCTTCTATCTCGACACCGACGTCCTCTTCGAGGAGACCTACGCCACCCGCGATGCCTTCGCCGAGCGCTACGGGATCGGCTTCGAGCGGTACCACAACATTTCGATCGAAGAACAGGCCACCCAGTTCGGCGACGAGCTCTGGAACCGCGACCCCGACGCCTGCTGCGGGATCCGCAAGGTCGA